>CAYOSW010000012.1:0-30251 GCA_964406775.1 uncultured Gammaproteobacteria bacterium
AGAGTTCGTTTTCTTTTGCATTAACGTCAATTATCGGTTGGCTGGGTTCTGAGGGCTGATATGAAGATGGTGCTCCGAATGATCTTTTCATCTATAAAACAGCACAAGAAGAAGCGCTTACGCACTGAATACTTAAAATTGAAAATAACTCAATTTAGTAATTACCATTTTCAGGTTCTTCTTTACTACTATGAGTTAATTATAGACCTCCTTTATTACTTTTTCAATAAGCTCTTTGCAAAGGTCATATTCAAACCCACGGCTCATTAAAAACTGCAAAGCTTTCTGCTTAAATTCATATTCCTTTAAATTCTTCCAGATTCTCATTTTCCTCTCCAACAATTTTTCTGCTGTTTGAGCACCGCTTGATACCAGCGCCTCATTACTTAACACTTCCTCGATTATTTCCCTGCCGATCCCCTTATTGAACAGTTCGCTTTTTAGCGCATTAATACCTTTTCTCTTCGATCTTGATTCAACCCAGGACTTAGCGAATTCCAAATCGTTAATTAAACCCTTTCTTACAAGTTTACTTACTAATGCCGAAGCGATCTCATCCGTTATCTCCCCGTCACCTTTGAGCTTTCTTTTAAATGAAAGCTGTTTTAAATAATCGCGGACCTCATTTTCGGATCTTTGCCTGCGCCCGAATAATCCGTACATCCGCTCCATTAATTTTCCGATTTCCGCCTCTTCCAAAAGAATCTGCAGATCAGTCTCCGGAATTTCTTTACCCGTAACAAGTCTGCGGTCAACAACCAGATCCTCATCCGCGCCGAAGGCGAATTTTCCGTCAAGAAAAATATTAAATCTGCGGGGATTTTTCTTTTGAGGTTCAACGGAAGTTATCTTCATCTGGTATATTATACTCAGCAATGAAACTGGATCTTTCAAGTATAAAGGCCGTAATTTTTGATATGGACGGGACGATGATCGACAACACGCTTTACCATAAAAGGGCGTGGATAGAATTCTGCCGGAGACACGGAATTAATTTAACCGAAGAAGGCTACCTGATGAAAGTCTCGGGAAAAAGAAACGATGCAATCCTTGAGTTGTTATTTGAAAGACGGATAGCGCCTGATGAACAAACCCAGCTTGAAGAAGAAAAAGAATCAATATACAGAGAAATATACGGCCCGAATCTTAAGGCAAACGGCGGATTAATCGACTTTTTGGACAAGTTGTCCCTAAAGAAACTTAAAGTAGGCATCGCCACAACCTCCCCTTACAAAAACAGAATCTTTGTTCTTGAGGCACTTAAACTTCAGAATTTTTTTGCAGTGATAGTCGGCTCGGAGGATACTCTGGAAGGCAAACCCCACCCTGAAATATATTTAAAAACAGCGGAAAAATTAGGCTTCGCCCCCGGAGAGTGCCTGGCTTTTGAAGATACACCCTCAGGCGTAAAATCCGCCAAGTCTGCCGGGATTAAAACGGTTATAGCAGTCCTGACCTCACATCCTAAAGAAGAATTGAATGAAGCGGATTTTTACATCAAAGATTTTACCGAAATCGAAGTTTAAACAGCTTCCTGAATTTTTGCCGCGCCTTCTTCCTCTTCCTCGCCGACAACCATCGGATCTTTGCCTTCTTTATTTTTCAGCCAGGCTGTCCGGATATCTTTCTCCAGCTTTTCGGCTTCCTTCGGATTTTCCTTAAGGTAGGAGATCGCCGCCTGTCTCCCCTGACCGAGCAAATTATCGTTCCATTTAATAAAAGCTCCCGACTTAGTTAATATCTCAAGTTCGATACCGACATCCAAAAGTTCTCCCATATGGGAAATCCCGTTATCGTCCATATCAAATTCCGCAGTTCTGAAAGGCGGAGCCACTTTATTTTTAACTACTTTTACCCGGTGCCTCGAACCGATAACCATATCGCCCTGCTTAATATTTTCAATTTTCCGGACATCCAGTCTGACCGAGGAATAAAACTTGAGGGCCAATCCTCCGGTCGTGGTTTCGGGATTTCCGAACATCACGCCGATTTTCTGCCTGAGCTGGTTGGTAAAAACAACAATTGTATTGGTATTTGAGATGGCGCCTGTTAATTTCCTTAAAGCCTGGGACATCAGTCTTGCCTGCACACCCATTGATGAATCCCCCATCTCCCCTTCAATTTCCGAACGCGGAACGAGTGCTGCAACCGAATCAATAACTAAAACATCTATTCCTCCCGAGCGGATTAAAGCATCGGCAATTTCCAGAGCCTGTTCTCCGGTATCGGGCTGGGAAATCAATAAGTCATCCAGGTTAACCCCGATCTTTTGGGCTCTTTGCGGATCAAGCGCGTGCTCGGCATCGATAAAAGCCGCGACTCCGCCTTTTTTCTGGGCCTCGGCTATAAGATGCAGACAAACAGTAGTTTTTCCCGATGCTTCGGGACCGAAAATCTCAATGATCCTGCCTTTCGGAAGCCCGCCTACCCCTAACGCTAAATCCAAAGCCAGAGAGCCTGTAGAAATAACATCGATGGTCATTCTTTCGGCGCGTTCCCCGAGCTTCATAATCGAACCCGTTCCGTATTGTTTTTGGATTTGCGCCATCGCAGCATCGATAGCAGCCTTTTTTGCATTGGATTCCATTGCTATACCATTTCCATCCAGAGTAATTTTTGAAGGTCCGGGAGTTCTGCCCATAATTAACTATTATAACTTTCGGGTAAACTTTGGCAATATAGTATCAAAGTATCAAAATATATCAAAACTTTGAGTTGACGTATCCGGGAATAGAAACTATATTAATGCTATGCCCCGTTTTACTCTAGGCAGGGAAAGAGACCGCGGAGGAGATTTGCCTCCCGAAGTGAACTGGCCGAACGGTTTTGATCTTTCCGGGACCCCCAACAGAGGTCTTGTCACAAATCTGAACAGTCCCTGGATGGAAATAAAACCCGGATTTCCGATTCCCATAACCGCAGATACCAGAAGAGTTTTCGCTTATCAATACGGAGAAGACGGCGTCGCGAGAACTTCCGGCAGGTTTCAGTCCGACCGGGGAGTCCATATCGCTGACGAAAGAGGTTTTGACGCAACCGGCCTTGATCTGGAATGGGCTTTAAGGGACTGGAGAAGAGGCCTCCTTTTAGGATCAAGTATTGCCGAGATGGATAATTCTCAGTTAACGGAAGAAGGAATAAGAGAGGCTGTTTTCTTAAGAAGACACGTCCGGTTGCTCGTTCCGGACCCCGAGGCAATGATAGTGACATACCCGCACCAGGAACAAGGTCGGTCGGGGTGAGAGGAATAAGAACAACTCGCTCCGCTCATAACCTTGTTCCTCTCCCGGCTCCCTCGCCTTGCTTGGTCGGGGTGAGAGGAATTGAACCTCCTACTTCACGCACCCCATGCGCGCGGTCTACCGATGACCTACACCCCGGTATTTCAGAACTTTAATAATTTTAATGGTTACCTATTTCCGCTATGCGGAAAGCGCGGTCTTCCTGGGTCAAATCAGTTATTTATAGTTTTCCGCCTTGCGGACCAGTTTGTATTTGACCCGTTAAAGCTCCGCTTTAACCCGATGACCTACACCCCGGTAATTTATCTTAAGTCCGAATCTTTGGTATTTTAACATCAATTATCCGCAAACGCGATCCTTAGGAGAAAAAATTTAAAAAGCTTTTACAAACGCTCCGCGCAATTTCTCAGCATCCTCAAGTGACGGATAAACACCTTTTTTAATATAAGTTCCCGGAACAATTCTGACGTGCATCCAATGACCTCTTTCCGGAAGCGGTGCCCACCAAACCTGCCAGCCGGCTTCTTCAATCCTGGCAACCGTTGCCAAATGAAGATGATCTGTCCGCTCTCTGGGCCTGCGCATACTTTCACCAACTATAGCTTCAACAGTCTCTCTTGTCGGCTCTCCCAAAAGATACAGAAAGGCCGATTTACCCGGATACTCGGCAACATAAGTCTCGGCCTGTTCACCCTCGCCCAAAACAACTTTAACCGGAGCTTTATCCTTGGGTTTTAACATAAATCTCGGCGGATGGATATGATTGTAAGCCAGAAGTCCGACCAGTAATTCAGGGTCGGTAATTCTTTGACACGGAAGAACCTGTGTCGCTGCCTGTTGTGCGTCGGCGAGTTGACCCAGAACTGTGGAGTCAACCAACCATTGACGGGAATCCGGCATCGCTTTTTTGTACGTTAATCTCCCCCCGGATACTTCTCCCCTGTATTCAAATCTTAATAATCCGCGTTCGGACATAAGTGGATATTATACTATAGGTTCAGATCTATCTCAAGAATTTAGGGTGCTTAAATTTTCAGGAATGAGAATTTTTTAGAAGCGGTTTTAATCAATTCAAATCCTCCGAAAAACAGTCCGGTATAAAAAATATCTCCCATAAATGTACCTTTATAAAAAGGCAACGCCATCGCAAAGCAATAGGCAAGCCCCGCAAAATCCAGGCTATACATTCCGCTCGTCAGCCAGACACCCAAGTTGGTTAAAATGAAGAATTGAAGCGAAGCAGCCACGGCTGCAAGCCCGACCCTGCCCGCAGTCTTTTTGCGTCCGGCCCAAACACCCAATGCCGCAGAAATCAGAAAACTCCCCCAGACAAAAAGAGTTGTTGAATGAAAAAGCGAAGTTAACGGGTGGATCCGGGAAAAATCAATCCCGTAGGGACTGATATAAAGAAGCAAATAGTCGGAAATCACCATTATTAATAAGGGAAGAATAAAAGCCGTTCTTCTGCTGAAATATGCTCCCGAAAATAACGCAATCGCCGTAACCGGGGCAAAGTTCGGGTAGTGGGGCAACAGCCTGAGTAGTATTGCTGCTATGATAAAAAAAATCAGGGATTTCATTGAGTTTAGGAATTTACATATTACCCCTTTTCAAGAATTAGTCAAGATAATTTTTGAAAAAACCTCTCTTTTACCCGCCCGGTTTTTATGACATAATTTAGACAATAGTAAGGACCTGCTTCGAGCTTCAGTATCTGAAATTATACTTCGCTCTCGCAGAACCTTGCCTTTTAAATCTAAAAATTTTAAGAGGCGGAAAGGAAGATTTAAAAGGTGAAAATTGCTTTCTTTAATATCCGCGGGGACGAGGACGAATTCTATAAAAATGCTCTTCAGGGAAACGAAGTCGAATGTTTTCCTGTCTCCATCTCGCCTGAAAATTTACCGCAAAATAAAGATTATGACGTTATTTCCGTTTTTACCGATTCAAAAGTAGATGCGTCGGTTATCGATTCCCTCCCGAACCTGAGACTCGTCGCCGCCAGGAGTACCGGCTTTGACCACATTGATTTGGGTAAAGCCGCCGAGAAGAACATTACCGTTGTTAATGTTCCGGTTTACGGGGAAACAACAGTTGCCGAATTTGCTTTCGGTCTGCTTCTGACCATTACAAAAAAGATTATCCAGGCGGATTTATCGGTAAAAATTACCGAAAAATTCAACCGCGAGGGATTAACCGGTCTTGATTTAAACGGCAAAACTTTCGGAGTAATCGGCACGGGACATATCGGAGTTAACGCGGTAAAAATCGCCAAAGGCTTCGGTATGGAAGTTTTGGCTTATGACGCCTTCCCCAATCAGGAGCTCCCGGAAAAATTCGGGTTTACTTACGTCGGACTTGAGGAACTGATGAGCAAATCCGACTTTGTTTCACTTCACGTTCCGTTCCTTCCATCCACAAAGCATTTAATCAATCAAAAAAATATCAGTTTTTTCAAAAGGGGCGTAGTCTTAATTAATACCTCAAGAGGCGAAATTGTTGAGACTGAGGCTTTAATCAACGGACTTGAGACGGGAATCATCGGCGCGGCAGGCCTTGATGTTTTAGAAAACGAGACTACCCTGCGCACTGACTCCGATGAGGCTTCCGCAGAAGCCAAACTGAATGATAAACTGATTGAATTAAATAATGTCATAATCACTCCCCACGTCGCCTCAAACACCAAAGAAGCCATCGAGCGCATCAGACAAACAACCGTTGATAATATCAAAGCCTTCATAAATTCGGATCCCCAAAACGTCGTCAAACCTAAAAGTTAAAAACCTTCTTGACAATAAAGTTATAAGTCTTTATATTCTGTAAAGTTACTTGAAACCTCAAAGGTATCAAGAGTGGCGGTTGAGATACGGCTCGTTAAACCGCCCAGCAACTGATCGGAGATCATCCTGAGCGAAGCGAAGGACCCCTCGAAACAGTGCTAAATCCGGCTCCGGAATCGGAGAAAGATATGTTATACAACCCAAAAGTTTATACAGTTGAAAGCGTTACCTGCGGACATCCCGATAAAGTCTGCGACCAGATTTCCGATGCGGTGCTCGACGAATGTCTGCGCCAGGATCCGAAATCCCGTGTGGCTATTGAATCCTTCGGATGCCACGGACTACTTGTCGTCGGCGGTGAATTAACCAGTAAGGCAAAAGTAAATTTCAAAAAGCTTGCCGAAAATATTTATAAAAAAATCGGTTACACCCAGCCTTTAAAAATAGTCACCCGGATTGTTCAGCAATCCCCCGATATCGCCCAGGGCGTGGATACCGGCGGGGCAGGGGATCAGGGAATAATGTACGGGTATGCCACTTCCGAAACAAAAGAGTATCTCCCTAAAGGTGTCGTTCTGGTTCACAAATTAACAAAAGGGCTTCAGGAACTCCGCGAGAACGGAACACTTAAATGGCTCGGTCCCGACGGCAAGGCCCAGGTGACAATGGAAGGAAGCAAGATAAGAACCATCCTCATCAGCACCCAGCACAACAAAAAAGTTACGCAAAAAGAAATCCGCTCCGATTTAATTAAATTCTTAATCAAACCGACCGTCGGCGACACCAAGGATATTGAGATTTTAGTAAATCCGACGGGCCAATTTATTATCGGAGGATTTGAGTCGGACACCGGACTGACTGGCAGAAAAGTTATAGTTGATACTTACGGCGGTCTCGTTCCTCACGGCGGAGGATGTTTTTCCGGCAAGGACCCGACAAAGGTTGACCGTTCGGCCGCTTATATGTGCCGGTTTGTTGCGAAAAATTTAGTCGCCAACAAGTATGCCAAAAAAGTTTTAGTTTCCGTTTCCTACGCTATCGGCCGGGCCGAGCCTCTTATGGTTGAGGCAATCGATCAGGACGGAAAATCCCACGCCAAATTAGTTGCCAAACATTTTGATTTCCGCCCCAATGCGATTATCGAGCGGCTGGATCTCCGGAGACCGATCTATCTTGAAACCGCGGCCTACGGCCACTTCGGCAACCCCAACTTCCCCTGGGAACAGGTAATAAAGATATAATAAACCAATATACAAATAACCCAATAATTGAATAAACCAGTTTGTAGATGACCGATCGTAGATATGATATTTATGAAAGAATTTTTAATTTCGTGGTTCCGGTTTTGCAGCTGACAGAGAAACTTCCCAAGACATACACCAATCAAATAATTATTTCTCAGCTTATAAGATCCGTCACATCTATGGGGGCTAATAGTGAAGAAGCTGACGGGACTAACAGTAAAAAGGATTTCGTGCATTGTCTCACTATTGTCAGAAAAGAAACCAAAGAAACTATTTATTGGCTACGACTGATAGAAAAAATCAATCCCAAAGTTCCCGATCAACTGAACAATCTCTTAATCGAAAGCGCAGAAATTCTTGCTATTATCAGCTCTATAATCAAAAAGACCATCAGCTAGATCAAATATTGGTTTATTTGACATTGGGTTATTGGTTTATTACATTCCACTAATGATTGTACCTATTTATAAGCCTGTCGGTCCGACTTCCTTCAGGATTATCGCTCAAATCAAAAAAATTACCGGTATTAAAAAGGTCGGTCACGCCGGCACGCTTGATCCTTTAGCCGAGGGGGTTTTGGTTGTCGGGATAGGGAGGGAATCGACAAAGAAATTATTTACCGAACTCCAGAAAGAAAAGGAATACGAGGTAGTAATCGAGTTCGGAAAAACCAGCACCACCGATGATTCGGAAGGGGAGAAGACAGAATGGAAAGTATCAGAGATACCGGAAGCGCCGGAAGTATCAGAAGCTTTGAAAAAATTTACCGGTGAAATCTGGCAGATGCCCCCTCAATATTCCGCAGTAAAGATAAGCGGGGTAGAGGCGTATAAAAAATTAAGAAAGGGCTTAAGCGTTACTTTAGGAAAAAGGCAGGTACTGATAAAAGATATCGAAATCTTAAGCTACGGTTATCCCTTTTTAAAATTAAAAGTTCTGACCGGCCCCGGAGTTTATATCCGCTCCCTCGCCCGCGAGCTCGGTGAAGAATTGAAAGTAGGGGGGTATGTTAAAGAATTAAAACGGACCCGGGTTGGTGAATTTAAAATTGAGGATTCCCTAACCCCAGACTCCCTAAAAGAGCTGGATTTTGATACGATGAGAGTTAATGCCCCGAAGTCTGAATGATTACGGAATAATTTCCATACCGATAATTTTCGCTTTTGTTCTCCTGATCGGTCTGACCGGCTATGCGGCAAGCAGATCTTTTATGGGGACTCAAAACTCCGGCCAATCCCCTTCACCTTCGGTAATTTTCACGCCCTCCCCCTCACCCACTCTGGAACCCGGAACCTGCAATACCGACGCCGATTGTCCGTCTGATAATATCTGTCAGCAGGTAGTCTGCAAGACGGCTCCCTGTCCCGACAGGTGTTTTCCGAAGCCCTCCCCTTCTCCGAGCCCTACTCCCACCCCTTCCCCTACTCCCCTTCCCTCACCTAAAGCTTCTGCAACCCCCGCCCCCGCTTCCGGCAGTTCGGGCGGAGGAAATATCCAAACGGACGTCGGATCTTTTAAAGCAACAGTAGTTACACTCCCGATAGGCGTTTCGATGTTTACCGATACCGCAAGCGATACCGACTGCACTGCCGATTGCCCGGTTAAACCGCTGGCGGATTATATTTCCGGCGCGGGAGGTATGGCGGGAATCCACGGAACTTATACCTGTCCGGCCGACTATGCGGACTGCGCCTCCAAAAAAAACTCCTTTGATTTTCCGGTTTACAACTCGCGGATAAACCGCTGGATTAACGAAGATAAACTCGGCTGGGGCGGAAGAAGTATGATTTATCAGGAAGCAGGAGGAGCGTATAAATATAGGCAGGACGCCGGCCGGGTTGACGGGATCCGCGGAGGAATTGTAAATTACCCGGGAATTTTAAATGACGGGCACATTACGGTTGAACCGAGCAGTTTATCGGCCAAACAATCTTCAAAAGGAACAAAAGGAGGTATCGGTTTTAACGATAACACTATCTTTTTGGTTGTTGGCTATAACGTTGATATGTTTGATTTTGCCAATATTTTTAAATCCCTCGGAGCAAAATACGCGCTGAACCTTGACGGTGGTGGTTCCGTTGCACTCTGGCAGGGAGGATATAAGGCCGGTCCGGGTAGACAATTACCAAATGCAGTTGTGTTTAAGTAGAAAACGCTAAACCCAGGCTAAGAATTTTTAAGAACCTTGCCAATTTGCTGCGCAAATAGGTAAAGCGGGCCCTGGCAGGCAATTACCAAATGCAGTTGTGTTTAAGTAGAAAGCAGTATTACTTCCTGATCTTGTCTGTCTTTATCCATACCCAAACTCATCCAGCTTAATACATTCCTGTAAAAACCGTCCGCCTTTTCCTCATCGCGGAAACGGTGCTCGCGGTGAACCAATCCTCCGGCCATCATTAAACCCTGTTCAAAAAAATTATTGAATTCCGGACCGAAGGCACAACTCCCCATAACCGAATTTATAGTCCTCACATCCCCAGCCGGAAGCCCGCCCTGAGTTACCCGGAAAGCCTGCGTAGGACCTTCACTTCCCCAGAAAGAATACATCCGTCTCATCATCCGCGCTTCTTTTAATAAAAACGGCGCAAAATTTTCCCCGAAATCCAAATCCGCATCAACAATTCCCAGAGCTTCGCAAACCGTATAATCAATCGCGGCCTCAAGCGCCTCAATTTCCAAATCCTCTATAACTACCCTTCCCTTTTTTCCGCGGCTGCCCTCAAAAAGACTTTTGGTCTCAGGCATCCGGGGAACGACTCCCCCGCTCCACTGATGAACCGTTTCGTGAGCCGAAACAAAAAGCAATTGCGCCGGGTTTCTGATCTCGGTCATATTAAATGCGGTTATCCCGCTTCTGACATTGGATAATCCGTGGCTGATTAACATTCCCTTTCTTTGTTCTTCTGTCGGTTTTTCATCTGCGGAATCTATAAAAGCGCCGAATTCCTCCAGGGTTTCACAAAAAAGGGTGGTCAAACGGGAAGGCATCCATCCCCCGTTATTTGCAAGCGGGCCGAATCTTTCCCTGATCTTAAGGTGACCGCGCAGCGCGCTGTAAGCGTATTGATTTCTTCTGGTTTCGTGATTTTCCGAAAAAGTTTCCGGAGTTCCGAGTATTCTATCCGCACTTATTGGCATCAGGGAATTATAAACGAAGACTATGGGTTAATCAATTCTCAGGGGCTGTAAAACCAGTCATAATCGGGATCTTTAACCTCTTTTATCTCCGGATCCCACAAAAGCCATTTGCCGTCGATATTTTTTACTTCCCAATACCCTTCAAAAAACTTCGTGATAATTTCATCCTCAATCAGATCTTTAGTTGCGAGTTTAACGTTAACAAAGTTTTCTTTCTCCGGATCAAGTTTGATAGAAAGCACCGATGTATCGAGATTCGGCTCGTAGCCTTTTTTCCAATGATCAACCGAATAACCCTTTTTAAAATTGTCCGACAGAAGCGCAAAGGCGTCATTCATTTTTCTGATTTTTATGTAGTTGTAAAACGCGGTTACCGCCTCAAGAGGCCCTTTTTCAGGTTCAAAAGTAATAACCTTAACGTCTTTTAACGAGTCCTTCGAAATTGCCATATCCAGCCATTTTTGCCTGATCGATTCCGAACTTATCGCCAGCCCCAACCCTCCCGTCCCGGCAGTATTAACCCCGACGACTTCCCCGCAAATATTGATCATCGGTCCTCCCGAAACCCCCGGGTTTAAAGTGGCGTCGGTCTGAATGTAATCTATATTAAAATTTTTGTCGTGCCTTCTGCCCGAAAGCGAACCTTTATTGACGGTTGCCTCCCCTATTAACATTCCTCCGAAAGGAAAACCTATCGCCAATAATCCGTCGGAAATATTTAATTTTTTGGTATCGCCCCACTTAATAACCGGTAATTCTTCCTGAATCTCAAGAAGTGCCAAATCGGCGTTTTTATCCCCCATTAAGATATTTGCCGCGGCAACTTTGTTATCAGGCAGAATTATTTTGGGACTGGGTTCAAATTCAATGACGTGGAAGTTGGTTAAAACTATATTCTCCCTTACAGCAAACCCCGATCCTTCGCTATGCGCCCCGATAACCCTGACTACAGATTTTCTGACGTTTTCAACAGAATCTTTTTCGTTACAAAGCAATAACTCTTTCCCGCCGAGTTTATTCTCAACCAAATTAAGCCGTCTGTTAAGCTCGTAGTTTTGAAAAATCAAAAAACCGGAGAATAATAATAGAAGCACAATGCCTATCTTTTTCCGCATAGGGCAATAATATATTGTTCTAGGATAAAATCAAGCACGGAAAGCGGAGACTAGGACTGATTTAAATAATATTTTAGAGTATAAATCCAATCTTCTTCTCCCTGATTCTGACTCTTTTGTTCAAGCAGCCAACTTAAATAAGGCCTGTCAATTCTCGCCACTTCCTCAACTTTTTTACCTTTGTGCTTACCGAAATTAAAAGACCGCATAATAAAAGGGGACGAGGAAATCTCAATCATTTTATTTATAACGGTGTCGTGGTCTTTATGAGTCTCCAGCATCTTCCCGTAAAGCTTTTTAAAAACGGCCTCAAGGACTAAAACATCCCCGTTTGCGGTATGCGCTTTAGCTTCGATATCCAGCTCAAAGTAATAGCGCAGAAATTGCAGATTATATTCGGGAATCTCCCCTTCCTCGTCGATAAATCTGGCAACTTTTAAAGTGCAGATAAATTTCGGCGATACCAGGCCTTCGTGGGCAAGCATAGCGAGGTCAAACTGGGCGTTGTGGGCTACAATAATATTTTCCTTTAGCAATTTTTCAAGTTCTAAGCGGATATCCGAACCGGAAAAAGGTTTTTTATCCTCAATCATTTTATTGGTGACGTGTGAGATACTTTGCGCTTTAACGGAAATCGGCAAAGGAGGTTTAAAAAATTCTGAAATAAGTTTGCCGGAGTGGGAATAAGAAATCTGGACGAGTCTATCCGCCAGCAAATCATTCCCCGTCGTCTCAGTATCAAGAAAAATTAATTTATCCATTACTTACTTTAGTTAATCGTTCAAAAAGTTGTTCAAATAAGGATACCGCATAATCCACATCCTCAGATGAGTTTATAAGTAAACCGGACATATGTTGATTATAGTTTTTAAAGCTATTCTCGCGATAGAATAATTTTTTCTTCGGATCCGTAAAGTCTTGAGGCTGGGAGCGAGTATAGAAAATTCTTAATCCGTTCTGATGCGTTTCTATGCCAATAAAATTTCTCCAGTCGCCTTCTTTCTGAACTCCGATATATGACCTGGTAGGGTGAAAAATTAACGAGGAATTGACCGCCAGGAGTTTTTCTTTCAATAGTGCGTAGAGGGACACTCTATCTTCATTATTCCCGATTACGTCATCTTCTGAGTAGACTTTAACTTCCCGGCTTACATTTTGGATAGTTTTATCTTTTGAAAGTGTTCCTATTGATTCACTGGTTCGGTATGGTTTTATCGGATCAAACTCAATTATATTGTTATCGTAAATTTTTACTTCATATAAATAGATCGGCAGATCCTTAAAATTGATGGCGTTTTTTTGATAATTAGTAAACTCCGGGGAAACAAATATTACTCTTGATAAATCCCAATTAATATCTTTCTTTGTATAGTTTTTCTTCCACTTTTCGTTTATTTCTAAAATTACGTCGGCTTTGTGATTCAACATAGCAGAAAGATAGGCAAAGCCCTGATCGATGACGCTGATGCTTTTATCTTTTTTATATTCAATGATAACGAAACATTTTTGAGCCTCATCAAAAGCCAGAGTATCAATATAAAAATCCTGCTCCTGGACTCTTAAGGAAAATTCCTGATTTGTGGCTCCGCTAATGAACTTTAATCCGAATACAGTTTCCAAATTAGCTTCAGTAAGTTTTTGGATATCGCGTTCTAAATCAAATTTCTTTTCAGATACGGGTTGAAGTTTACTATTACTAATCGCGAAGATGGACATTTATGGAAGTATACTATAAGTTATATCGTAATTCAACGCTTAGTTGCCCCAGCCTCAAATTGAGAGTACAATACAAAAAGAAAAATGCAGATTACAAAGTATCATGCTAAATTATTCGCTCATGAGCTTACAAAAAGATCTGCTTCTGATAGTGTCGAAAAACTCGCATCGGCTCTTATTGATGCGCAGGTTGACCTGAACCCCCACCAAGTAGACGCTGCTTTATTTGCTTTTCAATCTCCTTTATCAAAAGGAGCTATTTTAGCTGATGAAGTTGGTTTAGGAAAAACAATTGAAGCCGGTTTAGTGATTTCTCAAAAATGGGCTGAAAAAAAGAGGAGGATTCTAATTATTGTCCCCTCCAGTCTGAGGAAACAATGGAATCAAGAGTTACAGGATAAGTTTTTTGTTCCCTCTCAAATCCTAGAAACAAAATCCTTTAACAATATCATTAAATCAGGCAATCTAAATCCGTTTAATCTTCAGGATGAGATCGTAATTGCCTCATACCATTTTGTAAGAAATAAAAGCTCATATGTTAAATTAATTCCCTGGGATTTAGTAATTATTGATGAAGCACACAGGCTGCGAAATGTTTATAAAGCCACAAATAAAATTGCTCGAGAGATAAAAGAATCCATTGCACATGCACCTAAAATACTCCTGACTGCAACCCCACTCCAAAATACACTTCTAGAACTTTACGGTTTAGTTAGCATAATCGATGAACATGTATTCGGAGATATTAATAGTTATAAATCTCAATTCGTGAGACTTGGAGATGACACGTACGAATTTGATGATCTGAAAGAAAGAATCAGAACAATTTGCAAAAGAACCCTACGAAGACAGGTTCTAGAATATATTAAGTACACCAACAGAATCGCAATAACTCAAGAATACACCCCCCGGAACGATGAGCAAGAATTATACGAACAGGTGTCAGCTTATCTTCAACGAGAATCGCTTTATGCACTTCCAGCCAGTCAAAGAAGCCTTATGACTCTTATGCTTAGAAAACTATTATCTTCCTCAAGCTTTGCTATTGAAGCTACATTGGAGAAATTAGTTTTGAGACTTCAGACAATTGTAAACGACTTTGAGAAATCGAGAAGTGAGAATCTAAACGATATTGATGTGAGTGAGGAGCTAGAATCATTTGGTGAGTATGCAGATGAATGGGTAGATGAGGAAGAAGAATTTGATGAAGAAGGAAAAGAGGAAGAGAAAAAGAAAAAAGAACTTTCGACACAGGATATAGAAAACATAAAACAAGAAATTGAAGATTTAAAAGTCCTAGTAAATAAAGCCAAAGCTATAGTTGAGAACTCTAAAGGAGAAAATTTGGTTCAAGCATTAAGAAATGGATTGGAAAAAACAAAAGAAAAGGGAGGTCTTGAAAAAGCATTAATTTTTACTGAATCTACAAGAACTCAGCGGTATATTTTAGATGTACTTTCTGCGACGGAATATAAGGGGAAAATAGTCCTTTTTAATGGCTCAAACGCCGATGAAAAGTCTAAAGAAATATATAGAAACTGGCTTGAAAAAAATCGCGATACAGATAAAATTACTGGCTCGAAAACAGCTGATCTACGAGCTGCTTTAGTTGACTATTTTAAAGATGAAGCAATAATAATGATTGCAACAGAAGCGGCCGCAGAAGGAGTAAATCTTCAGTTTTGTTCATTAGTTGTAAATTATGATCTCCCATGGAATCCACAGAGAATAGAACAGCGAATTGGAAGATGCCACCGATATGGTCAGAAGAATGACGTAGTTGTAGTGAATTTTCTTAATATCAAGAATGAAGCTGATAAAAGAGTTTATGCGATACTTGATCAAAAGTTTAAAC
Organism: uncultured Gammaproteobacteria bacterium; assembly: GCA_964406775.1. Lineage (GTDB taxonomy): Bacteria > Patescibacteriota > Microgenomatia > Daviesbacterales > UBA10151 > JACPKO01. The sequence goes on from CAYOSW010000012.1 coordinate 15,091, forward strand.
TATTTAACGGTGTTTTTGGAGCTTCAGATGAGGTTCTCGGAACAATTGAATCAGGTATAGATTTTGAAAAAAGAATTTTAGGAATATACCAGAAAGCCCGGACCCCGGAACAAATTCAACTTTCTTTTGACGAGTTGCAAAATGATTTGGAAGAAAAGATTACGGAGACACTTCAATCTACGAGAAAGAAACTATTGGAGAACTTTGACGAAGAGGTTCAAGAAAAATTAAGAGTTAGACTTCAACAGAGTGAAGAATATTTATCGAAATATGAAGAATGGCTTTGGAGTCTCACAAATTACTTCTTAGAGGCATATGCAGATTTTTCAGAAGTTGAGCGATCCTTTGTTCTTCACACGAACCCATTTGAAGGAGAACAAATACCTCCTGGACCTTATAGATTGGGAAAACAAGTAGATGATGCGCATATCTATCGAGTAGGTCACCCTCTAGCAGGGAGAATCTTGGAGAGAGTAAAAGCAGAATGTTTAAGTGACGGTGTTATACGCTTTGAATATAGCGATTCTGGGAAAAAAATCAGTATCTTGGAGCCTTTTGTAAATAAGTCAGGTTGGCTAATTGCAAATAAATTAACTATCTCATCGTTGGAAGATGAGGATTACATAGTATTGTCAGGGGAAACGGATGATGGGGAAATTCTCGATAAAGATCAGTGTTCTCGAATGTTTTCAATTCCTGGAAATATAGAAGGCCAGAATGAAATGGCTGATGATAACAGATTGCGATTAACAAGGTTATTTGAAGTTCAAAAATCAGCAATTTTACAGGATATTTTGCAGCGTAACTCAGGCATATTTAATGTTGAAATTGATAAATTAGATAAATGGGCCGAAGATAATAGGCTAGCCTTGAAAACTAAACTCAACGAACTGGATACAAGAATAAAAGAAAAAAAGAAAGAATCCCGACTTTCAGGAAACCTGCCAGAAAAGCTTAATTTGAGGAAAGAAGCTCAGGAACTTGAGAAAAAACATGATTCGATGTGGAAAGAATACGAATTGCAGGCAAAGGAAATTGAAAAGAGAAAAGACGAGCTAATAGATGAGTTGGAGGGAAGATTGGGTCAACAGATATCGACTGATCAGCTGTTTGCGATACGTTGGACAATTGTCTAGAATAGCTACTATGAACCCAAACGAGGAAAATAAATTAGATTTAAAAAGTTTAGATATAACAGAAGATAAAATTGCGCAGCTAAAATCTTTATTCCCGGAAGTAGTAACCGAAAATAAAATAGACTTTGAAAAGCTTGAAGCTGTTTTAGGAGAAGAAATTGAAACAGGAAAAGAACGCTATGGCATGAATTGGCCGGGGAAAGCTAATTGCTTCAAAATAATCCAAGAACCTAGCATAGGAACATTAAAACCAGTGAGAGATGATTCAGTTGATTTTGACAAAACTGAAAACTTATTTATCGAAGGTGATTCACTTGAAGTATTAAAACTTCTACAAAAATCATATTATGGAAAAATAAAAATGATCTATATTGACCCACCTTATAATACCGGAAACGATTTTATATACCCGGACAATTATTCGGAATCACTTGATACATATCTCCGTTACACCGGACAAAAGGGAGAAAACGGACTTAAGTTAACAACAAATGCAGAAACTGAAGGAAGATATCATTCAAAATGGATAAATATGATGTTCACTCGTTTATTCCTCGCAAGAAATCTTTTGAAAGAAGAAGGTGTTGTCTTTATATCCATAGACGATCACGAGGTTGATAATTTAAAAAAGATTTGTAATGAGATTTTTGGAGAAGAAAATTTTATTGCCCTGTTTATCTGGGAAAAGAAGTATACCTCGAGTAATAATATTACGGGGGTGAGTAGCGTACATGAATATATTATATGTTACGGTAAAAATAATACTCATCTTGATCAGTCTATAAAACGGTTAGAGTATACAGACGAAGCATTAGCTAGATATAAGAATCCCGATGATGATCCTAGAGGAGTATGGATGGATGTTTCATATCATGGGCCGAAAAAGCCTTCTGAAAGACCGAACTTAAGTTATCCAATAATTCACCCTAAAACGCTGGCTGAAATTTATCCTCGAGAAAAGTCTTGGGCGTATGAAAAAAAGGTGCATGAAAAACATATTGAAGAAAATCGGCTTTGGTGGGGAGAGAGTTTCTCTTATCAAGAACCACGATTAAAAAAGTTTTTATCCGAAATTCAGGGCGGAATAATACCTCGTACCCTTTTAAGTAATAAAGAAGTAGGCGGTACTTCAGTCGGAAGAGATGAGCTGCGAAAATTATTTGAAGATATTAATGGTGCTATTTTTGATAACCCTAAGCCAACAACGCTAATTAAAAGATTAATTCAAATCGTAAACATGGAGACTCAGGATATTGTTCTTGATTTTTTTTCAGGTTCATCATCAACTGCAGACGCCGTATTGGCATTAAATCAAAAGGATAATTTTGACCGAAAATTTATTATGGTACAACTCCAAGAACCTACGTTAGAGAATTCAGAAGCATACAAAGCAGGGTATAAAAATATTGCAGAAATCGGAAAAGAACGGATACGGCGAGTGATAGAAAAAATTAAAAAGGAAAATTCTGAAATAGCAGCGAAGCTGGATTTAGGGTTCAAGGTGCTTAGGCTTGATGAATCAAACTTTAAGATCTGGAATAAAAAGAGTGATAAATCTTTAACTGAACAACTTCAACTTTCTGTTAACAATATTTCAGATGATAGTTCAGATGAAGATATACTTTACGAAATAATTCTAAAAGCTGGATATCCACTTACTGTTTCAATTCAAAAACTAGAAATACAAGGTAAAATAGTTTATTCAATAGATGATAATTCCCTAGTTGTTTGTCTTGAAAATGATTTGACTCAAGAATTAATGAAGGAGCTTGCTAATCTAAATCCTGCAAGAGTGATTTGTCTTGACCGGGGATTTGAAGGAAACGATGAATTGAAAACTAACATCGTTGAACTAATGAAAGCAAAAGAGGTTGAATTTAAGACTGTTTAAGATGATTCTTTATGAAATTAAAATTCGACTCTAGTCAGCAATATCAAATAGATGCAGTTAATTCGATCGTTGATATTTTCGAAGGACTTCCTAAAGAGCAAACGATTTCAACAACTGACCTTAAAGGTGATACTGAACTTATTTCTGAGCTTGGAGTTGGTAATATGCTAACTCTTTCTGAGGATAAGACCTTGGAACAAGTTCAAGTTATTCAAGATAAAAATAGCTTAGTTCAATCATCACAATTACTTTCAGAAGACTACTCATTCCCTAATTTTACAGTTGAAATGGAAACGGGAACTGGTAAAACATACGTATATATAAGAACTATTTTAGAATTAAATAAAAAGTATGGATACAAAAAATTTATTATAGTCGTACCAAGCGTGGCTATTCGTGAAGGCGTCCTTAAGAACTTGGAGATAACAAAAACACACTTTAATGAATTATATGAAAATATCCCGTACGATTACTTCGTCTATAACTCAAAAAAATTAGGTCAAATACGGAAATTCGCAACAAGTAATACAATCCAGATTATGGTTATGAATATTCAGGCATTTACTCGAGATGTAAGATCTGTAGAAAATGAACGAAATGCTTCTCTCTTTCATCGTGAAGCGGATAGATTATCTGGACGCGCGCCAAAAGAATATATTGCCTCAGTAAAACCAATTGTTATTCTAGATGAGCCACAAAGTATTGATAACACGGATAATGGAAAAAACGCTATCAAATCGCTTAACCCTCTTTTTGTACTTCGCTATTCTGCAACTCACCGAAATCTTTACAATCTTATGTATCGACTGGATCCTGTACAAGCATTTGAACTCGGACTTGTTAAACAAATTGTTGTAGCTTCAGTTCTTGATGAGCCAACGTTTAATGGCGCATACGTAAAGCTTTTAGAGGTAGATAATTCAAATGGTATAAAAGCAAAGTTAGAGTATCACGAAGATACTGGAACTGCTCAGTATGCTGTTAAACAAAAGTGGTTTAGAAATGGAGATGATTTATTCATTGCTTCAAAAGAACGAGAAGAATATAGGAATGGATTTGTTATTTCTGAAATAGACCTTAGAGAAGATGGAAACGAATATATTAAATTTAATGCTGGAAAAGTTTTGAAAAAAGGCGAATCTATTGGAGGAATGACTGATGAAATTCAAAGATATCAGATAAGGGAAACTATAAAAGAACATCTAGAAAAAGAGAAAAAGTTAAGAGAATTTGGAATTAAAGTGTTGAGTCTTTTCTTTATAGATAGAGTAGCAAATTACAGATCTTATGATGATCAAGGGAATGAGCAAAAAGGCAAGTTCGCTAAATGGTTTGAAGAAGAATTCAATGATTTAACTAAAATGGAGGATTACAAGGAGATTATTGTTGATGAAATCTCTCTTATACATGACGGTTACTTCTCGCAAGATAGACAGAAAAGACTTATTGATACAACAGGAGCTTCTGAAAGCGATATTTCAACTTACGATAGAATAATGAAAGAAAAAGAAAGATTGCTTTCTTTTTCGGACCCTCTGCGATTTATCTTTTCTCATTCCGCACTAAGGGAAGGCTGGGATAATCCAAACGTTTTTCAAATCTGCACACTTACTTCTATTAATGCTGAAATGACTAAAAGACAACAAATAGGGCGAGGCTTAAGAATTCCAGTCAATCAAGAGGGGGAAAGAGTTTACGACAACACAATAAATAAGCTAGTTGTTGTGGCTAATGAGCATTACGCTCAGTTTACGAGAAAACTCCAAGAAGAATACATTGCAGAAGGGGTAGAGTTTGGAATCGTAAAAGTTGAAAAGCTTAAAGGGCTATTTAAAGATGAGGACCCTGAAGTTGCTTTACAAAAAGCTGAACTACTGCACGAAGTCCTCTTAAAAAATGGGTACATTAACGCTCAATATAAGGTCACAGAAAAATTCTCGGAAAGTATTGCAGATAACTCCTTTGATGTAAGTGAGGATTTTGAAGAAAAGAAATATAAGGTAATTGATTTACTTGAAAGACATGAACTTTCTAACATGATTAAAGAAAAGAAACAAAGAAAGACCATTAAACCGAATGTTAGAGTTTTGGAAGATAGCGAGTTTAAAGAACTCTGGGAGAAAATAAACAAAAAGACAACTTATTCTGTAGCTTTAGATAGTAAAGAGTTAATCGAAAAAGCATCTCAAGCTATAAATAGAATGCCTTCAATTCAAGAACCTAAAATTCAAGTTATCAAAGTCAATGTTGATGTAGATACGCAAGGTGTTGTTGGTAATGAGTTCCAAAATCGGACAGAAAGGATATCTCTAAATTATGAAATACCAGATATTATTACTTATATTCAAAGAGAAACTGAGTTAACTCGTAAGACAATTGCTGAAATTATGTTACGTTCAGATCGTATTGAAGATATTAGAATAAATCCTCAACAATTTCTTGACCAAGTGGTATTAATTATTATTAACGAGTTAAAAAACTTAATTATTGACGGTATAAAATATGAGATCCTGGATGGCAAACATTTCGAGATGAGTTTGTTTGAGGAAAAGGAAATAATTGAGGATTTTAAGAAAATAATTGAAAGTGACAAATCACCGTACAAGCTAATTGAACTTGATTCTACGGTTGAAAAAATGTTTGCTGAAAAACTAAAGGGAGATGAGTCAGTAAAATACTTCGCTAAACTACCCAAAAAATTCTTAATAAGTACCCCGATAGGTAACTATAACCCTGACTGGGCAATTTTAAAAGAAGAGAATGGATTAAAACTTTATCTTGTGCGCGAAACAAAAGGATCACTCAATGAGGAGGACAGAAGAGGTTCAGAGAATAAAAAAATTCAATGTGGAAGAAAACATTTTGAAGCGTTAGGAGTTGAATATGATGATATAGCACCCCCATTTCTAGAGATCTAATTGACGATAAATAGTAATAGTTGAAAATAAAATGATTAAATCATCCAAACCAAAAATAGAACTGCTTTTTGATTGCCCGAGGTGTTTTTTGTTATATTCAGATATGGATTATTAATTATGTCTCAATACTATAATCCCAACCGCACAAGAAATATCTACTTTCCGGATTCAGCAGAACCGTTCAGGCTGAGCCGGGGGAAGATTGATAACTTTATTAAGTGTCCGAGATGTTTTTATTTTGACCGCAGACTGGGAGTCGGGCAACCTCCCGGATACCCGTTCTCTCTTAACAGTGCTGTTGATAAATTACTGAAAAAAGAATTTGATGTTCATAGGGCTAGGGGCACGAAGCATCCGTTAATGGAAGCCTACGGAATTGATGCTATTCCTCTTTCTCACGAAAAAATCGATGAATGGCGCGATTCGCTCCGGGGAGGAATAACCGTTCCGGTTGATAACACGAATGTGATAGTGACGGGCGGAGTTGATGATGTCTGGGTTTCGCCTTCCGGCGAATATATTATTGTTGATTATAAAGCGACGTCAAAAGACGAGGAGGTAACGCTCGATGCCGATTGGCAGATCGGATATAAAAGGCAGATGGAAATTTATCAGTGGCTTTTCCGGCAAAACGGTTTTAAAGTTTCGGATACCGGATATTTTGTTTACTGCAACGGCAATACCGACAGGGAGGCGTTTGACGGAAAATTAGAATTTGATATTAAAGTTATCCCCTACGAGGGAGATACTTCCTGGGTGGAGGGAGTAATACTTGATGCGGTCGGGTGTTTAAAATCGGATTCGATACCTGAAAGCGGCGCGGATTGCGACTTTTGCGCTTACCGGAAAGCCATAAAAGAAATTGAGAAGTAGTTTTTTAATTCCCTAAAGCGTTTTGGCATTGAGCCTTAGCGTCTGCGTCCTCAATCTGATCGCAAACTGAGGAGTCCATTTTCGGAGCGGTAGTTCCCATTTTTCCCTGGGTCTTTGCACTTTCCATCATCTGAGACAAATCGGTAAATTGAACGTTACCCGGGGCTTTAAATTTGGATCCGTCAGGAATCCAACCCGAGCAGTTCATATCTACTTCCTCGTCTAAGTTTTCGGTTTGAGATTGACCCGGAGCTACTGAGGATTCGGGCTCATCAGCGAGAAGCTTAAATTTCGTGCCTTTTGAATCTTCATCCGACCACATATAAGCATACTCGTCGTCCTGGATCATATGCGACATCATAGTTTTTCCCTCGACTTTGGCGGTAAAATCGCCCCGCATCTTAGATCCTGCGATATAAACCGTACTCTCCCCTTCACTTTCTGCATCTGTAACTTTACAGGTAACATTCTTGTTGGCCCCGAGAAGACTTTTAATCGAACCGCGGGTTACAGAGTCGCCTGCTTGCTTAACCGCCTGCTGCATCATATTAGGTCCGCCCGGCTGCATTCTGGAGTAGCCTAAATAGCCGATAAGAGCCAGAACTAAAACGGCGATAACGATAATTGCGGGTTTACCCATTAGTATCATTGTAGTCCCCGAAAAAAATAAAAACAATGTAGTATTAATTAATGGGGCTTATCGGGATTATTATTGCCGTAATCGTACTGATTATTATTTTTGCTTTTACCTATCTTTCCGGCTCCCCTTCAACTTTAACCCCCGAAAAGACTAATCAGATTCAATCTGAGGCTCAGGAAGTTATGGATCAAACTACCGAAAAAGCTAAGCAGCAGGAGGATCAGATTAAAAATATTAACCCTTGATATTAGGCTAAATTTAACGCCTGGTGTATAATTTTTTAAATGGATTTGCTGGATTGGCCGTTAAAATTTATTATCGCTTTTGCGCTCGGCGCGGTTATCGGACTGGAACGCGAGATTAACGAGCAAAAGGATATCGAGGGTGATGATAAAGGTAAGCGGGCAATTTTGGGACTGAGGAGTTTTTCGCTGGTTGCGGGCCTCGGAGCTTTAACCGGCGCTATAGTTACCCCCTTCCCCGTAATCGCCGCCATCTTATTCTCGGGGTTTTTAGGACTACTGTTTATTTTTTACTATCTTGATACGCGGGAAACCCACGACCCAGGAATCACTACCGAAATCGCCATTTTATATTCCTACGTTTCCGGATTTTTAATCGCCACCGGCCTTATCCCAATTCAGGTAATTATTGCCATAACAGTTGTATTGGCGTTACTTATGTCCCGGAAAGAAGCTATTAAAGGATTCGTCGAAGATATTAAAAAAAGGGAATTGAATGCGCTTATAAGTTATGGAATTCTGGCCTTGGTCATTTTGCCGTTTTTACCCAACTACACTTTTGCCTTATCCGATTTTCCCGGAGTCGGCGGATTCTTTAATAATGTCGGATGGAATGTCGCGACGCTTGCCAATCTGGAACTTTTCAATCCGTTTAAACTTTGGCTTATTGTTGTGCTTATTACCGGTGTCGACTTGCTCGGATATATTTTAGAGAGGACGATAGGACAAAACCGGGGCTGGCTAATTGCCTCGCTTGTCGGCGGGTTTGTGTCTTCAACCGCAACGACGATCTCGATCGCCCAGGAAAGCACCAGAACCCGGAATAACAGCCCTCTTTTAGCAGGAGCTATCTTTGCTAATATGGTTTCGTTTTTACCGGTTATGGTGATCCTTGCCACATTCAACCCGCCGCTTTTAATCGGTTTCCTTCCGGTATTTATAAGTTTATTCATTACCGCTTTAATCATCGGAATTTACTTTTACAGATTCTCAAAGGGCAACAGACAGCTTGAGACGGTTGAAGAAAAAGCCGAAAAATCCCATCCGATTTTTTCACTCTCCTCCGCCTTAAAGTTTATGGGGATTTACTTACTGATCAGTATTGTTTCAAAAATCGCTCTGCAACTTTTCGGTACCGGCGGATTCTTAGCTACAACGGGACTCGGAGCACTAACCGGGATTGATGCCGTCGTTATCAACACTGCCCAGCTTTCAGGAACGGTTATTGATACCGGGCTCGGGGTTTGGGCATTAGTTTTGGCAAACAGTGTTAATTTAATTGCCAAATCGGTTTATTCGTTTATTCAGGGGAGCCGGGAGTTTGCTTTTAAACTTTCCGTGTCGATGATGATAATAATCGCCGCCGGTATCGGTGCCGCATTTCTGCCCGGACTAGTTTAAATTCGGGGGCTTAATTTCTATTTTTTCTGCGATTATTTCCAGTTCCAAATTTACACTGTCTCCGTCGCCTATTTCTTCGGCTTTACGTATTTGAGCTTTAACGGGTAATAGGTACGTGCCCTTATCCGGGAAAATTGAGGTTTTCCAGCGGCTTTTTCCGACCGTTGCGTCAACAGGAAGCGATCCCCAACCGCGCGCCATCATCCCGAAATTATCTTTAATTTTCTCAGAGGTTTTTTGATCTATACGGATAAAATACCACGCGGCCTCACCCTGCCACTTAAAAAGTTTACCCTTAATTTTATATCTGCCGTCTTTCATAAAATAATTATACTTTTCTCATTGCAACTTTGCTCAAAAATGGATTACTCTAAAAAGGGAGGTGATAATTATAAAACTTGATCCTCAAAAAACAGGCTTGGTGTTGGGGTCTTTTGCAGCTCTGATGCATCTTGTCTGGTCCTTAATGGTGGCAATGGGTATGGCTCAGTGGTGGATGGACTTGGTACTCTCCCTGCATTTTTTAAATAACCCCTATAAGGTCGCACCTTTTGATGTTATGACAGCTCTAATATTGATTGTTATGGCAGGTGTGATGGGTTTTGTTGTTGGCTGGGTTTTTGCAACCTTTTGGAATTACTGGCAGAAAAAGTAATTTTAACGGCTATTTTATTTCAAGGCTCCGCCAAAGAATTTTGGCAGCTATTGTGCGGTATGGCGACCATTTAATAACAATTTCTTCCACTTCTTCTATCTTATATTCTTTCAATCCGTAAAGCTTTTTAACGGCATTTTTTAACCCCAGATCACCGCGAGAAAATACATCCGGCCTGCCGAGAGCAAACATCAAAAACATTTCCGCAGTCCACCTTCCTATTCCTTTGACCTTAACCAGCTCCGCTATCACTTCTTCGTTCTCCAATCCGTCCAATTTATCCAGATCAAGTTCTCCGTTTTTAACTTTATCCGATAAATCCTTTAAATACTTTATTTTGCCGTAGGACATTCCTGCCGACCGCAAATCCCCGTCCTTAACTTTTAATAAATTTGCAGGGTCCAATCTTTTCCCAGGTAATAAATTTAAAACCCGCGCGTATATAACGTCGGCCACTTTGACCGAAAGCTGTTGAGAAATTATTGACTCCACAAGCCGATCAAAAAGCAGATCGTGTTTTTCCAAAACGAATATTCCGTCTCCGTGAAGCGCGTGAACTTTTTCCAAAACCGCATAAAGTTTGGGGTCAGCTTTTTTAAAATGCGAAAATATTTTTTTAGTCATTATGAGAGAGGATTATATACTAAACTTTTTGAATGTGAGTATCTTTAAAATGGGATGAGTATTTTAAACCGAATCCTAAAAGTCGGTCGATGCCGACGTGAACCATCAGAATAAGTCCGATCGAGATAACATCAAAGTTTTGGAAGAAAGCCCCGGCAATTAAAAATGCAAAAGCCAGAATATAGTTATGAATCAGGTTATAAGTGAATGCGCCCAGTTTTTTATTAACCAGGTATCCGGCCATTGAAACGTCAACCGAGAGCCAGACTAATATAACCAGATAGAATCTTTGGAAACTTAAGTACATATAGCTGTTCATCTGGTAATAAACGAGCGAGGCAAATATCACCATCATTAAGCTTTCAAGTTTTAAAATTGTTCGCGGCATTACTTTAATACTACACTTTCTTTATACATTTCATCCAGGATAGCTTTTTTCTTTTCTCCTTCTAAAAAATAAGGCTGGCCGTAGTTTACTATTTCTACCGGTAAATACTCCGCGTCAATCAAATCTTTTCCGTAAAAAGTGTATTTACCGACTACCCCCTCTTTAGTTTTCTGGCTCCATTCCTGATCAAAAACAAAATTTCCGTGGCCGTAGGTAATTAATTTTCCATTATAGAATTCAACAGGTTTTATCCAATGCGGGTGATTGCCGATCACCAGATCCGCACCCGAATCGATCGTTAAACGTCCGAGGAATTTCTGGCGTTCTTCAGGCGGTGTTATATATTCGGTACCCCAATGGTACTGAACAATAACTACATCGGCATTTTTGCGCGCCTCCCCTACTTCCGCTTTTATTCTACCTTCCTCCGCGGTTGAGACAAGCGGAGTTTTTTCAATATCCGAATATCCCAGAAATGCAAACTTAATTCCCTTAACCTGAAGGTAAACCGGACCGTTAAGTCCGGTAACTGCAATTCCGTTTTTCTCGAGCAACTGCTTCGTTTCATCAATTCCCACTTTGCCGTAATTGGCGCTGTGATTATTTCCGAAATTGGCCACATCAACACCTGCAAATTTTAACCCTTCGATATGTTTATCGGATCCGCAGAATTTCATTCCTTCGTTAATCAGCTGACAGTTTTTCATAAGTGGTGTTTCCAAATTAATAAAAGTAACATCGGCGGTTTTTAAGACATCAGCAGTTTTTAAAAACGGCCAGGTAAAATCATTTCTCTGATTTGTCTGAAAATTTACGGAGCGGGCGGGAATGACGTCACCGGTGGCGATTAAAGTAATTACTTTTGAGGAATCAAGTGAGGGGAAGTTTTTCTGCTCTGAAAATATTTTTTCTAAAGTGAGCGGTTCTACGGAAGGCGCAGGAGCAAGTTTTTTGGCAATTTTAGGCAAATTGGTTGAAACTATTTCCGGCGCCGTAAGTTCATTTCCCGAATAACGGAAAACCAGAACTACCAGGGCAACAAGCAGGGCCAGAATAAGTCCCAAACGGATCATAACTCAATTATAACTTTTTTATCCTTGTTCTTTTAATTTCAAATACTTTAAAATAGCCCCATATGGCGATATTAACGCTGGAGCTCGGCAAAGAGGAAGATTTAAGCCTGATTAAGGAAATTGCCGGGGTTATCAAAAACGGCGGGATAGCCGTTTTACCGACCGATACAATTTACTCCATCGCCGGATCGGCTACGCATAAATCCGCAGTTGAACGCATCTATAAACTCAGAAAAAGAACCAGCACTAAGCCGATGATTTTACTCGTCAGCTCCAGGCAGCAGATTCTGGATTTAGGTATTAAACTCTCCGAACGGGCACTCGAGATTATGGATAAACTTTGGCCTAACCCTTTAAGTATCGTTGTCGACTCCCCATCCCGCTCACTTCATTACCTCCACCGGGGTAAAAACACGCTCGCTTTCCGCCTGCCGGATAACGAATTTCTGCAGAAAATTTTAAAAGTTACGGGACCCTTAGTTGCTCCGAGTGCGAATTTTGAGGGAGAGAAACCGGCACTGAATATTGAGGAGGCAAAAAAATATTTTAAGGATTCCGTCCCGCTTTATGTTGATGCCGGAGTTTTAAATTCCAAACCTTCAACCGTTGTTCAACTGAGCGAAACAAAGTTAACAATCCTCCGGGAAGGAGCTGCCAAAATCCCCAAAGAATATTTAAAGTAGATGATTTCTGAAAAATATATCGGAAAAGTTTTCCGGGATGCCGCGAAAGTCTCGCATTTAACCCTACAAATCGGAGAGTCTCCCACGCTCCGTCAGAAATCGCAGGAAGTACCCGTCACTAAAATTAATTCCCCCGAAATCAAAAAAGTAATTTCGGATCTTAAGAAAACTTTACGGGAGTACAGAAGACTAACTGGCAAAGGGCGCGGAGTTGCTGCAGTGCAAATCGGAATTCCTTTAAGGATTGCGGTTTTGTATATAAATAAGAAACAGGTTGTTTTAATTAATCCCGAAATTACCGCTCGCTCCACCCGATCTCTGGAATATCCTGAAATTTGTATGAGTTCCAATCCCATCGTTGCCAAAGTAGTCCGCCCTTCCTGGGTGGAAGTTTCTTATCTTAACGAATCGGGGAAAAAGCGGATTTGGGACGAGAAAGATGATCTGATTTTAAACCGGGTTTTCCAGCACGAGATCGACCATCTGGACGGCATATTAAATATTGACCTCGCCCGGCCCGGAGATTTAATTTTTGACGCAGATCCGGATTTTTTTAAAAATGCCGAGTTCAAAGAAAAAGAAATGGGGCGCTGAGGCCCCATTTCTTTAAAACAAATTTGTTCAAAAAGCCTACGCTTTTTTACTACCCACAAGTCCTGCATAAAATGCCCAAACTGCGACAACAATATGCAAAACAGTGTCCATCGGATTCTCCAGATTTCCCGGAATTCCTGCAAGAGTGGCATTAGGCGAGGCACTTGCCCCAACCATAAAACCGGTTACAACGGCAAGAGCCGCAACTACACCTACCAGGATTACGAGCCATTTTGTAAGCATTTCATCTTTAAGCAGGTAGTAGGCTGCGAGTGCCACAACTCCGAAAACCAAATGTGCGAGATTCTCAAGATCGGTAAAATACCATAAAGAACCAAATAAGCTCTGCTCGGGAGTCGGACCGATCAAACCCATATATCCCAAAACTGCAACCAAAACCAAAATTATACCTCCGGCGAGAAGAAATCCCCGCGGATTTAAAGGATTCATTTAAATCACCTCGCTTTCAGCTTATACTCAGCTATATAAACTGTAGTCCAAGGGAATAATAAAAAACAATATGGATTTTTAACGCTTTGGAGATTGCTTCTTTGCGCGGGCGCGTCCGGCCAAACCGAACTTTCTACGTTCGCGGGCCCGGGAATCGCGGGTAAGTAATTGATTAGCTTTGAGTATCGGACGGTGCTTCTCTTTATCCAAAAGCTGTAAGGCTCTCGCAATACCGTGAACTGTTGCTTCGAGTTGAGAAATAACTCCACCTCCGGCAACTTTTACCGAACCGGAAAGCTGACCTGTGGTTTTAGTTAATTCAAAAGGTTTTTGATAAAGTTTTTGAGCAACTAAAGTATTGAAGTATTCGGCAATCGGTTTGCCGTTTACAGTCAGTTGTCCCTGTCCTTTAAATAGTCTGACGCGGGCAACAGCTTCTCTTCTTCTGCCTACAGCCTGGAAGAAATTAACTTTGCCTGAAGGGGTAGCCTTATCCATTTACTGCCTCCTGTGTTTCTTCCTGTTTTAATTGTTTTTTGTACGGGTGATTCGCCTCAGGGAAAACGAATAATTTTTTAAGCATTAAGTTTCTTAATTTATTATTTGGGAGCATTCCTTTTACGGCGTGTTTAATAATTTCTTCAGGTCTGGTTTCGAGTAAATCTCCGAAGGTTTTTGTTTTAAGACCGCCGGGATACATTGAATGGGAATAATATTTTTTGTCTTCTGCTTTTTTGCCTGTTACTTTTATGTTTTTTGCATTCGTAACAACAACATAATCTCCCATATCCAGGTAAGGCACAAAATTGGTTTTTGATTTGCCTCTTAATTTATCGGAAATTTCAACGGCAAGTCTGCCTAAAATTTTTCCTTTGGCATAAATTAAATGCCAGCCTCTTTGTATTGATTTTGCGGAAACTGCGTTAGTGCTCATTTGCTTTTTGCCTCCTCTTTCTTAGCTTTAGGCTTCACTTCTTTTTTTACTTCTTCTTTAACAGCGGCTTCTTTTTTGACCGCCACTTTTACTTCGTCTAAAATCAGACTGAGTTTTACGATCATAGCTCCGTCACCCAAACGGGGACCGAGTTTTACCAAAGATGTATATCCGGAAGTTCTGGATTTTACTCTCGGCAAAATTTCGTTAGTTAATTTTTCGGATACGTTTTTGTGAATTAAGAATTGAGAAACGAGTCTTTTTGAATTTGGGGACTTTGCCTGGGTAATTATTTTATCTACTAAACCTTTGACTGCTTTCGCTTTCGGCTGGGTGGTTTTAATGCTTTCTTCCAGGATGAGGGACCGCACTAATGATTTAAAGAGTGCTGTGCGTTGGTCTTTATCTCTTCCAAGGTGTTTGCCATAAACTTTATGCCTCACTTAAAGCCAGCCCCCTCTCTACTAACTTGTCGGAAATCAAATTTAATGACTTTGCTCCTAAGTTTTTAGCTTTCATAAGCTGAGCCGGAGAAACTGTTGTCAATTTTCCGATAGTGTCGATTTCAATTTCTTTTAAAGCGTTTTTAATTCTGACAGGCAAATAAAGTTCTTAAACCGAATCTTTTAAGATAAAGTAGGTAAACAAAGACGGATCAA
>CAYOSW010000013.1:0-27325 GCA_964406775.1 uncultured Gammaproteobacteria bacterium
ATCCGTAACATCATTCACGCCAACTCCTCCGACACAGCTGATGACAGCATATTCCATTTCCAGAGTTTCCTCTATAACTTCCTTTTCGGCCTTCCTGAATTCGGTCCAATCAGTCCCGTTCTTAGTAAGTATCTGTGCGTTTTTTCCGGTCTTCTCAGATATCAGAAAATCCATATCAAAGAAGGACCTGCCGAGTTTTTGTGCAAGAATTCTTCCGAAAGTCGATTTGCCTGTGGCCCGGAATCCCGTTAAATAGATTCTTTTAAACTTCATGAATCTCTACCCCCAGTGATTCCAATTTTTTCCAGAATTCCGGAAAAGTTTTTGTCACCACTCCGGGATTTTTAATAACCAATCCTTCCAAAACAGTTCCCGCAACAGCAAAAGACATCGCCATCCGGTGGTCGTTGTAAGTATCTATCGCCGCCGGTTTCGGCTCACCTCCGTAGATAGTAAGAGAATCGTGAGTTGATTCGGTTTTTATTCCCATTTTTAATAATTCGCTTTGCAAAGCAAGAATCCGTTCCGTTTCCTTAACTCTTAACGATCTCACTCCTGTAATTACGGATTTACCTTCGGCAAAACTGAGAAGCACTGCTAAAGTCTGCACCTGATCCGGACAATTCTCCATATCGGCGGTTAGAGGTTTTACTCCATTACCCGTAACCTTTAATCCTTCATCAGTAAATTCAATTTCCGTTCCGAGTTTTTTTAAAATTTGCAGAAAATTACGGTCTGCCTGTTTGGAATCCGGATTTAAATTACGCAGAATCAATGTGGATTTAGTTAAAGCGGCAATTCCCATAAAGTAACCTGCCGATGAATAATCTCCCTCTACCGAATAGTCTTTTACGCTATAGCTCTGTCCGGCTTCAACCGCATATTTCTTATAATTTTCATTTTTCACCTTAACCCCGAAATATTCCATTAAGTCCAGTGTCATATCTATATATGGCTTTGAGATCTGCTTTCCCATTACATCGATTTCCATACCTCCGATATTAGGCGCTATCATCAGTAATGCCGAAAAAAACTGGCTGGAAATATCCCCGTGCAGGCGGGTTTTTGACGGCTCCAGAGTCCCCGATTTTACGGTAAGCGGCGGATATCCCGGTTTATCAAGATATTCAATTTTTGCGCCTAAATCTTTTAGAGCTCCCGCCAGTTCGCCGATCGGTCTTCTGTTTAACGGTTCAAGCCCGTATATTTTTTTTACTCCCGGAACTATGCAGGATAAAGCCAGAATAAATCTTATCGTCGTACCCGAAAGCTGTGCGTTAAGATCATACTCTTTGTCCAAAATATCCCCAATATTGCCTTTAATTTTTATCGAATCTCCGGTTTCTTCAATTTCAATACCCAGCGCTTTTAAACAATCTATCATTGCCCGGGTATCGTCTGAATCAAGCGGATTTTTTATTTCTACCTCACCGGAAATTAATGAAGCAATAATTAAACTTCTGTTGGTGTAACTTTTTGACGGAGGTGCGTCAACCTCACCTCCGATTTTTTGAGATGGAAAAATCATTATCTTATTCATTTTTTCCGGATATATATTCAAGCGATTTCCGCAATATTTCAGGACTGAGTTCCCGGTCGATAATTGCCTGTCCTAATCCTTTTAGTAGCGTCCACTTTACTTGTCCCTTATCACTTTTTTTATCATTCGATATGAGCTCCAATACTTTTTCCGGATCAGATATTTCAATACTTATAGGCAATCCTGCGTTTAACAGTACTTCTTCGATATTCTTTAATTCTCCTTCATTAATAAGCCCCGATAGAACCGAGGCTTTAGCCTCAGCAACCATTCCGATACTGACCGCCTCGCCGTGAAGCAGATAATTGTCCGAATCAAGGGACAGACTTTCCAGTGCGTGACCGATTGTGTGACCGAAATTTAAAAGTTTTCTGTTTCCGGATTCTTTTTCATCCGATGAAATAATTCCGGCTTTTATTTCACACGATTTGGCAATAATATCCGTTAATTCCTCTTCTGAAAAATCCCGGGGCTTCTTAGAAGTTACAGTATTAAAATAATCCGTGTCATATATCAATCCGTGTTTAATTATCTCCCCGAAACCGGATACAAATTCCCTGTCCGGTAAAGTCTTAAAAGTATCCGTATCAATAATCACGGCTTCAGGCTGATTAAATGACCCGATCAGATTTTTAACTCCGGTAAAATCTATGCCGACTTTTCCCCCAACGCTTGCATCAACTGCGGAAAGCAAAGTGGTAGGGATTTGAACAAATTTTACTCCCCGCATATAACAACTTGCTGCAAAACCACCCATATCCCCGATGACGCCTCCACCGAAATTAAGAACTAACGATTTTCGGTCGGCTTTTAATCTGAGCATTTCCTTCCAGATAGTTTGAACCGTTTCAATTGTTTTACTTTTTTCTCCCGATGATACAATTATCTTTTCATAATCTTTGAGATATTTTTCCGGTAAATTGGCATCTGTTACAACAATGACCTTGCTGTAATTTTTTGTCTGCAGAAGCTCCGGGATATTCCCGGTCAGTCCCGAACCTATATAAACATTATATTTTCCTAAAACATTTACTGTTTTCATAATTACTTTTCCTCAAGAATATACGACTCTTTAATTAAAACTCCCCATATTTTCTCTATCGCTTCCGGACTCACGCCCTTTTCCTCTCCTGCTTTTTTTAAGCCTTCCAGGATCATCTCCTCTCTTTTTTTATCAACAATTCCGATGCCGCCGGCTTTTTTCTCTTTACCGATTTGCGCAACAATACTAAGCCTCTGTCCGATCAGATCAAGAATTTCCTGATCAATCGCATCTATTTTTTCCCGCAGCTCAATAACCTTTTTCATAATTTAATTCTTAACCTTGCAAGCTATAGCTTTATGACCCTGCAAGCTGTAGCGTAGCTATAGCTTTATGACCGTGCAAGCTATAGCTTACCTAAAATGCTGATTTTTGGACAGTATTGCTTAAGTATAGAAAGAGCCTGCTCAAGCCTGGGATCCTCGTCAGTTATTTCAAGTTCAATGAAAAAATAATAATCCCAATTTTTCTCCCTGCTCGGTCGGGATTCAATTTTATTAAGATTTATTGATAAATCGGCAAGCACCGATAAAATATCTCTTAAGATCCCGACTCTGTTAAATACGGATAAAAAGATCAAAGTCTTGGTCCTTCCTTTTAAATTCAACAAATCTTTTTTTGAAATAATATAAAAACGGGTTGTATTGTTTACCGATTTTTGAATATTTTCCTTTAAAATATTCAGGCCGTAAATTTTGGCGGCAAGCTTTGAACCTATTACCGCAACTCCGGGTTTTTGCAATTCACCGACCGAAGCGATTGTGGACGGACTTGTTTCTATCAAGACTCCTGGCAATTCCGTATCCAAAAACTTTCTTGATTGATTTATTGCCTGAGGATGAGATATCACTTTCTTTACCGATTCAATTTTTCCTTCCCTTGACAATAAATTCTGGGAAATTGCCAAATCAATTTTGCCGATCACCTGAAACCCGTAATCAAATAATAAATCCAGTGTTTCTCTGACTGTTCCCTCGATGGTATTTTCATAAGGCGCGACAATCAGATCAACCCGGTCATCTTCAAGATCCTCAAACAATTCGTAAATATTTTTTGAAGGTAATAAAATATTCATCTCTCCGAAAAGCTCCTCTGCTGCTTGATTTGAAAATGTGCCCTCAGGTCCTAAGAAGCCCACTTTCAAATTCCCCACATTCAGTTTTTTCTGAGCTCCGGATTTTGCTTCTTCGATTTTTCCTGAAACCGATTCCAAATTTTCCGCAAGTTTTCTAAATTGCTTTTCGATCATAAGAATTTCCTTTTTGCCGATTTGGTCAATCAATGCCCTTTGGATTTCGATAAATTGCCCCGCAACTTTCGGAAATTGCGGATTTAAAACTTGTATTTCGCTTAAAAGTCTGGGATTTTGAGATAAAACCCTCAAAGTTGAGGAGATTTGCGACAAAAAAACCGGCGTGGAAATCGAACCCTTGATGCCGATTTTGTTTTTAATCAGAATCTGAGCCAGCGAAAGATTCACAAAATGGGTTAATGATTGAACGTGAGCCATAATAAAGTCGTGTTCGTTGCTTTTTAATTCGAAAACTCGCGCTCCCTGTTTCTCCAGTAAACTTACAAGATCAGAAGCCATTTTTGAACCGGAAAAATCCTCAACTATTATCTTCTGATTTTGGATTGAGCTTACTGAAGGCCCGAACAAAAAATGCATAGACATAGATTTATGTCCGCTTTTTTTAAGAGCTTCAACAATTCCGTCTTTCACCGAGGAAAGGTCAATCAGCAACGCTTCCTTTTTTATTTTCTTTGCTGTTTCCAGGATAACTTCCGGCGCAATATTTATCGGCACAGAAATAAAAACCAGATCGGATTTTTCCAAATCCGTTGATTTATTTTTTTCATCACTGACAGAGACTTTAAAACCCAGAGACTCGAAGAATTTTTTGAGCCAGGTACCCATAGCTCCTGTCCCGCCGACAATGTGGATTTTCGAACTGTTATTTAACATCAGAATGAAGCCTGGAGGGGGCCGGATTTACCTTTTGCGGATTTTTTATCCAGATTCATATATTCCTCCATCAGTTCATCGAACTGCTCCCAGGTTAATTGCTGTTTTGCATCCGTCCAGGCAATTTTAGGGTCTGGGTGGACCTCAAAAATAAAGCCGTCAAAACCCATTCCATTCTCCTTGTGACGCATAGCTTCTTTGGTAATTTTAATTACATTTTCAACAGTTCCTCCCATATGAGACGGATCGATAATCATATTCACATCCTCCTCGGTTTTAATTCTCATCGCCATAGGATAATCGGGAAAATTTCTGAGCTGTTTCGGATCGCGAGGCTCATCTGTTCCGGGATCAAATCCGCGGTGGGATAAAAATATTTTATCTTTGGCGATTTTACTCGACAAAACGTGTTTTAAAATTCCTCTCCAGTGTTTTTCGTGCCTCCAGGGCTGATTCTTAAACATAAATCTGGCCCAAGGGTGTTTTTTAACGGCTTTGACTATCGCAACCTGCTCATCGTGATTTTGATTTCTGGCACCGATCCAGATTAGAGCCGAGGGATTCTCGACATTTTTGGCTATGGCTGACAAAACGGCTTTGGTATTTCTGGCATTTAAAACTTCCGTCCCCGGTGTCAGACCCATTTTGGCCACCTCGACCAACCAAGGAATGCCCTCTTCTTTTACTCCGTCAAATCCGGGCTCGGTCCGGGGTTTCCAAAGACTGGCGCGCAAAATCTTAACCCCTCTTTTTTTGGCTTCTTTGGCACTTTTTATAACCTGCTCGCGGGTTTCCGCAGCGCAAGGCCCGGCAATTATAATCTTATCCAGATTCAGCTTAGTAATTTTATTTATTGAATTGTTTTGGTTATTTTTCA
Organism: uncultured Gammaproteobacteria bacterium; assembly: GCA_964406775.1. Lineage (GTDB taxonomy): Bacteria > Patescibacteriota > Microgenomatia > Daviesbacterales > UBA10151 > JACPKO01. The sequence goes on from CAYOSW010000013.1 coordinate 5,426, forward strand.
TAATTTTTCAAAAAACGGTAAAAAAAATCCCCCTTGTGGGGGGCTTAGTCCTTTTATTTAATGGTTTTTAAGCCATTAAACAGCCCCCTCCTTACGGAAGGTAAAGTAATAAAAGCTAAACCAATTTATAGACTTGTTGATCATTGATATTCAGTATACACCCGGTTCTGAAAAATGTCCAGACCTGCAGGTCTCAATTTAACTGCAGATCTTTCACTTTAAACTGAAGTGTTTCGTTGCCGTTAAAACGGTTGATCTCAAGATTATATGCCACATTCACAATTTGTCCCGTCTGCAGAAAGGATTCTAGCTCTCCCATATTGAAAGCTATTGCATCAATCCCGTCTGCTTTAAATTTAAGGTGCTTGCCAGATCCGACAGTTCTGATATCGCTGACTTTTGCATTGAGAGTTGCAAAAACCGGTTTCGGATTATTTAATCCGAAAGGCTCAAACTCATCAATCTTCCTGCAAAGAGACTTAGTAATTTTACCCTGAGGCAGAACAAGATCGATATCCAGAAAATCTCCCGGGTCTTCTATTTCGGTCCTCTGCATAACCTCCTCTACTTTTCCGGCAAATAACTCTATATGTTCGCTTCTCAGCGAAAAACCGGCAGCCGCAGAATGCCCCCCTACATCTATTAATATATCTTTGCAGGATCTTAAAACTTCAGTTATATTTAATCCCTTAATGCTTCTGGCGGAACCTTTTGAAATCTCTTCTCCGATAGAAATTGCCAAAGTAGGTTTTGAGAATTGTTCGGTTATTCTCCCGGCTATCAGACCGATTATGCCGGGATGCCAATCTTTTGAATATAAAACGTTAATTTTTCTTTCTGTTCCCGCCTGCGCAAGTATGATCGCTTCCTCATAGGCTTTTGCGGTCAAATCCTGCCGTTTAATATTAGTATCGGCCAGTAATTTAGCCAGCCTTTTTGCCTTAACAGGATCACCCGTACACAAAAGCCTCAGCGCATCTATGGCGTGCTCAAGTCTTCCGACGGCGTTAATTCTCGGAGCAATAATATGTCCTACCTCAAAAGATTTAATACTTCCTTTTTCAATCTTACTTTCACTCAATAGAGCGTTAATACCTAAATTCTTACTCTTGTTTAGCTGTTTTAAACCCTCTATTACTAAACTTCTGTTTACACCCAGAAGAGGCATCATATCCGCAATAGTTGCAACCCCGACGAATTGCAGAAGTTCGGCAGCCAGCTCTTTCTTTATGATATTTCTGACCAGACACCAGGCAACAGCCGCACCGCACATTTTTACCGAATGAACTATCGAGAAAGCCTCGGGCTTCTTATCCTGCGTTGTGTGGTGGTCGGTAATTATTAGATCCAGACCTAAAGTTTTGGCAAATTCCGCAGCCTCAAACGCGACAATCCCGTTATCCACAGTGATAACCACAGAAGCTCCTGAATCCCGGGCAAATTCCAAACCCAGTTTTGAGAGTCCGTAACCTTCACGCTCTCTGTGCGGAATATAAGGCAAAACTTTGGCACCGATGGATGTTAAAGCCTTATACAAAATAGCCGAAGCAGTTATCCCGTCAACGTCATAATCCCCGAAAACCACAATCAATTCCTGAGCCGCAATAGCTTTTTCAATTCTTTTCAGAGACTTTTCAATTCCCGGAATTTCCAGTTCCTTGTTGTAGTCTTCAAGCCGGGGATTAAAAAAATCCTCAGCTGTTTCCGGACTTATTCCCCTATTTAAAAGAAGCTGTCCTATCTCGTCCTCTACCTTTCGTTCTTTGATTCTCCAAACCTTACCCATATACTGTAAAATTAAACAATGGAAATCATTTTACCAGATGAGGTATACCAAGTCATAAATAAATTTACAAAATCCGGATATAAAGTCTTTTTGGTCGGAGGGGCGGTCCGTGACCTTTTTATGAAAATACCTCATAAGGATTGGGATTTAACAACAGACGCCGCTCCTGAGGAAATTTTGAAGATTTTCCCTGATGGGTTTTACGAGAATACTTTCGGAACTGTGGGAATCAAAACCGGTTTGGGCGTTTTGGAAGTTACCACAATGAGGAAGGAAGGAGAATATAAAGATTCGCGCAGGCCTTCCGAGGTTTCTTGGACCAAAGAAATTAATGAGGATTTGGCAAGGCGGGATTTCACGGTTAATTCGGTAGCTGTCGAGCTTGACTCGTCCCATCCTAAACCCCAAATTATCGATCCCTTCGGAGGACAGGAAGATTTGAATAAAAAGATTATCCGCGCTGTCGGCGATCCTGATACCCGTTTCCGGGAGGACGCTTTAAGGTTAATGCGGGCCGTCAGGCTGGCAAACCAATTGGATTTTAAAATTGAAGAAAAAACTTTTGAATCGATAAAAGCAAATGCAGATCTTATCAAAAATATCTCGGGAGAAAGAATACGTGATGAGCTGTTTAAAATTTTAGCCGGAAATAAAGCATTCAGCGGAATCGTATTACTCCGCGAGTCCGGATTGCTCGAAATAATTTTGCCCGAATTAACAGACTGCTTCGGCATTTTACAGGAAGGTCCGAAACACGACCGTATTTATGATATCGGGGAGCATAATTTTCTGGCTCTGAATTTTTGCCCGAGCTCCGATCCGCTCGTGAGACTTGCGTCACTACTCCACGATATCGGGAAAAAACCGACATATAAAAAGGATTCAACCGGTAATGTAACTTTTTTCGGACACGAAATCGCAGGTGCAAATATGTCCAAAAAAATTGCCGAAAGACTGCGGCTCTCGAGAAAAGATTCGGAAAGACTTTTCAGACTCATCCGCTATCATATGTTTACAGTTTCGGAGATCCAGACCGATTCCGCAGTCAGGCGGTTCATCAAAAATGTCGGGCTGGAGAATGTTGATGATATGATGGCGATCAGAACTGCCGACAGGCTGGGAGGAGGAACACCGACGGGAACATCCTGGAGAACCGAAGAATTTAAAAAAAGAATAAAAAAGGTTCTGGAGAAACCATTCTCCATTTCCGATCTGAAAATAAACGGCTCGGAAGTTATGGAAATTCTGGAGATAAAACCCGGACCGAAAGTCGGAGAAATTTTAAATGAACTGTTTGCTGAAGTGCAGGAAGATCATACAAAAAATAATCGTGAATATCTTCTGGGACGGGTAAAGGAATTTAAGTAACTTTAATAAGTCCTTTTTCCATTGATTTTGCAAAGCCAGTTTTCAAAAACCAGATGCCGATAAGCAAATAGATGAAATCCAGGCCGTAAGAGATCCCGACTTTTTGCCAATCAATCACACCGTTTGCAATCACTCCTCTCATACCTTCAAACACATAGCTCATCGGCAGAAACTGGGAAACGTTTTGAGCCCATCCGGGAAGAGTCGAAACAGGATAGTAAATTCCGCAAAAAGGAGCGAAAAGCCATATTAATGACCAGGAGATCGTTTGAATTTTCGAACCGAATCTCAGAATTAAACCGGTTATAAAGAATCCGAAAACCCAACCGCTAATTACCAATGCTCCCATATAAGGCAGTAGCATAAATCCGTAGTCAAAAAATCTGACAGCATATAGAAGATATGCTAAAAATGTCGCAAAACTCAGACTGAGTACTACTTTAATAAGACCCAAAATGAGTGTTGAGGCGATCCACTCAGAGAATTTCAATGGAGAAACAAAAATATTTACTAAGTTCTTATTCCATAACTCGTCGAGTAAATTAATCGATACCTCGTATTGGCTTTTCCATAAAACAATCCAGAGAATGATTCCTGAAAGCACTACGGTTACCAGGTCTATGCCCGCTGAATTATTTTTTGTAAAAAATTGGCTGGTCAGCCCCCAGACTACGATATCGATCGTCGGCCAATAAAAAGCATCCGTTAACCTATCGGCACTTGTTTTAAACGAGAACAAGTTTCTGAGCATCATCCCGTAGATTCTGTGAAATTTCATTTAAGTTCCCCCGTTTTTAAATTCTGCATAAAGAAATCCTCAAGTGTCGGTCTCTCGATCACTATTTCCGAATAGTGGATATCTTGATCGGAAAGCTTCATCAGAACCCTTGGAATTTCTCCTTCGTCGATATTAACAACTAAAAAGTGGTTTTCGGTTTTAAATTCCAGCTTTTCTTTCTCAAAAAACTTAGAGGCTTTAAGCGTATTTCCGAATCGCAAGAAAACGTGAGCAACCTTAATTGTTTTAATCAAATTTTCAGGAGTATCATCTGCTACAACTTTGCCTTCATTAATAAATATAACTCTTCCGCAAACCTCTTCTACTTCGCTCATATTATGGGAAGTTAATATGACCGAAATTCCCGATTCCTTCTGTTCCTTAATCAACACTTTTCTGATTAAATCGGCAGTCTCGGGATCAAGAGAAGCTGTCGGCTCATCAAGAAGTAAAACTTTAGGCGAATTTAAAAATGATTTTGCCAGGTTAACACGGGTTATTTGTCCCGAGGATAATTCCCTCATTCTTTTCGGAAGAAGATCGGCTAAATCAAAGATCTCCGTGACTTTCTCTATCCTGTTTTTGCGGTTTTTTATATCATAAAGATAGGAAATAAAGGTTAAACTTTCTTTTATTGTTAAATCCCACGGTAAATTTGTGTAAGTCGATGAAAAATTTATTTTGTCCAGAATCTCTTCACGGTTTTTAATTAAATCCTTACCGAAATATTCGATCGCACCCGAGGAAGGTGTAAGAATTCCCAAAAGCATCTGAATTGTTGTAGTTTTTCCGGCACCGTTAGGTCCAAGCAGACCCAGTATTTCCCCCTCTTTGAGCTCAAAAGAAATATTATCAACTGCTTGAAAATTTTTAAATTTTTTGGATAGATTTGAAACTTTAAGAATTGCCATCTAACCATTATAGATCAATTCGGAAGATTAAAAGAAGTTAGTGTCCCAATTTTTCTTCCCACCAGGAAAGAATAGCGGCCGCATTAAAGATCGAAGAATATGTTCCTGAAACAATTCCGACTAAAAGTGCGACTACAAACCATCTGATTGTTTCACCTCCGAAAAGAAGGAGCGCCGTTAAGACGAATATCACCGTAAGGGAAGTATTCAGTGAACGGCCTAAAGTCTGACTTATTGATACATCAACAACCGTTTCAAATTTTTTGGATAAATGCTTGGGGAGATTTTCTCTGATCCTGTCGAAGACGACGATGGTGTCGTGAACCGAAAAACCTATTACTGTTAACAGAGCCGTCACAAAAAGCGTGTCTATCTCAACGTGGAGAAAATATCCGAAAATCGCAAATACTCCGACTAAAAGTAAAACATCGTGGATTAAAGCAACAATTGCGGCAACTCCGAAACGGAAAGACGAAGCAGGTTTCGGTACTTTTCTGAAAGCAAAAGTTATATACAAAATAATCATTACCCAGGACAAAACAAGCGCAATACCCGCCTTCCTCTCGAGTTCTTTTCCGATGACCGGGCCGACATTTTCTTCCCGACGGATTTCAAAATTTCCGAACTCTCCGGAAATCTTTGCTTTCATTTCCTGGAGCTGGTCGTGAGTTACCGCGCCCGTCCTCAAGATATAGGTATTTTCCCCGGAATCAACAACAGTTCCGAATTTCTCCAAATCTCTTTTATTAATTTTTTGGGCAAATTTGTACTCAAGTAATGCCCCTCCCGTAAAATCAATTCCGAATTTGAGCCCCCCCAGCGCAACGAATATCAGTCCGGGAATAATAATTAATGTTGAGACAACAAAAAACCAAACTTTATACTTCATTAAATGCATCATTTTTTATTTGCCTCCTGAATATCTTCGTGCAGTTTCTTCTTCATTTCTGCCGCCGCTTTTCTTATATCTTCCTCAATATCTTCCGACTTGGATTTTAGAAATTCCCAGATTTTTTCGTGCTCATCCCGGCCTGCAATTTCGGCAAACTGTTTTTTTTCAGAATCCGGTATTTTAGAAAGGATTGCATCCATTACGGAATTATGAATGTTAACGTCCAGAAGCTTTGCCAATTCGTGTTTTTCGTGATCAGCAAGTTCGAGTTTTTCCAGCTCGACCGTTAATGTTTCTATTTCAACCAGGTGGGCGTAAAATTTCCTCATACTAATTCACTTCCTCCGTAAGTTTTATCGGACCCAAAGGAACCTTATTATCCGGATCTTCAAGAAAGTAGTATAGCACCGGTCCTTTCCGCGGACCTCCTGCCAGTCCCAATTCGTGCATCACCTCAGGGCTTCCCCCTAAATGCTTCCCTGTCCATTCCGCGGGTCCTGCATCCCCGATTACGGCGACAACTGCCTGACCTGTTTTAGGATTAACCACCACCATTTTACGGAATTTATAAAAATCCCTGTATTCCCCGACTCTCTCCGCAAACCCGGGAGACAGAAAAGTCTGAACGGCTAAATAATATCTTTCCCGCTGTTCAATCTCGGGCGTCATCGCTTCTTTATTGGGGGCAAAGTATCCGTAAGCTCCAAGTCCCGGTGCGATTCCCGCTCCTCCGAACATTGCCCAATCCTGAGCATCCCTGGCGTGAGCAAAAACATTATCCCCCGGATATCTGTATAAATGCTGTTCGCCTCCGATAACTCCATAAGTCCGGTTCAGTCTTTTATTATCAATTTCGGCTTTAACCTCAACACCTAAATCTTTTTTTATTAACTCCGCAACTGTTTTATCTTCCTCATCAGACAATTTCGTTACCTCTTTTGGTAATTTATCAGATAGCTCTGCCGCAAGAAGTGCGTTTTTGCTGGAAGAAGCGGAAATTTTCGCAGAATCGTTGACGGCAGGTTCAAGAGGCGGAGCCGTAACGGTCAATCCCGGAGTTGAAAGAAGCATCAAACCCCCCAGAGAAGTTGCCGCAATGTGGCGGACGTGTTTATCAATCAGATTTTGGGCTGACTCCTTCTCTCGGGCCACCCATTTCTTTCTTAAATGTTCAAACTTGGGATTTTTAGATTTAAAAAATGCCATATTATTTTATAACCATCCTGAGTATTGATCTCGTTACAAAAATTGCCGTGAGCATTGAAACTAAAACACCGATCGCTAAAGTTACGGCGAATCCTTTGACAAGCCCCGTACCGATTGAATATAAAATTCCCGCCGTTATAAGCGAGGAAATATTAGAATCCCTTATAGATGACCAGGCGCGGTCAAATCCCAGTTCAAGAGCGTGTTTTTTAGACTTACCCCAGGATAGCTCTTCTTTCATCCGCTCAAAAATCAGAATATTTGCATCAACCGCCATACCGATAGACAGAATAAAACCGGCTATGCCTGGAAGAGTTAAAGTAACGGGCGGGATTAAGAACAAACCGGTTTGAAAAATCGCCAGAACAAACAATGTATAAATAATAAGCGCAATATCGGCGATAATTCCCCAGAATCCGTAGTAGAAAGCCATATATAACATTACGGTAATCAGTCCGATAACGCCGGCAATGATACTGGCTTTAACGGATTCTGCCCCGAGAGACGGACCGATAACCCGCTGTTCAATAATTTCTATCGGCACGGGCAAGGCACCTGCATTGAGCTGAACAGTCAGCGCCTTTGCATCTTCTGTCGTAAAGTTGCCCGAAACCACCGCACTTCCGCCTAAAATTTCCTGCTGTACCGTCGGAGCTGAAATATATTCATCGTCTAAAAAGATCGCCAACGGTTTACCGATATTCCTTTTGGTAATATCCGCAAACTTTTGACTCCCTTCAGGAGTAAACTCAATTGATACCTGGGGACCCGTATCACCCGAGCCTCTTGAGAAGACTACCTGCGCTTTCTTAAGATCCGCTCCCGTTAGTCCTGTCGGGACAGCAGTAAAAATTGCCGCTATACTTGATTCGGTCGCCTCTGCTGAAGGGGTTGAGGGAAGCTCTCTGAACTCAAGAAGTGCGGTCTTACCGACCAGCGAGGCCGCTTCGGATGAATTTTTTATTCCGGGTAAATCAACCAATATCCTTCTGCTGTCACCGACTTTAGAGGACTGGACAATCGATTCCGATACACCAAAAAGATTGACTCTCCTCTCGATAACGTCCTTAGCCGACTCAAGTGCCGTGTCTCTGTCTTCCTGATTGATTTTGTCCATCTTGGTTTCAAGGACCAATTGCGAACCTCCCTGCAGATCAAGTCCGAGTTTTAAAGGAAAAGCTCCTCCTAAGGAGCTTAAATCTTTATTTATTATGGGGATTCTAAAATTTCCGGGTAAATTTATTTTGGGAGCAACGGCAAAGCTTGCTAAAACGATCAATATTAAAATAAGCCACATTCTCGTTCTCATAATTTGCTGCTTCCATCAAGTCTTAAACAATCACATTTTCGACCAGCTGTGTTTCATCTCCTAAAAGCATTATTCTCGGCTGGGTCAGTACTGCCAGAATAAAAGGATCGCGTCTTTTAACCCGGAAATTAAATTCCGCCTCATCCATATACGAATAATTTATCTCTCTTTCTCTTTTTGCCTGCTCGTCCGCAACCAGAGCTTGGAGCTGGGGTAAAACAATTTGTCCGACCACTAAAAGATCAACATCTTCCGCCCCCGATACCGCATTCTGAGCAAATCTGACAGCCATTAAGGCATATTTAATCTTACCCAGAGCCGATTTATTTTTTATAATATCGCCCCCCAGTCCTGAGGATTTGGCGACAAAGGCTAAAAGTTCGGGGTAGAAACGGTAATCCTTGCGGAAGCGGTAAAATCTTCTGTTAGCTCTCCACTCGGAAGCAACCATTCCGAATTTTTCCATACGGGCAAGTTCGCGTCTGACTGCGTTTATTTCTTCGTCTACACGGCGGACTATTTCACGGACGTGCAGAAGGTCATCTTTGGAACTTAAAAAAAGCTGTAAAATTTTAACCCGGACTTTTGAAACAAAGAGTTCTTCCATTTACCTCCCTTGATTTGGCAGTTTAATATGTAACGGCACTACCTTCCGGGACAGTTTGGATCCAGATTTGACCTGGAACGAATGATATTTCTTTACCGCTATCATCCATAAATTTTTCGCGGGCAAGGCGGTTAGCCTTATTCCATGTGCCTTTTATAACTTTACCGTTCATAAAAATCAAGGCTTTACCTGATGGAGCCTGAGGCCCCTTGTTTGCGTAAAGCATATGTACGTTGCCTTCATAGCCGTCATTCGCCCTCGATTCCTTAGCAAATTGAACGACAACAGTAGCCGGGCCCAGTTGCTGTTTGGTGTTCAAATCCTGATGGTCAGCACCGCCGTTTTTCCTCTTATAACAATTGCAGGTGGCGTCGTAATTCCACTCGACCGAATAATCTTTTTGTGATTCCCAGAAGTTAACTGAGATTTTTGTTGCCGCATCTCCCGCACTGACTGCTTCACCGGACTTTAAGAATTTCCAGGGTACAAAGTTTTTATCCCATCTGATTCCTGTTGCATCCGCTACACCCCAGCCTTTTTTCTCCGCGACTTCCCAAAGCTTCTTGATTGTTGAATACATAGTATGTTCCGTCGCAACAGGCCTGCCGAGTCTCTGGTAATCTCTCCAGAAAGTCGGGTATCCGATTCCGAACTGATTTAAATCTTTGATTTTATAATCGATTATCTGACCCAAAGCGTTTGCAGGTCCTGGAGTATTTGCGCCGCCTACGTGAGCGTAAAGAGCATCATATTCGGATAACCAATCCAGGAAATATGTTCTTGCCGAACGGACAGGACCTACCTGAATATCGCCGAAAGCACAAAGATACATAGCCATAAAGCGTGTGATACCACCCTCTGCCACAGCTTCATAAACCACATCTGCCGATGAAAGTCCCGACTGAGGTCTTGATTCCTGATGATTTTCGATCATTACGGCCAAGGGACGTCTCTTTTCCCAGGCATCTTTTGCCGGCTTGGTGTGCATATTTCCGTTCAAAGGACAGACTTCTGTTCTTGGTAAATTAGGATCTTCCTGCTCGATTCCGGAAGTTCCCGGTACAGCTGCCTGTTTGCCCGTTGATGTTGATGTGCTTGTAGAAGTAGTAAATCTTCCGAATATTGAATAGGAGACACCGGCCGATACCGTATATAAAACAACAGCCATTATCACGAGAACCAGAATCTTTTGTGCTTTAGTAAGATTTTCGAAAAAATTTTTAACTTTCATTTAATTTTCTACCGCTTTACTTAAAACTTGCGCTTCCTCTTTAGAAAGCTCCAACTCACTCTTCCCTGACTTAATCGTCTTTAAATATATTCTTGTCCCGGCCCTTGAGTGCAAACTCGTAAATACTATCCCGTCCAGCCTGCCGTCTAAAAGCGCCAAAGAAAAACTCTGATCCCCACCTGTATCATTATAAGGGTTATATTTTAAAACTGCCAACTTTTGTATATTGGCTAAGCTTTCTTTCTTAAACCCCGTTAATCTATTTTCCAGTATCTGAATATTTTTTTCAAATCCCGAAATTGCATCTAAAACTTCTTTAAATTTATTCCTGATATCCCTGCTGTTATCCTTCGGAAATAAATCTTTAAAAAAGTTCCTCTGCTTTGTTATTAAAAATGTCAAAATGGAGAGCCAAATAAAAAAAGCCCCCATTACGGCGACTGCCCACACCGAATACATAAGTTACTCTTTTAACTATACAGAAGTCCGTCAAGGATTGTCAATTTAAAACATTAACCAAATTTATGCTTGACAACTGCAACTTGTGCGTGCTAGGCTCAAAGACAAGCATGGCAAGCGTGACCATAGAGGAAAAAAGACTGAAGGCGTTAAAACAGCAGCTTTTCGGAAAAGAACAGCCGGTGTTTGACAATAAAGCGAAAGTTACGGTTTCCGACCTGAATATTACCTCAACTAAAGCCCCTGTAATGATAGCCCATTCTGCACTAACATTAAAAAGTGATTTATTAAAAATAGTTACTTTCTCCGCAATAGCTCTACTTATTCAATTTGCCTTATTCTTTGCCGGTAAAAACGGATTAATCCGTTTTATTTAATTTAAACCAACTTTGTTGGAAAACCTTTTGAGAGGGGGTGATCTTTTAAAATGCAAATGTATTGTGTTAAATGTCGTACAAAAAGAGAAGCTAAAAACGTACAACAGGTCACCATGAAAAATGGTAAACCAGCTTCAAAAGGTGAGTGCCCAGTCTGCGGCACTGGAATGTACCGAATTGGAGCAGCTGCATAAGCTGTTTTAACTTGATGTAAACATCAATTAAAATCCCCTTCTTTGTGAGGGGGATTTTTTATGGATTAAAAAGCCCTCGGGCGGTATTGCAGAGCTTCGGCCAGGTGCCCGGATCCTATCCGTTCCGAATCGGCCAAATCGGCTATGGTTCTTGCCAGTTTTAAAACCCGGTAATAGGAACGGGCCGACAGATTAAGCCTCGAAATTGCGGTTTTTAAAAGATCCAGACCTTCCTGGTCAATTTTGCAAAACTGTTTAATCTGACTGTTGGTCATCTCTGAATTGTTTAATATTCCGCTACCCGCAAACCTGTCCGTCTGAATTTGCTTTGCCCTGATAACCCTTGCCCTGATAGTTTGCGAATTTTCGGCGATAGTTTCGTTTGTCAGCTTATCAACCGGAAGATTCGGCACATCCAGATGAATATCAATCCTGTCTATTAAAGGTCCTGAAAGCTTCTTGCCGTAGCGGGAAATCTGGCCGGGCAGACAAATACAATTTTTCCCCGGAGTATCTAAAAACCCGCAGGGACAGGGATTGCAGGCGGCAAGAAGAATGAACTGCGTCGGATAAGTAAGAGTTCCCGCAGCCCGAGAGATGGTTACATTCCTGTCCTCCAGAGGCTGCCTTAAAGCTTCGATAACCTGGCGGGGGAATTCGGGCAGTTCATCCAAAAATAAAACCCCTCTGTGCGCCAGCGAAATTTCCCCGGGTTTAACAGTATTGCCCCCGCCGATTACTCCGACGTATGAAGCTGTGTGATGAGGAGCGCGGAAGGGGCGGAATAAAATAACCGGCCTGTCCTCGGTAAGATTTCCGGTAATTGAATAAATCTGGGTAAGCTCAACGGACTCCTCTTCCGAAAGAGGCGGGAGAATCGAAGGAAAGGACCGCGCGAGCATTGTTTTCCCCGAGCCCGGAGGACCTTTCATCAGGACGTTATGCGCTCCGCTTGCCGCAATCTCCAAGGCTCTTTTTGCCTGCTCCTGTCCTTTGATTTGCGAAAAGTCGTATTCATAAATTTGTTCTGTCTGAAGGTGGGAAAAATCGGTTTTAGGCTTAGGTTCAATATTGATCTCCCCGCTTAAAAAGCGCACGGCTTCGGCAAGATCAGTCAGCGGATATATTCCGATTCCGCCGACAATCGCCGCTTCCGTTCCGTTATCTGCGGGTATAAGAATCTTCCTGAGCTTTTTCTTTTTAGCCAGAATTGTCAGAGGTAAAACGCCGGCGGTTTTCCGCAATTTACCGTCAAGCGAGAGCTCTCCCAAAATCATTAAGTCCTCCAGATCAAAATCGGCTTGTCCTGAGGCAACCAACACCCCCAGTGCTATGGGTAAATCAAAATGGGGACCTTCTTTGGGTAAATCTGCAGGAGCCAGGTTGACTGTGATTTTTTTAGGAGGAAAGTCAAATCCGCTGTTGCGGATAGCCGTCCGGACTCTGTCTTTTGCTTCGTCTATCGCTTTATCCGGGAGACCGACTATCATAAAGGACGGCAAGCCGTAGGAAGCCACATCAACCTCGACATTTACAAGCTGGGGCGAGATACCGACATTAACTCCTGCCAAAGCTTTAACAAGCATTAATTATTGTATAGCAGTTTTTGGATATTTTGGAAATCTTCGGGTATAATTTACAGGCCTAGGAAGATGGATGATTACATCAATTTTATTGATGAGGAAAGTCCGGACAGCATAGAGCAGGGTGCCTGACGCAAGTCAGGGGCCGTAAGGCCCAGTTAGAGCAACAGAAACGAGTCACAGCCGAAAGGTGTGGTGAATGAAACGGGCAATCCTCCCCGCTGCAATCTTAGAACCGGCTTGGCTGCTCGCCATTTAGTCGAATTGAAGAGCGTAGATAAATTATCATCGAGAAACAGAATCCGGCTTACAATTTTCCTAGGCACCAAATTTGAGAAAATTGAAAGGTTCTTGAGCGTAGCGAAAGGTTCTTAAATTTTTCCTAGGCACCAAATTTAACCGTTAACTATTTCTTTTTCCGCTTCCTGAATTTCATCCGCAGATAGCAGGTCTTCGGTAATAATTTGAGCAACTACCGTAATCGGCACCGCAAGAAGTGCTCCGGATATTCCCAGAAGTCTTCCCCCGATGGCAACAGCTATGATAACTACCAACGGATTTAACCCGACGGCCTTACGCATAACCTGGGGAACGATCAGATGATTTTCAAGCTGCTGGATAACAAAATATAAGATAGCCACCAGGCCCGCGGTAAACGGTGAAATTATAAAAGCAATCATAATCGCAGGAATAGCCGAGATAATCGGACCGATAACCGGAATAATTTCCATAATTCCCGCTAAAATTGCCAGAGGCAGAGCGTAGGGCACTCCCAAAATGCTCAATCCTATATAGGAAGCTGTACCGATGATTAAGGTAAGTGCGATCTGGCCCCGCATCCAGGCGCCTAATTTTTCTTCAATCTTTTTGGTTGTTTTCTGGATTCTGGTTTGTTTTCCGATAAAAAACTGAGCGATAAGCTTATCCAGATTTTCCCTCTCAAGAAGCATATAAAAAGTCAGCACCGCTACCGAAATCAAAGCTAAAAAGTTATTGAAGATAGTCAAACTTACTTCAAGCGCATTTTTAGAAAAATTCCCGAACTCCTGCTGGACGACTGTCCTGTCAATAAAACCGGTTTCAGGTATCAAAGTCGCCAGATATTCGGGAAGGTTAGTTGCCAAAACTGCTGTTTGTTCGGCAAAAGGCGTCACAACAAAAGAGATGAGCAGTGCGGCAATTGCAATAATAATCACATAGATCAAGGCGATCGCCAGGGATTTTGGGACTTTAATCCTCTCGAGCCTACTAACGAGAGGAGAGAGAGCCGACATAAAAATAACCGCCACAAAAAGCAGAATTATAACGTCCTTAATCAGGAAAAGCCCCCAGAGAAGAGCGAAAAATGCGGTTATAAAAAATATTGTCTTATGGGAAATATCGATTTTGTGGTTCACGTTTTATTTATTGTACCAATTATAAACTCTTGATTCTAGTTCTGCCAAAAATTCCGGTTCACTGATATCAAACCATTCCACGTTTTTTTCTTTCTTAAACCAGGTCATTTGGCGTTTGGCAAACTGCCTGATCTTAATACTTAAAATTTCCTCCAGCTCTTCGGGAGTTTTAATCTCTCCTTTCAGGTAACGCGCCTGATACCGGTACTCGAGTCCCAATTCTTCCATTCTTTTAGAATCCAAAACTTTTGCAGATATTAGCTCCCTTGCTTCCTCCAGCATCCCTCCGGCTAATCTTTTTTTTACTCTTTCTGCAATTCTTTGATCCAGAATATTTTTAGGAGCGGTCAGTCCTATCTTTAAAACATCAAACTGTTCAGATAATCCTTTAACAGAGCCTTCCTTCCCGTTTCCGGAAATTTTTTCAAGCAGTCTGATTAACCTCCGTTTATTATTTAACTCCGAATTATTAAGGCCGGACAGCGCTTCAGGCTGTTTACCCTCAATCTTTTGCCTGATTTCATCAACCGTCAGCAGTTCCGCTTCTTCCCGGAGCTTAATATTCTCCTGCGGACCAAACCCCTCGAGTCCTTCAATCAAAGACCTTATATAAAGTCCTGTTCCGCCGGCAACTACCGGCAATTGATTGCGGGATGATATATCAGCTGCAACTTCGGATGCGTTTTTAAGATACTCAAACAGATTAAACCTCTCGTTTGGCGAGACCAGGTCGTACATCCAAATCTTCACACCGTCAATTTCCCAAAACCCTTCACCTTTTTTCAGCGAGGTAAAACTGCCTGGCAATTTACCGGTTCCAATATCCAGAAATTTATAGACCTGACGAGAATCCGCCGATATTATTTCACCGCCTAATTTTTGCGCAAAAAATATCCCGGTGTCGGTTTTACCGGTAGATGTCGGACCTAAAATGACTAACATTTTCTTCTTCATATCTGTAGAATATTGATAATGAAACTTGCTGCAATTTTATCTCTGTGCGCCGCAATAATCTATATAGTTTTCCAGGCTTTGAATCCCGCGTATTATATGCACCTTTACCCCGACGTATTCGCCTTCCACGCCAGAGCCCTTTATTTTTGGGAGCACTTTACCTTAAACGGGTTAGGCTATAACGAATACCAGCCCGGAGCGATAGCTTTTTTCATTTTGCTGGGACACGTTTTTTTCATAGATCCGTCAGTTGAAGGATTTAAATGGGCGCTTTTTAGCGCAAATATCGTTATTTTTGCGCTGATAGCCTGGCTCCTGATAAAAATGCAGAAAACTTCCGGCATTTTTTTAATGTCTATCTTACTTGCCGTACTCGGCCCTATTCTACTTTTCCGGTTCGATTCTTTAGTCGTCCTCTTAACCGTCTGGTCGTTTTATTTATGGGAAAAAGATAAAAAAGAATACAGCTTAATTGTTCTGGCTTTTTCGGTTATTACCAAAGTTTATCCGCTGATTTTTCTGCCTTATTTGCTCGTTTTAAGTTTTAAGAAAGGGAAAAAGCTAGAGCCCTTTTATTTATTTTTCGTTTTTACAACTTCGTTTTTAGTATTTCTTTTAAGCTACACCTTCTTTTTCAATATCGGACTTCAGGAAACTTTAGCAAGCTATAACTTCCACGGTTATAAATCGGTCGCAACCGAAAGTATCTGGGCATCTCTGATTTATTTATCCAGATTACTGTCCGGCTCACCCCTTCCCGGGATGGAAAGCGCTTACGGAATCAACGCGATATTGAGAAAGGAAGTTTACCCTTCAATTCAGTTCTATAATTATTTTTGGGTCTTACCCGTCGGACTCTTAAGTCTATTTTATTTCTTCAAAAACAAGCATTGGGAAAAAATCGATTATCAATTTATTAATTTACTTCTGCTGACATTTTTAATTTTCTCAAAAGTCTTATGCAATCAATATCTCGGCTGGTTTCTCTTAACTTTGCCCCTGATCGGAATAAAAACATTACTCCAGAGAACCTGGATCATCAATATCTTCATTATTATATTAACTGCCCTTCTCCATACCTTTATTTATCCTCTTAATTATTCCGAATGGCTTGCGGTATTCACCGAACAGAAGATAGATTTATTTTTACTTTGGATTATGATCGGTTCAAACTTATTGTTGCCTGTATTGGCAATAAGGATGGGAATCAATGTATTCAAAAATAAAAACTGATATCAAGGAAAATCTGATTTTATATTACATACTACTCTCGGGTTTTTTACTCCGGCTTATTTTTGCAAACTTTCCGGGATTCCACGTCGACACCGATACTTTTTTCGCCTGGAGTGTACGGGCTTTTGATATCGGACTGGGAAATTTTTATTCCAAAGAAGTCTGGACTAACTACACTCCGGGAATGATTTATGTTTTTTATGTTCTCGGCTTTTTAAAGAGTTTATTTTCGATCCAGGCCGAAGCTTTCTATTATCTGCTGAAGATACCCTCAAGTTTGGCAGATCTCGCGCTTTCATATTTAGTTTATAAACAGCTTCTGAAAACTTCCTCGAAAAAAACCGCATTTTACGGACTGGTCTTCTGTTTATTTAATCCCGTTCTGATTTTTAATGCAGGTATTTGGGGAGCTTTTGACGGACTGATGACTTTATTTCTGTTTTTATCCGTTTATTATCTCGACCGGAAAAAGTTAATTACCTCTTCTTTATATTTCGGAATTTCGCTTTTATTGAAACCCCAGGCAATCGCACTGGCTCCCGTTTTTGTTTTATTTTTACTTAAAAACTTTTCCGTAAAAAATATTGTTAAACTTTCTCTTCCCTGTCTTTTTACTGCCGTCATTTTATCGGTTCCCCTTTTCCCCTCCGACCCGTTTTTAGGTTTTTTTAAACTATTTGCGCAGATGGCTCAGGATTATAAAGGCAATTCTCTTTTTGCCTATAATACCTGGGGTATTTTCGGATTTTGGATTGACGACTCAACAACCTTAATCTCATTACCGGTACGGATCTGGGGAATTATTTTACTGTCTGGTTTTTGGATATATTTTTATCTGCTTTTTTTCAAAAGAAAGTTCGATGCGTTTACTTTATCCACTTTGGCCTTTCTGGCTTTTTTCTTTTTACCGACAAGAGTCCACGAGCGTTATCTTTTTTCAGCAATACCGTTTCTAATTTTAACCGCGCTTAAATTTAAATCCCAAGTTCTGATAATCTCAACAGTTGTTTTGAGTTTTCTTCACCTGATTAATCTCTATTATGTTTATGTCTACTATAACGAGTTTTATTTGAAGCTCCCCAAGGTCTTATATATAACAGGTTTTTATGAACTTCTGGAAAACCAGGGTAAATTACTTTCGGCAATTTCCACCTTACTTTTTTTAATCATAACGATTACTATATCGAGGATTATCCTAAGACGCAGTCATGGTCACTAGATTTATAAAAAACAATAAAAAATTGCTTGCGATACTTCTCCTGGCAATTTTTCTGCATTTTTTCCGGTTAGAGTACCCTAATGCTTATGTATTTGATGAGGTTTACCACGGTTTTACGGCCAAGGAATATCTTAAGGGCTCAAAAGAGGCCTGGGAATGGTGGACGACTCCGCCTCCCGGTGTGGCTTTTGAATGGACTCACCCTCCGCTGGCCAAAGAAATAATGACCGCTTCGATGTATTTGGTTTCCTCAACAGATGCCTGGGCCTGGCGGGTTCCCGGGGCAATTCTCGGAGTCATAAGCATCTTTTTGATATATAAAATCGGGGAGAAGATATTCAATAAAAATACCGGATTAATCGCGGCTTTTATTTTTTCTCTGGACGGGCTGAACTTTGTTCAATCGCGGACGGGAATGAACGACTCGTATGTTGTAACCTTTTCTTTAGCCAGCATACTCTTTTTACTTAGTAAAAGATTTTTTCTGTCGGCTTTATTTGTCGGACTGGCTTTTGCCAGCAAATGGTCAGCGCTTTATTTGATCGGACTGAATTCTATTCTGCTTTTTTACTTCTTCTTAAATAAGCAATTGGGTAAAAAGATTTTAATAAAGGCTTTGTTTTTTATCGCTTTGCTTGTTCCCTTTATTTATCTAATCAGCTATCTGCCGTTTTTCTATTTAGGACACACCTTTGATCAGTTTATAAATTTTGAAGCGCTTTTTAAGTGTCAGCTCTACCGGGCTCCGGAATATTTCTTAAACGGCAGTTTTACCTGCCCCCATCCTTATACCCTCCAAAACCAGATGTTAAATTATCACGTCAATCTCGTTGCAACCCACGATTATTCCTCGCCCGCCTGGTCCTGGCCGTTAAACCTTTTTCCCGTCTGGTATTTTGTGGAGTATCATAAAAACGGAAACATCAGCAATATTTTTGCATCGGGAAATCCGGTCTTATTCTGGATGGGGATAGGAGCAATAATCATCAGTCTTTATGATTTTATTTTTTCTTTCTTTAAAAATACCGGAAAAGAGATCGGCCATAAAATAAATGAAAGCGGATTCAATTTACGCGATAGGGATAGACTTTTTATAGTACTTCTCGGTTACTCGGTATTCTGGCTTCCCTGGCTTTTTTCTCCGCGAATAATGTTTTTGTATCATTACAGCCCTTCGGTTCCTTTTTTAAGCTTAATCCTGGGAAATCAAATAAATCTAATGCTTAAAACTAAGGGGAGCCGTAACGTCGGAATTATAGTTTTAGTTCTGATCTCTCTCGGATTTATCATTGTCTACCCGATGTTAACGGGGATTCCCCTCCCCAAAAGTTATCTGGTTAAATTTTTTGACATAAATCTCACCAAAAATCCATTCGGGCAATAATTATGTCAAGCCGGGTACTCAAAATTATCCGTTCGGAGAACTTTCAAATCCTGAAATTTATTCTGGTAGTTTTTTTAGGCTGGAGAATTATTATATCGTTTACCGCGTATTTCGGATTAACGGTTTTTCCGGTTCATTTAGGAAATCACTTAACCGGGTGGGCAACTCCCGATACGGATTTCTGGATGAGATGGTCTAATTGGGACGGCGGACACTTCCGTGGAATCGCCGAAAACGGTTATCTAATTTTTCAGGTAGTCTTTTTTCCTCTTTATCCTTTTTTAATCCGTGCACTGATGTTTTTGGGGATACCCTCTCTTTGGGGAGGCCTTATTATCTCCAACTTAAGTATAGTTTTTGCTCTTTTTTTCTTATATAAACTTACTTTGCTTGATTTTGACGTGAGTACTGCAAAAAAAGCCGTATTTACGGCTTTGGCGTTTCCGACTGCTTTTTACTTCGGTGCGGTTTATTCCGAATCATTGTTTTTACTGCTTACTGTTGCATCCTTTTATTTTGCCAGACAGAAGAGGTGGTATTTAAGTCTGGTTCTGGCCTCTTTTTCCTCCGTCGTAAGACTGGCCGGACTGGTTGTTATTTTTTGTATAGGGATTGAATATATTTTAAAGAACCCCTCCCCTCCGACATTTAAACAGATTTCCTCAAGTTTAACCGCCAGGTTCTCGATCTATTTATTAGTGTTTGCCTTAATAAGTAATTTTACGGAAAGTTTTTTTGTAAAAAACGGTTCCTTTTTTCTGCTCGGAGCTGCCCAGACCATTACTTTTATGCTGATAATTTCAGGGATATCTCTTCTTCTTTTTTTCTTCGGCAGATTCTTCATCCGGCAGTTTGACGCCCGTCAGCTGATTAAGCCTCCGGTCATTTTTTTCGCTTTATCGCTGATCCCCTTTTTGATCTACTGTTATTTTCTGTTTAAAACTCAGGGGAGTTTCCTGGCTTTTATAAACCACGAGCAACAATGGAAAAGGGAGCTGACAGCGCCCTGGAGCGCTCCGGTGGTTTATTTTAAAAATCTGCTGGGCGCCGGGTTTTTCAGAATCGACGGAACTTCCCAACAACTGATAGAGTTCATATTTTTTGTTTTTTCATTAGCGATTCTTGCCGTCAGCGCGGTAAAGCTCCGGATCTCCTACACTTTTTATATCTTCCTGTCACTGCTACTGCCTATTGCAACGGGAACACTGCAGGCTATCCACCGGTACGGAATGGTTATTTTCCCGGTTTTTATAATCCTTGCTTTGATTAAAAATGAGCCTTATTTCCAACTATGGTTGTATTTCTCTCTGACACTTCTGGGAATTTTAACGGTGCTTTTTATTAACGCTTATTGGGTTAGCTGAGGATCACTTTACCTGTCTTTTAATAGTTTTACCTGCAACGAACGAAGGAAGTTTTTTGGAAGGAATCTGGATCGCCTGACCGGTCTGAGGGTTTCTTCCGCGTCTTGCCGCCCGGGAGCGCACAAGAAAGGTTCCGAATCCGGTAATAATTGTCTTCTCGCCCCGGACAAGATTATCTTTAATCAGGGAAAATACGGCATTAACAGCGTCGGCTGCGGCTCTTTTGGTAAGGTGTGATTTCTTTGCGACTTTTTCTATTAACTGATTCTTCGTCATACGAGTTCTAAAGAATATAACCAATCGGGATATATTTGTAAAGGTCTTGACAAGCGGAAATTAAGACCCTGAGGTAAGGAATGATTCCTGGGCGCGGGTTTCCCTGACAGCCGTAATTTTAACGGCTCCCGGGACCATAACTTCTTTTTGGATTTGAGTGCCGATATCGCGGACCAGTTTCGGCAATTCTTCATCGGAAATCCGGTCAGGCATAACTATTACCCGGACTTCTCTTCCTGCCTGAACTGCAAAAGCTTTATCAACTCCGTCAAACGATGTGGCAATTCTTTCGATATCGTTTAATCTCTTGAAGTAATCCTGAACGTTTTCGTGTCTGGCTCCGGGCCTGCCTCCTGAAACACCGTCGGCAATCGCCACGATAATTGATTCAACGGAAGAAAAAGGCTCATCTTCGTGGTGCTGGGCGATACAATCTATGACTTTATCCGGAATTCCCTGTTTGCGGCAAAACGCCACACCCTTTTCAACGTGAGTTCCCTCATCGCCGTCCATTACTACTTTTCCGATATCGTGAAGTAAGCATCCCAAACGGACAATGTTTACGTCCGCACCGATTTCCCGGGCAATCGCCACACCGACCTTAACAAGTTCCAGACTGTGCTGAATTAAATTCTGTCCGAAAGAGAAACGGTACTTAAACCGGCCGAGCATAGCGATAACATCCTGAGGTAAATTAAATACACCGGCGTCATAGCAGAGTTTCTCCCCTGCCTGATACATAATTTTTTCGATATCTTCTTTGGTTTTCTCAACAATTTCCTCAATCCTTTGGGGCTGAATCCTTCCGTCCGCCATCAATCTTTCAAGGGAAACTTTAGCGATTTCACGTCTGACAGGATCAAATGAAGATAAAATTAAAGTATCGGGAAGTTCGTCATCCATTACCACATCAACGCCGGTTGATTGCTCGAACGCTTTAATATTGCGTCCCTCTTTTCCGATAATCCGTCCCTTCATTTCCTCATCCGGAAGTTTTACGGTCGAAGTTGTGTATTCCGAGATATAATCGGTTACGCCGTGGTACATTGCTTCAGCCAGAACCTGTTTGGCTTTTTCATCCACTGTAAACTTAATTTCATCGTCGGCTTCTTTGATTTTTTTGCTGATGTCGGCCGCGATATCCTTTTCAACGTTTTCCAGAAGGATTTTTTTCGCCTCATCTGCACCCATAGAAGCTGATTTTTCAAGTTTTGAGACTAAATCTTTGCGGGTTTTTTCAAGATCGTTGAGTTTTTTATCAACAACCTCAAGTTTTTCGGCAATTAATCGTTCTCTTTCCTCAAGAATTCCCTCGCGTTTGGAGAGTTCGTTTTCTTTTGCATTAACGTCAATTCTTGGTTGGCTGGGTTCT
>CAYOSW010000014.1:0-27094 GCA_964406775.1 uncultured Gammaproteobacteria bacterium
ATATTAATTGAACCCCGAAATCAGGAACAATTAAACCGGGAATTAGATTTACTGATTAAGAATGAAAAGTTAAGAAAACAATATGCGCTTAATTTATACAACTATGTTAAAGAAAAATTTAATTGGAAAAAATCTGCAGACCTTCAATACAAACTCATAAAATCTTTAACTAAATAATTTTTTTCAAAATTTGAGCAAAAAAATACGCCGGAAGCCTTGAAGCCCCGGCGTATTTCAGAACGAACTTACCAAGCCTTTGTTAAATTGGCTCTTAAATTCATCTCATTTATCTTATAGCTACTGTCTCTATAAGCTTTTTCAAAATCCGTTTCGTTTCCTGTATCAACCGGAATTCTGTATGCTACACCAATCCATCCTTCTCTTCTACCTTCTGCTGCGCTGGCAATTTTAAAGAGGATGTCTCCTCCTCCACTGGTTGTACCCTTAAGTGGTTTACCACCAACCTCAACTAATTTACCGGTAGCCGGATCGAATATCCACATATCGGTTTCACAGTGAGTATCCAATTGGAATGAATCAGGATAACTAGCAAAGTCAGTAACTCTTCCCTGGCTGTCTTTATAACTTGCCAAAGTAGCTACTACTAATGCTGTGTCTTGTACCTCTACACCTTGTCTGAAAGCCAATTGGCCTTCAACCCCAGCGTGAGATCTTACAACTATGCCGGGGTTTGATTTAATTGCAATGCTTTGATCATAAGCCCAAACACCGTCGCGATCAGTTTTCGGATGCCAAAGTACGCCTTCTGTGACTGCTACACCTGGACCTTTAGGTATAAGAACGTTCTTAACAGAATTTGCGTCACCTTCAGGTGCAAAGCTTGAAGGTACTTTAAATTTTAAATCAATAGAATCCGGAAAACCTACACTAACAACTGTCTGACCCGGAGCTGCGTGTGAAGCTTCTGCAGGCTTACCTGCTGCGGCTGCAGTTCCCGGCTGTGCTAAAATTCCTAATCCTGCTCCACCTAAAGCTAAAGCTCCGGTAGCTGCAAGTTGCAGGAATTGTCTTCTATCCATACCTGGTTTTCTATCTGCTGACATTATTTAATTCACCTCCTTAAAAAATTTCTCCTATAATTGTATAGGACTTAAAATTTTATACATAATAATTGTTAGAATTGTTTAAGAAATTTGTGATCTTTTAGCAAATCCTATTGCTAAAAATGAGAATAAGACTGTGCCTAATAAATACATTTCGAAATTGGAAATTCCGGTTTTAGGAAGTTCTTTAGTTACTCCTAAAATCTTTTTACCGATACAAAGAACGGAAGTGTCCTGTGATACCAAATTGTCGGATCTTGCCTCAACAAAGTTAGTCGGGCAAACAGTGTTGTCTGCAGGGGAATTTGTTTTAACTTTAACGTAATATGTTTTAGTTTCTCCGGCGCCTAATTTATCGACACTGAAGCTTAAAGTTCTTGCATTACCGTCATAGCTTCCGGGTCCTTCAACAAAATCAAGCTGTGCAGGCAAAACATCTTTAACTCTCACGTTTGAGATCTCGACATTGCTGTTATTGGTTACATCCAATTTAAAGAGTGCTTCCTGGCCGTTAAGAAAAGTAAAATCTCCGGAATTTAAATTATCAAAAAAAGTTCCGTTTCTCGGATCCTGAACCAATTTGTTGATTGTAATTTTAGTATAGGGAGCAGGAGTCGGATTTATGATATATACGGAAGCCGAAGACACCGGGACAAAAACAAACAGTCCGAACAACGCAAATACTATAACCGGCAATAAAAATTTAATATTCATTTATTTTATCTTGATTTATTTACTATATTAATGACTTAACGGAAATCATTTGGCAGAATGAGCAGATAATAAAACTTATAATAGTTTATTACCAGGTAATATACTATCAGATATAGTTTTTGTCAACAGCGGATAATCAATTTTGCTGTCCGCCCGCAGTTGATTCATTTTGCTTGGTATCAATTTCAGCACCCGGGGTTGCTTCATTTTTCTTATCACCTGACGGACCGGGCCCGGCCTGAGGAGCGGAGAGAGCGGCCGTTCCGCTTGTCTGCAAGCCCAAATCCTTGCAGTATACAGTTTGATTATTTTGAACAGTAACGGAATTCCAGGCGGCAATTCGGCCTTCAGTATTAAGGTTATTTATTGTCGCATTATTGAAATCGCCCTGCGGGCCGTCGCAACTGAGCTTTTTCCAGATGCCGTCAAACCCGCTTTTATAAGCCATAATCCCGTAAGTTCCGGCATTAACCCCGTTAAATTCTACCCATCCGTCCTCACCGTCCAGGCGTTTAGCGGAAGACTTTGTATCGATGATTGTATTACCGGAGGGGTCTGTTAATTTAACAGTTGCATCATTAATAAATTTTCCCTGATAGACATTATTTTGGAATTCGGCAATCCTTAATCTGATATTTCCCTTAGCCTGTGTTTCACTCCGAAGACCCAAATCCTGACACCAGGTGATCTGACCGGACTGTACAATGGCGGAATCATTCCAGGCGGCTTTCAGATTTTCCGTATTGGAATTTTGAAGCGAGGCATTATCAAAACTGCCGACGGGTGCATTACAGTTTAACTTTTTCCAGACCCCCTCATAACCGTTCTTATAGGCAAGTAATCCGTAACTGCCCGGTTCAATATCTTCAAAAATAGCCCAACCGTCTTCTGAACCGAATTCCTGCTTGCTCGTTAAAGTTGATTTCGTTACCGATCCCGATTGATCGGTAATTTTTACAGTCGCACCGTTTATAAATTTATTAACCCATCCGTTATTCGCGTTAAGTTCTGCTATTCGGACCGCAAGAGCTCCTTTATTGGAGCGAAGTCCCAGATCCCGGCACCAAACAGTTTCATTCCCGGTTACAGTCACAGAATTATTCCAAGCGGCGATTTGGCCTTCAGTATTAGCATTTTGAATCGTGGCGTTATCAAAACTTCCCGCAGGACTATTACAATCAAGCTTTTTCCAAACCCCGGCGTACCCCGGTTTATACGCCATAATCCCGTAAGTTCCCTGATCAATACCGTCAAACTCCACCCAACCGTTTTCACCTGCAAAAATTGCTGACGAAGTTGCCTGTCTCAATACAGCATTCCCTTCTATATCGGTAAGCTTTACTTTTGCGTCGTTGATGTAATTATTAGCCCACCCCTTTGAATTAAATTCGCCAATCCTTACAAAAATTTTACCCTGGGTTATTTTTTTAAGGCCCAGGTCTCTACAAAAAGTTGTTAAGCCTCCGGTAACTACAACACTATTATTCCAGGCCGCAACCTTGCCTTCCGTATTCTGATTTTGAATTGTTGCGTCCTTTGTTTCCTCAACGTTACAATCGGTTTTCTTTAAATATCCGTTATAACCGGGCTTGTAGGCTAACAGTCCGTAAGTTCCGGCTGGTAAGTTATTGAATGTCGCCCAGCCGTGCTGACCGTCCAGTCTTTGTGCTGAATCAGTCTGGGCTATTACCGTATTTCCGCTTGAGTCCGTAAGTTTAACTGTCGCTCCGTCGATATACTCCGATACGTGATTACCGAAGTCGTAACCGATTATCTGTAAACTGATGCTACCGTTCGGAGTTGCCGTCAGTCCCAAATCCTGACAATAAACAGTGGATCCGGAAACAACTTTAGCGGAATTATTCCAGGCAGCAGTGAATAACTCGGTATTACTGTTAACGATTGTGGCGTTATCAAAACTTCCCGCATGACTATTACAATCAAGCTTTTTCCAAACCCCGGCGTACCCCGGTTTATACGCCATAATCCCGTAGGTCCCGGGCGCAAAATTATCAAAACTTGCCCAGCCGTCTTCCGAACCGTTGACCCGTGACGTTGTTGTTGCAAAAACCGTCTTTCCGTCAGTGCTTGTTAATTTTACCGTTACACCGTTGATGAACTTATTCATCCAATCCGTGCCCTGAAATTCCGGAATCCTCACCCTTAAATTCCCCGTCTGATTACCCACATCTTTAAAGGAAGCTTTGTATGTTATGTCAGAAGCGGGAGTTGTGACTGTATGAGTTTGGGCGCCATTATCAGACCAATTCAGAAAATCATAACTTGTTCCGTTTAATGACTGCGGTGTCGCCACGCCAACCGACCGCTTAAGTCCTGTCACTCCTTTGACTGTTACCGGAGTAGTCTGCGGAATTCCGTCAAGAGTAACCTGCAAACCCTGAGGCGATGAATCAAGGGTAAGTGAGATTATATTCGGATTTATGTTTCTCGTAACAGTCGTTTTAAGTCCGAGCGAGTTTGTAACGGTCAGCTTTACCTCGTACCAAACCTCCGGGGAAGACTCACCTACATCCGGAATAGAAAAAGTACCGCTTTTTACTCCGTCTATCGGCCCGACGTGAGGGTGAATATGTGTCTGGTGGTGGAAAAGCACCTCCCAGGAAAAGGCGCTTGCCGGTAAATCGCCATCCTTAGGATCTGAGGCCATCCCTTCAAAATTAATCACGGTCCCTGCGTCGTATTTAGTGTTTTCTGCAGGATTGGTTATTACCGCGGTCGGATAGTCAAATCCTACAACAATGTCTACAGGTTCGCTTACAGCTTCTGAAACTCCGTTACCGACAGTTAACTTTGCTTTATATATACCGTTTGCCTGATAAACGTGATTTGCAGTTTCTCCTGAGCCGGTTTGATCGTCACCAAAGTCCCAACTGTAAGTCAGTTGTCTGCCCTGAGGGTCTGATGAACCTGTACTTGTGAAATTTACAGAAAGAGGAGCTGCCCCCTGACTCGGCGAAGCCTGCATCTTTGCAACGGGAGGCTGATTGTTCGGATCAAAACTTAGTTTGGTAAGAGTACCTGAAAACGGAGTAAAATTTCCGTCTGCAAGTGTTAAATAATAAACCGAACCGTCAGGGGCTTTCTGCAGATCAACAACAAAACCTGCCTGATCATCAACAATCCGCTCCGATACGAAATTGCCGTTATCTAAGGTTATGGATTTAATAAACCCGAGCGCAAAATCAGCAAAGAAATAACTGTTGCGGTACTCGGGAGGAAATTGAGACCCGTCATAGAAGAATCCTCCGATAACTGAAGCTGAACCCCCGTTATGATTATAAACATATACCGGATTTATATATGGACAGGAAGAAGTACAAATCCCTTCAACTGCGGGATAACCGTAATTTCCTCCTGCAGAAACGATATTAATTTCTTCCCAAGTAAAATCCCCTACATCACCCAGAACCGGTCTGCCGTCAGGAAGGAATTCAAACTTAAACGGGTTACGGAATCCGTATGCATAAATCTCTCCTCTTTTACCCGTCTGATTATAAAAAGGATTGTCAGACGGGATTGTTCCATCGGAGTTAATCCTCAGTAATTTTCCGTGAATTGTTGACAGATCCTGAGAATTGTTGGGAATACTGTTGTTTCCGATAGTTATCCAAAGCTTTCCATCAGGCCCGAATTTCAGTGTCCCTGAATGATGAACTGTACAAAGGTTTTGCGGCGGATCGGAATTAGGACAAGGTTGAATATCCCTTATTAAATTAAACTCACTGGCGGGGTCGGCCGTATCTCCGTTAACGGTAAAGCGGCTTACCCGGAGCTCCAAAGGATTTGCGCTTGTATAGGTCATATAAATATAGTGGTTCAAATTAAATTGAGGGTCAGCGGTTATACCGATCAGTCCACGTTCATCTGCGGTATCAACAGGAATAGAGATTAAAGGACTGGACAATAAACTGCCGTTTTTTAAAACTCTGACTACTCCTCTTTTCTCAGCAATAAATATTCTGCCGTCGGGAACCTGGGTAAATGCCGTCGGCCGGGATAGTCCCCCGGCTAAAGAAGTCTTTGTAAAAACTGAAGCTCCGGCAAAATTGTATTGGGAAATGAAGAAGGAAAAGATTACTGTCAGGCTTAAAAAGACAAGAAAAAAATACTTTGCTTTTAGGAAGAAAGTCCGGATTCTTTGAAATAAGTTTTTAATTGCCACTAAAATTACCGATACATTCATAGTAAATTTTTATAAGATTTATTGCGGCTGTATTATAAACCGATTAGGCTCAATAACGCAAATATTTTTATGGGATATTAGTTTGCTTTGCAAAAATGAGTAGTCTCTGCCAGTCCGTTCCGGGGGGAGTGCAAGTCATTAATATCAAATCGGCAGGTGTTTGTCTTACAGTTTCAACATCCTCCGGGCTGACAATCACTGAATGATCTATTAGATAATTATATTTCTTGCCTTTAAAATCGATCTGAATTTCGTCTCCCTGTTTTAAATCTTTTGCATAAAAGAATTTGGCATTGAATCTTGCAATATTAAAGATTGTGTCAGTCGAGTGGGCAAATAAAAATACCGGCCCTCCTTCTCCGGGCAAATAGGAATCCTTCGCGTGGGCAACCCCCGTATTTAAAAGCTCTGATCTATATTCAAGTTCTTTAGATAAATCGACATATGGACTTATGTCCGAAATTAAATCGATTTTCGGAATAATTATTCTAAATTCCTGACCGGCAGTTATCAGGGATGAAGGATCAAGATTGTCAGGCTGAGCAACGGGATATTCATTATTAATTTTTGCCTGAACATCTTCGGTATTCGTATCGACGATAATATAAGGGCGGATTTGGGCGGCCAAAATCGGAAGCAAAAGCGAACCCAAGCTGGTAAAAGCGATTACCAGACAGCTGATGGCCAGACCTTTAAGAAAATTTTTAGAAGGATAGGAAACCTTTCTCCCGGTAATTCTAAAGTGCGGAATTCTTGGTAATTTTATTCTGACCTTAATCCGGGGACTTTTTAGTTTGGGTATTTCTACTTTTTTAAATATTTCCCAAAACCTTCTTTGCGGTTTATTAACAATTTCGCTCTTTTCTAATACCGACGTATCTTCACTGTAAAACAAGACTTCGGCAACTTTTCTTAATTTATTAATCAGGGATTTTACACCGGACTTTGCTATCCATAAGATTGAGTTCCAAATTATTTTTAACTGAAGGGCGATAAAACGGAAAAGCAGTCCGAAGTCAATTAAATTCCAATATTGCTGAAGTAACGGGATTGAACCCACCTCTTCACTAAATACCGGCTCTGGTCTCTTGTCTATAATCTGATCCGGTTCCGCAAGCAAAGCTTCACCGACCAAATTAACCCTTTCTTCGTGAATCTCCCCGGCCTTAATTGCCGGATTGATCATTAAACTTCCGTGAAAGTGCTGATCGGCAGCGCTATCATAAAGAGTTATTCTTCCCGGTGTTAAATGAATTATTTTTTTCTTCATAATTTCTTTAAAAAATTAACAGATCCTTATATTTAGACCTGTAGTTTACACGAATATGCCTATCTATATCAAATGGACTGCTTGCACCCAAACCTGAAAAATTTGTTAATATTAACTTATGACCCGCACCAGAGCCCTTTCCTTTAAATATGCCTTTGAAGGTATCGCTACCGCACTAAAGGATCAACCGAACCTGAAATTCCAATTATGCATCGGGGTTTTTACTCTTGCGCTTGCCTATTACTTTAATATTCCCAAGGACGAATGGCTGATTATTATTCTTACCATCGGATTTGTATTGGTTTTGGAATTGACCAACACCGCCATCGAAGAAGTTGTTGATTCCTTTACGGATAAAGTCCATCCCGCGGCCAAGAAAGCCAAGGATGTTGCGGCAGGAGCCGTTTTAATTGCTTCGATAACTGCAACGGCAATCGGACTGGCTATTTTTCTTCCGTATATCTTTTAAGAATATTTTTGAAGAAGCGTTAATACCCGGTATTCGTTTTTAAGTAATCCCGAAGAGGAGTTGGTGACCGAATAATTAAAATGAGGTATCAATCTTTTTTCCTCATAGCTTTTAAAAATCACTGGGTGAATATAGTAGCTCCTGCAAACCGCTACCGTATTTCTTAAATGATTCGCTACAGTTTTTACAGACTCCAGAACTTTTTGCTTCAGGGTTTTTTCGTCATCGTAGTCTCCTAATTTATGGAGTGTCGTTCCCGATAAAACGGTTCCTCCCCAGGTCCGGAAATCTTTTGCCGTAAATTTCTCACCCGCCGTATCCGCGAGATATTCGTTAACTATCCCGGAATCGATTACGTGCTGATTGCCTTTTTCATCGACATATTTAAAAATTTCATACCCCGGAAGCTCAATACACATCTTAAGTGACTTGGCAATTTTCGGATTAGAAACACTGACCGAATGCATTACCCCGGATTTTCCCTTAAATTCAAATTTTATTTCACTCCCTCTTACTTTTACGTGTTTATCCCGCAGAGTCGTAAGTCCGAACGATTCGTTTTCTTTTGCATACTCCTCATTACCGATCCGGATAAATGTATTTTCGAGAAGCCAGACAACGGTTGCAACGACCCTTTTCAAGTCAGGTTTTTTACCCTCCAAATCATAACGGACCCGGCTGCGGATTTTCGGAAGTTTTAAACCGAAATCGGTCAACTTATCAAACTTGGTTGCCTGAGAGATTTCTATCCACTTCGGGTGATAAATATATTGCTTGCGCCCCTTATCATCCAATCCCGTAGCTTGAAGATGAGTATTTCCAGAAGGCGAAATCCAAACTTTTTTCCACGCCGGGGGAATTCTTAATTTATTGATCCGGTCAACCGTTTTCTCGTCCGTAATGCGTTTTTGCTCGGTATTAAAATAATGATAATGCTTCCCTTTTTTTGCGCGTGAATATCCGCGGGCGGATTCGGAAACATATCTTAGATCCGCATCTTCAATTTTATCCAAAAGCTCAACGCTTGGCAGAGACATACCTTATTTAGAATAAAGGCTTTGGGGGAATTTAGCAATCTTACTCTTGGGGGTTAATATTCTGAAGTGATCTAAATAAATACAACCTTGTCTTTCTCCAGTTTTGCTTTAACCGTTTGTCCGTCCTTAATTTTTCCCTCAATTATCTGCAGAGCGAGCTCATCAACAAGAAGGTCCTGGATCGCGCGTTTAAGTGGCCGGGCGCCGTATATAGGATCATAGCCTTTTTCGATCAGCATATCCTTAACTTTATCGTCAACTTCCAGAGTTATATCTTTTTCTTTAAGCCGCTTAATCAATCCTTCAAGCTGAATATCAACGATCTCGACTAAATCGCGGGGGGATAGATTTTTAAAGACGACAATTTCATCAACGCGGTTAATAAATTCCGGGCGGAAAGATTTTTTAACCAGATCCATAACTTCGGTTTCCACTTTTTTCCAATCTTTCTTTTCCTCCTGCCCTTCCAAAATAATTTGAGAACCGAGGTTTGATGTCATTATCAGTATAGTATTTCGGAAATCCACAGTCCTCCCCCTTCCGTCTGTTAACCGTCCGTCATCCAAAACCTGAAGCAAAATGTTAAACACGTCCGGGTGCGCTTTTTCAATTTCATCAAATAAAATAACAGCGTATGGCTTTCTTCTGACTGCTTCAGTTAGCTGACCGCCTTCGTCGTATCCGATATATCCCGGAGGAGCACCGATTAATTTGGCTACTGAGTGTGACTCCATATACTCACTCATATCTATCCTAACCATATTATTTGAGTCATTGAATAAAACATTTGCCAATGCCCGGGCCAACTCAGTCTTGCCAACCCCGGTCGGTCCTAAGAAAATAAATGAACCGATCGGCCTGTTGGGATCGGATATTCCCGCCCTAGACCTCCTGATTGCCTGCGCTACCGCCTTAACAGCCTCAGCCTGGGAGATTACCCTTTTGTGAAGCTCCTGTTCCAGATTTGCCAGCTTATGGGTCTCTGACTCCATCAAACGCGTAACAGGAATTCCTGTCCACCGTCCGACAACTTTTGCAATGTCTTCTTCAGTTACTTCTTCCCGCAACAGAGTCCCATCTCCTTTTTCTTTTATTTTCTTTTCCATAGCTTCAAGTTCTTTTTGAGCTGTGGGAATTTCTCCGTACTGAATACGCGCTGCGGTTTCCAAGTCAGCATCGCGTTGAGCTTTTTCCAGATCAATCTTTAATTTTTCAATTTTTTCACTCAAAACTCGGAGCGCGTCGATAGATTGCTTCTCTTCCTTCCATCTGGCCTGCAAAACATTAAACTCTTCCTTATTTTCAGCCAATTCTTTCTCAAGCTCCGCCAGCCTGTCTTTACTTTTCTCATCTTTCTCATTCTTTAAAGCCTGTTTTTCTATTTCCAGCTGGGTTACTTTTCTCTGAAGCTGATCAAGTTCGACCGGCGAAGATTCAATTTGAATTTTTAAAGACGATGCTGCCTCATCAATCAAATCAACGGCCTTATCAGGCAAAAATCTTCCGGAAATATAGCGGTGGGATAATGTTGCAGCCGCGATTATTGCAGGATCCGTAATTCTCACCCCGTGATGAACCTCATACCTTTCTTTGAGTCCCCGCAGGATCGCGATAGTATCCGGAACAGTCGGCTCATCTACAATAACAGGCTGAAAACGTCTTTCTAAAGCCGGATCTTTTTCTATATGCTCCCTGTATTCTTTTAAAGTTGTCGCGCCTATTGTTCTAAGTTCTCCACGGGCCAGCATCGGTTTTAATAAATTCGATGCATCCATAGCACCTTCCGTTGCCCCTGCACCAACAACCGTATGCAATTCATCAATAAATAGAATTACATTACCCGATTCAGTTATCTCTTTTAAAACAGCCTTTAGACGATCTTCAAATTCTCCCCGGAATTTCGCGCCCGCTATCATTGCGCCCAGATCAAGAGCCAAAAGCTTCTTATTTTTCAAAGTATCCGGAACATCCCCATTAATAATTCTTAAAGCGAGCCCCTCAACTATTGCCGTTTTTCCGACCCCCGGCTCACCAATTAATACGGGATTGTTTTTTGTACGGCGGGATAAAACCTGCATCACTCTGCGGATTTCCTCGTCCCGCCCGATTACCGGATCGAGCTTTCCATCTTTTGCTCTTTTTGTTAAATCCTGTGAATATTTCTCAAGCGCCTGGAACTTATCCTCCGGACTTTCATCAGTAACTTTATGAGGACCGCGCAAAGCTTCCAACGAATCTTTGAGCGATTTATAATCCAGCCCCTGATCCACCAGAATCTTTTGGACCGGAGAATCGACAGAGATCAGCGCTAAAAGTATATGTTCAACAGAAACGTAAGTATCTTCAAGTTTTTTCGCTTCCTCCCCGGATCTCTCTAAAACTTTAACCAGATCTCTCGAAGCTCCGATTTGTGACTGCCCGCCTTCGATTTTCGGAAGTTTAGCCAGTGCATTTTCTGTCTCCTGTAAAACTCGCGACTGGTTAATATTTAACTTTTGAAAAAGAGGGGAAATTATCGTATCCGGCTGGTTTAAAATTGCTAAAAACAGGTGGAGCGGACTGATTTCCTGCTGTCCGTAATTTAAAGCATTTGATTGAGACTGCTCAATCGCCTCCTGGGTTTTTATGGTTAAATTTCTCGGTACCGGCATAAAATTATTTTAGTATTTTAGCAGTTAACTGTCAAGAGTGCTAACTATCTTGAGTATATCACCTGAGGTGTGGTGGAAGCATAGGGACTCGGAACATAGTAGGGTGCAGGTGAAGGATAGTACTGACTCTTCAGTATTTGGTCTTCGTAATCAAAACACTGATAGCCTTTCTTGTGAATTACCGTAAGGTCCTGTGTATAGATCTGGGCTTCAGGTTTATCGGATGCATCAGTTGTGAAAGTCGCGCATAATTTGAAATGAGCGTTATCGCCTTTTTCATAGACATAAGACTGTTTTGTTTCTGGGTCTTCGTTAACCCCGACAGTGTAGAAAAATTCTTTCAGGTCGTTTATCGACTCAGGCAATTTATTATTTTTAGAAGCGTAAGAAGTTATTGCAGATCTTATTTGCTGGAGGTCGGAAACCCTTTCTTTATCAAATTTTTCGTTTCTGGCATCAAGAGGAGAACCCGATAAAGAAAATGCATAAACGATTGTCACAGTAATTATTACTGTCAAAATTCCGATTCCAATGTAATTTCTAAACATGTGTTTTCCGGTCCTCCGCTACCTCGTGAATTAGGTATCCGAATATGGTACCTGCGATCAAAAATGTAACACCCAGATTGGCAAACGATCTGCTTGATGCAGAACCGTTCAAAAATTCAATTAGAGTAAATATCAAATGACATATCATTACCAGAAAAGTTACGACAAGAGTCAGATAAATTAATATTTTTCTCGCCCTGATATTGCGGATCAAAGGTCTTTGGATAACCTGTCTTTTTAAAAGTAAAAATAACGCGGCAAAGATCGGATATGTAACTACAATCGCCGCTATATATCCTTTGAGTGCCCCGTTCGTTGCCTCCCTCATATACGAATCGTATTGTTGAGCTTGTAGATTATCAGGCAATAATCTATTTACAGCCTCGTGCCAAATCCCACCTACTGAAGTAGCGAATACATATAAACAGATGAAAAGAATTATGTATTGAAAACTGACCCACATCCCGAATCTGGGTAGGGGAGGCGGAGGCAACCCGATACCTGATGAAGGCTTAGGGGAAATCGCCGCCGAAACCTCATCCTCCGGCCAGCCGCTTTTAACAAGTTCGGTCTTAATCGCCTCATCGCTGACATTCTTACTCCTGGCAGTTTCTATATATTTCTCAAGATCCGAATTGGGCATCACTTATTATATGCTGAACAAAATATATAAAGTCAATGGAAAATCATCCCTCTTGAAAAATAATATTTTTAGAACTAAGATAACTTCATCCTTCGGGGTTGGGTGTAATTCCCTATCGGCAGTATAACCTGCGAGATCGAGAGATCAGGATTTGGTGAAATTCCAAAGTCGACGGTAAAGTCCGGATGAAAGAAGGCAGTGCATTTGCTGTGCATTAAATTTACCCCAAGGAATTGGGGTTTTTTGTGTTTTGAAATCAAAGGTTTCAAAACACAAGATTACACGAGCGTGAGGTAAAAATTTTTTAACCGAAGCGCGAAAGATTTTCTTATGGACAAATTCTTAAAGCATATCTTAAAGGTCGGACCGGCTCTAATCGTCACCGCTGCGGTCCTTTGGGCTCTGGACGGAGTAGTCAGGAGAAGCCTTTATTCCTTACCCCCTATAATTATTGTATTTTACGAGCACTTTATCGGTGCGGTGATTCTTTTACCTTTTATCTGGAAACAGTTGGTAAAGATTAAACTTACCCGGAAAGAACTTCTCCTGCTTCTAGTTATTGCACTTTTAAGCGGAGTTTTAGGAACTCTTTGGTTTACGACCGCGCTCCTTAAAGTAAACTTCATTCCTTTTTCGGTCGTATTCCTTCTGCAAAAATTACAACCGGTTTTTGCTATTTCTACCGCTGTAATTTTCTTAAAGGAACCGGTTAAGAAAAGATATTTGAATTGGGCACTTCTCGCTATAGTTGCCGCCTATTTTGTAACTTTTAAAGACGGCGTTGTTAATTTTGAAACCGGTAGCGAAACGGTCACCGCCGCATTGTTTGCATTAGGAGCAGCTATCGCCTGGGGCTCTTCCACAACTTTTTCCAGAATGGCTCTTTTAAAACATTCCTCAAATGTGATTACGGGACTCAGGTTTATTTTTACAACAGCTTTAGCAATTCCGTTTATTTATTATCTGGGTGCACAGTCCCAAATTTTTGCACCTGATTTTTCCCAATATCTGAAATTCGGTTTTATAGCTGTTTCAACTGGAATGGTCGCTCTATTAATTTATTACCGGGGACTTAAAGAAACACCCGTCCGGGTTGCAACAATTTTAGAACTGGTATTTCCCGTCTTAGCAATTATTATAGACGCAGTCCTTTATAAGACATTTCTTGGTCCGACACAGCTTATCGCGGCTGCAGTTTTGATGTTCAGCATTTATAAACTATCTGCACTGCAGCTCAAAAATGAAGTTTAGATCTTCCCAAGTTAAAGGAAAAGGCAGGGGTAAGCTTCTGGGTTTTCCTACGATTAATTTGAAAGTCCCAGAAAATATTGAAATACCTGACGGCATTTACGCGGTCCGAGTTTATTTGGATGGTGCTACATTCCTTGGAGCAATGCACTCCGGTCCCATACCTGTTTTTAATGAGTCTGAGAAAACGATTGAAGTCTTTTTAATTGATATAGACTCTGAAAGTTTACCTGAACAAATTCCTGATTTGGAAATTGAAACCATAAAATATTTACGGCCGGTTATGAATTTTAAAACAGAACAGGAACTCTCAGCACAAATTGCCAAGGACGTTGAGGACACTAAACAATCAGCAAATCTTTAAACGCGAATGGTAAAGATTCAGCCAAGTCGAGCGCAGTTGCACCCCGGTCTCCGAATCTTTCTTTAAGCTTCTCTCCCGCCGACCCCTGGAGATAAACTCCGGCAACGGCCGCGTCCAATGAGGAAAGACCTTGCGCCAAAAATCCGGCAATAATTCCCGCGAGAATATCACCCGTTCCTGCTGTTGCAAGAAGCGGGTTTGAAAAAGGACTTAAATAAATCTCTCCTGCGGGACCTGCGATAACTGTTTCCGCTCCTTTTAAAACAATTGTTTTATTCCAAAGTTCAGAATACTTTACAGCAATCTCTTCACGGCTTTTTTGAATATCCTGAATTGATAATCCTGTCAGACTGCTCATCTCTCCAGGGTGGGGTGTCAGAATTGCATCAGTGTTGAAGGATTCAAACCAATCATTGTCTTCAGATAAAATATTCAGCGCATCCGCGTCTAGAACCAACTTTTTTCTTTTAAATTTTTCTTCTCCCCTCAGTTCTTTTAAGAGGGCGGCAACATCACCACTCTTACCTAATCCCGGCCCTAACAATACGGAATCGTATTTATCCAAATTGTTTTTGATTTCCGAAAATTTCAGAAAAGTTGCAAAAGGAATTTTGGGAACAGCAACGTCATAAACAGACTTTGTGGTCGAGAGAGTCACTAACCCGGCACCCGATCTTGCGGCTGCCAGTACCGATAAAATTGCGGCACCAGGAAAATTTTCAGATCCCGCAATCACAAGGACTGAACCGAAAGTTCCTTTATTCGAATCAATTGGTCTGTCTGGAAGCCTGCGGGCGACAAACGTTTTAGTTATCAGCATTTTAAAACCCCGGGAAGTAATCAGTTATTATCTGACTACTGCGAAGACCTACGCCGGTCAGAAGCTTTTTGTAATTATTTACCATAGCCACTGGGCCGGACAGATAATAAACTCTTTCTTTAAAATCGGGCGCATACTTTTTGATCATATCTCCGGTTATATATCCAATTTCACCGGTCCAATTTTTTGTGGCTTTTTCTTTACCCCCGTAAATATAAACGGTTTTTACTCCCAACTTTTCTGCATTTTTAAAAATATCTTTATAAACAAATTCCTGGATATTAGATGCGCTGTAAAAAAGAATCACCTCCGTAGTCCTACCTGCTTTGATTTGACTCTGGATCATACTCCTAAAAGGAGTTATGCCGATTCCTCCGGCAATAAAAATAAACTTCTTATTTGAATCTTCACGTAAAGTGAAGTCGCCTGCCAGCTGATCCGCTGTTAACCTACTTCCGGGTTTTAAATCAAACAAAGCTCTCTTAAAGGAGCTGGATTTACTCGGAATAATCTTAACTCCAAGTTTAACAAACTCTTCCTCGGGAGCTGATGCGATTGTAAAATACCTTCTGATGCCTCTGGAATCGGGTTTTTTATGCGGAAGAGTCCATTCAAGATACTGACCGGCTAAATACTTGAATGGTCCGTTGTGTATAAATACAAATTCAAAAATAGTTGGAGCTAATTCAACTCTTTCTTTAAATTTCAATATTAATTTCCCTTTAGGACTTACTATAAACGAATATAAGTTTCCGGCTATCAATGCAAATTCAGGAGAAGCAAATAACGGGCCTATTGAGAATTGAGAACCGAATAGTATACCGACGATTATGCCGTAAATTGTCCTGTATTTTTTATTAGGCGGAGTAGTAAAGGGTTCTGTCAACATAACAGTTCCGAAAAAAATTAAAGGCCAGGAGGTAAAAACCTGGACTAAGGAATCGGAAATATTTACTCCATTTTTTAAACTAAAAAGAGTGACTGTAAAAATACTTACCCCAATAAATGTAAAGAACAATCTGAACCTTCTTATCTTTCTGACAATCAGAAGTCCTGCTACAAATACAAACGGCAACATAACCGCGCTACCTATCCACCAAATGGAATTGCCGTATCCGAAAAGACCCGCCAGAAACATTCCGATGGCCGCCGGATTGAAAATATGCTTCTTGTCGTAAGTTAAAAAATATTTCGAACCCATTGCAATAACACTTATAAGTACAGTAACTATGAGATCACTCGAACTGGCAATCGGAGCTAAAACCAAAAATAAAATGAAGGCGGTAATCCAAAAGGATTCAACATTAGTATCGGCCTTAACTATCTTTGCAAATAATAAATTACTTAAAAAAGAGGAGATTAGAATAACAACCAGTGAGCCAGAAAACTGAGCCCCACTATATGGAAGGATATTTAGAAATCCGAAAAGAATACCTATTACAGATAAACCGGTTAAAAGATAAAGCACCAACCGGTACATCGTAATATTATTCAGCAGAGAATCTATTCTATTAAGTAGGGACATATTCTAATTGTAGAAGATTTCGCCCGGAAAATCTTCAGATTTATTAAAAGAGTAGTCCGGATAAACAATCAGATATTCAAAATCGTAAAAGGGCTTCACTTCATCCGGAGTCATCAGAAATAGGGCTGTTGCCAATGTGTCAGCAAGCAGCCCTGTTTTGGCTACAACCCAAACTGCTAAAACTTCCTCAACAGATTTTAAAGTCTCCGGATTGAAAATGTGATGATATTTTCCCCATTTTCTCCTGTTGCCGGCTGAAGCACATATACTTTGATTTTTAATTTCAGCAACCCCTATAACCTGTTTGAAATTTTCCGGGTGTTCCAGCCCCACCCTTAATTTATTTTCTTTTGATTTATGAAGAATATCCCCGCTTGCATCAACTGTGAATTCTTTGAATCCTTCACTTTCCAACAACTCTCCGATTAAGTCTGCTAAAAAACCCTTTCCTCCGGCTCCGAAATCCAATATTGCCGGTTTTCTTAATTTTAAAACTTCGTCCTCATATAAGATAATTTCTTCCCACATTTCCAAAGGTTTAATTCTACCTGCCTTTAAGGAGTATTTGCTGTCATAACCCACATCACTCAATAGATTCCCGACAAGCGGAGTGAGCCTTCCTCGGGTATAAAAATAGAAATCTTTATACGTATCGACTAACTTAATATATTTACGGGGAATTTGAAGAGACCCCTCTTTTTGGCCTAACCGGTAAATTTCTGACTTTTCATCAAACCGGGAAAAGATTTTGGAAAATTCACGTATTTCTCTGAAAATTTTTTCCCGTAGTGCCTCCCGATCTGGCTCCTTCTCTGAAGCCAGATCAATTACCCATTGTGTTCCTATCGCCTCAAACTCCAGGCGGAAAGAACTTAGCATTAAACACCCGCCTCTTTCTTAATTTTCGCCAATGCATCATTAAATCCTTTCGGAGAAAGCGAAGATCCGGCAACTTTACTTAAGTTCACCTCGTCAATATTCTTTCCGATTACCATTGGTTTAAAATTTTGTATAAATTCCGCTTGAAATCTTTTGGAAGTAGCGTCTGTAGCGGTTCCTGTAACTTCCGCTTCCTTAATAATATTTCCATCCAAAGTCACAGCAACATTTAGTTCTCTGGGACCGCCGGGACTAACATAATTTCCGGTAACTGCATAATTCCCGCTTTTATATGTCCCGCTTGTTGCGGTAAAAACAGAAGGTGAGGGGATTTGAGTTTGCTCTGTAGTTTCCTCAATTCCGGATTCTTCAGCTTCTTCGCCCATAGTACCCGATTTATAAAGATAGAATCCGATCGCGGCGAAAACTATCAAAGCAATAACCACAGTAGGTAAAATAAATTTAGCCTTGCCCGAAGTCTCTTGAATTTGTCCGTCCATTTAAACACCCCCTTTCTTTTAATATTCTTTCTTTATGCTGATAATTTGCTTAATTTAGATTTTCCATAAATTATCATTATTTACGCCCCGAGTAAAGTGATTACTAAAACTAAAGCACTAACGGCAGTCGCTGCAAACACCGAAAAATTCGAGATAGTGATTTGTTATCTTAAAACCGGTCTTACTTTCTATATGTTTTTCTTCTTCCTGCAAGTCTACATTTAGATCAACATCCAACACTTTTTTACAGTTTATACAAATTATGTGGTGATGATGGTGACCTGTATCAATTTCATATCTTTTTTTCCCCTCACCGAATTCTACTTCCTGCAGAATCTTTTTTTGTACCAGAAAATAAATTTCGCGGTAAATTGTGGTTTTATTAATTTTAAAGTTGATTTTTTTAAACTGGCTTATCAAATCAATAGCCGAAATAGGCATTTTTTTAGAAAGAAAAATCTTGATAATCTGACCTCTTATCGGAGTAACTCTAATCGCTGAGAGTATTAATTTCTGAACCAGCTGATCATATTCTTTATCCATTGAGGCATTTTAGAATTGAAGAGGGAGAATGTCAAAACTAATTTAAATATTGAGCTGTAAAAGCAGACCAGGAAGAACCGACTCCGTAGCCTAAACCGGTAAACAGTTTATCCTGACTTTCAATCCTTCCGAGGGATTCTGCTAACGCAACGAGGAAAGTCCCGGGACTGATATTACTCATTCTGGCCTTTTCCAGCAACCAGGGCATCTCGGGAGGGATCACCCCTCTTAGTTGATCGTTACCTGCAATTTCCCTTTTCAATCTCCGCTCAACGAGACTGAAAACCGGTTTACTCGGCTGGTGACCGACACTGAGTCCGATCGGATTACTTAAAGCATCCGGGGTTTCACCGTAATACCTGGCTAAATTATCAATTAAAGCATCCGAAACTAATTTTGTAAAATACCGGGCTGTACCCTGCCCGCTCATTTCCAATTTCGACTTATCTCTTTCCGGCTCAGGCAATGCGATCCTTACTAACCTGTCACTATAACTCACAATTCCCTCACTGCCCGGCTCAACTACAAACCAATCCGGCAGTTTATCCTGCTGACTTAAACCCGGTACTTCGTAAGATTTGGGGACTTTAATTACCCCCTCCGTATCCTGCTGAATCATAGTTTTGGCCCCCAGCAGTTTAAATGTTCCGGGATCAAATGCAATTGCCGCCCCTCCGCTTCCGAAAATAACCTGAGACATAAAATCATTGGGATCTGTAAATCTGCCCAAGGGTTCATAAGCGGCGATAACTACCCTGCTCCCCCTAAGAGCCGGATTTTTCAAGACCTCTACCATCGCCAGCGCACTGCCGTTACAGGTTGCATTAACTTCGCCGAATTCCCGTATACCGAATCCCGCAGCGACTTCGCCTACCCATTCGCTTTTTGCATCCGGAGGAAAAGAAGTAACTCCTATTAAGTAATCGGCTTTGTCCCACCCGTTAGCTTCAAGTACTTTCCGTGTTAACGCCGATGCTGCCCCTACTGTTTCAGGCCTTAAAAGTTTTGGAGCATCCGAATAAAGTTTTCCGTCAGCAGGCCGGTATCTTAAAATAATCCCGGATCCATCCATTGAAATCCTTGCATCCTGTCTATCTTTATCGGAGGTAAATTTTCCCTCAAATTCTCCCCAAAGTTCGGGATTTGTAACCGGACGTCCGACACCCCCGTAAGCCACGGCAACTCCGGGAATTCTTCTTATCTGAGGATTAGCAAGTTCAACAGTCATTGTCCACCAAGTATACCAAATCTCTCTTTAAAACTGCTTTTTTGTATAATTACCCTCAATGGAGGTTCAAAGAAGTTATTCTAATATCCAAGAAATACCCCTACCCTCGCCACTTGGTGAAAATATTTATCCCAGGCTAGGACAAAAACCCTTGGTCGAATTACCTGATCCAGGAATTGATAAATTGATCCGGGTTATAAGCGGTTTAGGTATGCAAACAACAGGATCGTGCGAAGGGCATATGAATCGTTACCAGAGATACCCTTGGGTTCAGATAGCTGGACTTCAGTATCCTGATTTTTGGGTTCATCAGGAAATGGTGCGGCTTTCCGCAGAATATAGGATTCAAAAACCAGCCCATCAACCCGAATGGTTTGTTCATTTGTGGCGCCAGGATGAAGCCTTATTAAGGACTAGGGAAGAAGCAGATTCTGAAGCGGAATTAATAAGGCTACAGCAAGGGTCCGATGATTTTGCTCAATTCCTGTTTGATAAATATCTTCGGGTAAAAAGCTTATGATTTACCAGCTTCCGCTTGCACCGCCGCCGCCCGAACTCCCCCCTCCGAACCCGCCGAATCCGACACCGCTTCCGCTTGACCCCCAGAATCCGCCTTTTGTTGAAATCCAGTCAGTTCTATATCCGGCTTTCTGTAATTTTTTATAATTATGGGAAAGGAGAAAATCCAGAACCAATCCCAGAATCCCGAAAAATATACTTCCGACAATGCCTATTACAAAACTTACAAAAACTGCGCCTATAATTACTCCAATCAAACCCCCGATCACCCCTCCCAACCAAAAACTCGAGGTCCTTGCCATATATGAAAATAAATAAATAGCCAGAATAAAAATAAAGGCGACAAATTCTAAGTTCCCGAAAATTAGTCCTACGATACTGAAGACTTTGGAGAAGTCTTTTGGCCCGGAAATCGGCGACTGGATTTGCCCGATGATTCCGTCAACCCCATCTTCGATGCCTCCATAATAATCCCCGGCTTTAAATTTCGGAGCAATTTTGTCTCTGATTATTTCTCCGGCATCGCCGTCAGTTACGAATGGCTCAAGTCCGTACCCTATCTCAATTCTCATTTTCCGGTCATCAACCGCGGCAATGAGTAAAATCCCGTTATCTTTATTTTCTTTTCCTATTTTCCATTTTTCAAAAACCCGCACTGCGAGGTCATCAATATCCCCGCCCTCTAAACTTTTAATAGTCACTACAGAAATTTCGTTTGTTGATTGCTCCTCGTATGATTTGAGTTTTGTTTCCAGAGAATTTCTTTGATCTTGAGAGAGAACTCCGGCATAATCGCTAACAAAGCCCTGAGGCTCCGGTATTTCCAAAGCCTTTGTGGAGGCAGGCAAAACCAGAAAAATAAAAAAAACAGCTAGAAAAAAAGCTCTGACCAACAGCTTCATCAAAATTTAACTTGGGGCGCGTTTTCCGAACCGGGAGTAGACTCAAAGTACGTTTTTGTTTTAAAACCGAACCAGCCGGCAAACAAATTCCCCGGTAAAGTTTGAACCGAAGTATTATATTTTTGAACCAATTCGTTATACCTTCTCCTCTCGACGGAAACCCGGTTTTCGGTCCCTGCCAGCT
The DNA here is from genome assembly GCA_964406775.1 of uncultured Gammaproteobacteria bacterium. GTDB lineage: Bacteria > Patescibacteriota > Microgenomatia > Daviesbacterales > UBA10151 > JACPKO01. The sequence goes on from CAYOSW010000014.1 coordinate 21,313, forward strand.
CATCCATCAATCTTAGAACCGCCTGATCGCTTTTAATTTGGGGATAGTTTTCAAAAATTGCTAAAAGTCTTCCTAGAGAATTTTCAACCTGATTTGCCGCACCTACTTTTTGTTCAGGAGTTTGAGCACCGGCATAATTTGCGCGTGCATTCGCCAAATCTGAGAAGATTTTTTGCTCCTGTACCATTACCCCTTTTGCCGATTCAACTAAATTAGGAATTAAATCAAACCTTCTCTGATATTGAACCTCAACTTGTTTCCATTGTCCGTCAATGGCATTGGATTGGCTAACAAAAGAGTTATAAAAAGAAGTTGCCATAAAGGCACCGATTACAATCAGACCAATAAATATTCCCATAAACAGCACCAAAGGATTCTTCATAGGATTAGCTTAAACTTTTTCTGGTATCTTTGCAACCGTTACAGAGATTTAATTGAGATAATGACACTTTCTATGATTGTGTAGTAAATACTGCAACAACGATTGCAATATAAACGAAACAATCGCAAGAAAAGCCCTAAATTGATAAATCAATTTGGATAATGGCATTTCTTATATTTCTTCCCGGAACCGCACCAGCAGGGTTCATTTCTCCCCGGCTTTTTTCTCTGAAGCGAACCGGTATCATTATAAACATCCTCAGACACTACCTGCCCGCCTCTTTCTACAGTAACTTTAGTTCCCGCGGCAACCGGTTGGACAACATCAACTTCAGGGGATGAATATTTTTCGTCATCGCTGGAACCTTCAACTTTAATTTTAGTTCCGCCTGAAGTTTGTACGTGCCTTACTTCCGGAACCGACGGCATAAGCTGACCGACTTCCTCCATTAAAACTTTCTCGTCCAAAGCTTCATCGTGTCTCTCAATAGCCCTTGAGATATCGATGGGAGGCGCAACCTGAACAGGTCCGTGATTATGAACCGAAACTTTATAAATTCTGCGTGAGACCTCGGAATCAATTTCCGCTACCATTTTTTCAAACAATTCAAATCCTTCTTTCTTATATTCGATAAGAGGGTCTCTTTGGGCATATCCGCGCAACCCGATACCGGAGCGCAAATCATCCATAGTATCCAAGTGTTCCATCCAAAAAGTATCGATTGTGTTTAGATAGACAAAGCTTTCCATCTGCCTCATCATATCCACACCAACCATTTTTTCTTTTTGATCATACAGATCTGTTGCCAGCTTCCCCAAAAATTCTTTAATAGAGGAGGGATCGGTAATATCGGAAATTTCCTGAAGCAAGCTTTTCATACTGGCTTCATCAAAAGTGATAACCGTCCCAAATTCTTCAACAATCTTTTTATAATCTATTTCCGGTTCGGAAAAGTCGTCGACAATCGCCCCTATTTCAGCTGAAATTTTTTCAAGGATCTCTCCTTTTAATGTCTTTTCTTCAGATTTACCGGCAATTATTTCCAGAATTTGTTTTCTGATTCCATAAATTATCTGCCGCTGCTGATTCATAACATCATCATATTCAACGGTATGTTTTCGGATATCAAAATTATGACCTTCAACTTTTTTCTGTGCGCCTTCTATGGCTTTTGAGACAAGAGGATTCTCAATCGGCACATCCTCCGGCATTTTCAGAAAACCCATTACTTTTGCGACCTGATCACCGCCAAATATCCTCATAAAATCGTCTTCCAGGGACACAAAGAATTTTGAAGCGCCAGGATCTCCCTGTCTTCCCGATCTTCCACGGAGCTGATTATCAATTCTTCTTGATTCGTGTCTGTCGGTACCGATAACGTAAAGACCCCCTAATTTATCTACTCCTTTTCCTAATTTAATATCGACACCTCTTCCCGCTAAGTTAGTTGCAACAGTAACCGCACCTTTCTGGCCGGCATCAGAAATAATTTCCGCTTCCCGTTCGTGGTTTTTAGCATTAAGTAAGGAGTGGGAAATCTTTTTCCTTTTTAAAAGTTCAGAAAGAAATTCGTTTTTTTCAATTGAGGTTGTACCGACTAAAACTGGCTGACCCTTGGCGTGAATTTTCTCAACCTCGGAAGCAACGGCATTATATTTTGCGCTTTGAGTCTTAAAAATTGCATCGGAATGATCTTTACGCACCATATCCCTATGGGTCGGGATAATGACAACTTCTAGTTTATAAATTTTGAAGAATTCTTCAGCTTCTGTTGCCGCTGTACCCGTCATACCCGACAGTTTTTCATACATTCTGAAGTAATTCTGGAAAGAGATTGTAGCCAATGTTTTGGATTCCTGTTGAATTTTTACACCTTCTTTTGCCTCTATTGACTGATGCAATCCTCCCGAATAGCGCCTTCCCGGCATAAGTCGTCCGGTAAACTCATCAACAATAACTACTTCACCGTCTTTGACCACATAGTCACGGTCTTTTAAGAATAAGGTTTTTGCTTTTAAAGCTTCTTCTATATGATGGAGTGCCTGAAAATCTTTTTCATATAAATTCTCAACCCCCAATAACTTTTCAATTTTCAAAACACCGTGCTCTGTTAAATGAGCAGCACGCTCTTTCTCGTTAACTACAAAATCGGTATCCCCGCTTAATTTATCTACAATTTTAGTAAACTCAACATATTTACTTGTCGGTTCGGTATCAGGAGCGGATATGATTAACGGGGTTCTGGCCTCGTCAATCAAAATTGAGTCAACTTCATCAACGATTGCAAAAGCGTGACCCCTCTGAACCTGGTTCTCGAGTGTCATCGCCATATTGTCACGCAGATAATCAAAACCGAACTCGTTATTTGTTCCGTATGTTATATCCGCGGCATAAGCCTCTCTTCTGGAAACAGGTTTTAAGTGTTTCAGTCTTTTATCCTTTGTGTCGGGATCCTTATATTTAGGATCGTAAATAAATGCCTTTTCGTGGATGATTACCGCAACGGTCACTCCGAGAAGGTCGTATATCGGACCATTCCATCCGGCATCACGGCGGGCGAGATAATCATTTACCGTTACTACGTGAACTCCCTTACCAGAAACCGCGTTGAGAAAGACAACCGGAACGGCCGACATTGTTTTTCCTTCACCGGTTTTTTGCTCAGCAATCTTACCCTGATGCAAAGCGATAGCAGCCATAAGCTGGACATCATAATGGCGCATTCCGAGAGTACGGTTGGCCGCCTCTCTTGCCAGTGCAAAACCTTCAACTAATAAGTCATCGAGCGTTTCACCTTTTTTATACCGTTCTTTGAGACTCAGTGCTTTGGCCTTAAATTTTTTATCGTCCAGTTTTTTGATTTTGGACTCCTGCGCGTTGATTTGTTCTATAACTTTGGAAAGTTTTCCGACTTCGCGTTTATTCGCGTCTAAAATAGAAGATAAGAAATTCAGCATAATTCTTTTCAGAATTATACTCTAATCTCCCGAAAAGAGGAAGCTGGGAAGGCGGGGCTAATGAAAGCACTTGATTATTTAGTGTGATTTCTAATACACTTAAAAATGTAAATTCTGCCTATGGATAATAACAACCCGCAAGACCCGAATACAGGTTTCCCCCCTCCTGCAACCGCTCAACCAGGAACAGACCAGAGTTTAGGAGGAATGCCGGGAATGCCTCAGGCTTCGGTACCAGGATTTGACCAACCCCAACCGGCGCCCGGTGCCGTAAATCCTTGGGATGCACCTATTCAATCGCCATCCCAACCTCAAACCCTCTCGACCACACCTCCGGAAGGATCAACCTGGCCAAGTTCTACAAACCCGGGAATGGGCTCGGCACCTCAGCCTGCACCTGTAGCTCCCACCGCCTTCCCTCCTGCAGCACCGGCTCAAGCCGTACCTGACTTTAGTCAACCAGGTGTGCCAGGAGTACCACAAAATCCCGCAACTACATTGCCTGCCGATCCTATGCAAACCACTCCTGCCGGAATAAATCCGGATCCGCTTGCTAATCCTATGGCCTCGAACCCTTTCTTACAGGGTCAACCCCCGGCCCCTGCTCAGACACCTGCTGATCAGCCTGCCGCAACCGATGCAGGTTTTCCGCAAGCAACGACGGCACCTATGGTACCTGAAGCTCCTGCCGAAGCACCTGCTCCTCCTGCTGTACCTCCGATTCCCGGATTCGGTGCACCTCAAACACCCGGTGCAACACCAGACCAACTTCAACCCCTGGATCCGCTAGGTACCATATCTGCTCCAGGCGCCAATCCTGCAGAATCTAACCCTTTTGCTCAATCTCCGGCGGACCAGGCTCCGACTCCAGCATCCGAGCCAGGAGTACCGCCATCTTCAGGAATGCCTGATTTAACTGCGGCACCGGCGGCTGGCGCGTCACCCGAAAATCCTTTGGGCGCAACCCAAGCCCCGGCAGGAAATGCACTTCCTGAACTTCCTCCTCAGGAGAACGCTCCGACTGATTTATCCCACCTTATTGCAGGGGATGAAGGACATCAGCAACCGGGAGATATTTACAACCCGCCAGTCGCTTCAGATCAGAGTTTACCGGTAAACAATGTACAAACACCGGCTCAAGCTGAAGGTTCTGCAGCTCCTCCTCCCGGGAAACATTTGAATATTACCAAAGTGTTATTGATTGCAGGGATACCGATTATTCTTATTGTCGCAGCGCTCAGCGCCTATCTGATACTGGGGATCGGAAAAGCTTCGCCTCCGGCTCAGCAAAATCAGACTTCATTACCTATTCAGCAAGCCTCACCTGCTCAGGCACCGTTAACCAATCCTCCGGCACAAATTGTTCCGCAGGTCTCGCCTTCGACAGCTCCTTCACAAGCAACCGGATCATCCCAGCTCATCCCATTACCGAGTACGTCTGCTCTATCACCATCGCCGTCCCTCAGCCCTGCGATGCAGGCAGCGCAAAGAGCATCAGCATCTCCTAAAGCCTCTGCGAGTCCGGCTTCAAGCACCACAACAACACCTCAAGCTATACCGTAAAACTTTTGGGAATTATTTTTTAAAAGGAGTAATTTCAGAGATGCCCATAAAAGGGATCAGAACCTCAGGAATTTTTACCGTTCCGTCTTCTGTTTGAAAATTTTCCAGAATCGCAATTATGGCCCTGGAAGTTGCAACCAAAGTGCCGTTTAACATATGGGTATATTCGGTATTTTCCCCGTCCCTGTAGCGGATATTCAAATTCCTGGCCTGATAATCCGTTGTATTCGAGGTCGAGGTAACCTCCCCCCAATCTCCACGTCCCGGCATCCAGGCTTCCAGATCAAATTTGCGTGCAGCTTGCGATCCCAAATCGCCGGTACACATCTCCAGAACCCGGTAAGGAATACCTAAACTTGTCCAAAATTCCTCTTCGAGTTCCAAAAATTTTTCGTGCATTTTTGCCGAATCTTCTTTTTTTGTATAGGCAAACATCTCAACCTTAGTAAACTGATGAACTCTGTAAAGCCCTTTTGAATATTTACCGTAAGCTCCGGATTCCATCCTGAAGCAATGTGAATACCCTCCGTAGAGTTTCGGCTGCTCGAGATCATCCAAGATTTCATCCGCGTGATAACCGGCTATCGTTACCTCGGCGGTAGCAATCAGCCCCAAGTCGGATTCTTCAATTCTATATGTTTGCGCTTCATCACCCCTTGGGTTATAACCTGTACCTAAATAAAACTTCTCCCTGGCAAGATCGGGGGTAATAATCGGTGAAAATCCGCGGTGGGATAAAAACTGGAGTCCGTAGTTAACTAAGGCAATCTCAAGAAGAGCGCCTGCATTCTTCAGATAATAAAATCCATAAACGTCTACTTTTGCACCTGTCTCAAAGTCCAATATATCCAACCGCTTTCCGATCTCAACGTGATCCAAA
>CAYOSW010000015.1:0-26732 GCA_964406775.1 uncultured Gammaproteobacteria bacterium
AAGCGGAAACCGCCGGTAATTTAACTACGATAGTGTCACCATCAGTAGTATATTGCGCAGTCCCTGTAGGGGGATATGTCGGGGCAATTCCAGCAGAGGATTTAATCAGATCAGTTATCTCAAGTTTTGCCTGGTTTAACGATAAACCTTGGTTAATTTGTGCCGACTGATCAAAAAAAATTTTATTCGAGGAAACCATTAGGTTTATAAGAAGTCCTCCCGCAACTGCTGCTACCGTCGTAACTATCAGCACCTCGATAAGACTCCAGCCCCTAAGGTTTTTCATCTCAATCCTCCTTTGGCAACAAGAGTCGAAATGGAAAACCTTTTAGGTTCAGTATTTTCATTCCAGGTAATTGTTACGGTAACTTTTTTTATCAGCTCATTATTGGGACAAATCTCAACCGGACAATCACCGATGGTAAGCGTTCCGCTAACATTATTAAGGCCGTTAAGTCTCGAGTCGTTCACCGCAGTGGTACCGTTAGCCAAGTTATCATAGCCGGAGAGTCTGACATCTTCGATTTTTTTAGCCGCAACTTCACGCACTTTAGATTCCGACTGACTGCCTGTTATCAGTTTTATCGCCTGCGGAATATTGGCTATTACCAGGATTATTGATCCGGTAATAAACACGGCAATAATTACTTCGATCAGAGAAAAACCGTTCTTTTTAACCGGGCAGTTATTCTGTATCATTTACTTATTTCATTAACAGAAAATACAGCAAAATCGAACCAAGGAGGTATCACATCTTCGACCCTGAAGGCCTGGATTTGTTTCTCGCTTTGTCCGGCTATTCCCGTGGCGTTGTATATTTTAATTTGAGGAGGAAGCTGGGCATTCGATCCAGGCGTAGGCGCCATTGCTATTTTATGATTTTCTTTGGAGTAGAGAAGTCTTATCCTAGCTAATATCAACTTACAATTGGGTGGGTCACAATTTCCGGCACCGGCTGGATTAGGGATTCTGCGAGTTATATCTCCGGGAATAGTGGGTATTGTCCATTTGCAATAGAAATTGTGATTATCTCCTAAAATTCCCGTTTGCAATGCAACCGTTCCGCAAGGAGAAACCCGGGTAAAGCCATTAGAACCCGCTCTGATCAAATCGGAATCATAATAATAACTCTGGGAATAATAATTATTATTAGCATACATAACAATTTTTACCTCAACTGCGGGTTTATCGGTTGTATTTTCGTTTCCGAAATAGAGGTCCACCTGATTGCCGGTATAGTAAACATTTGCATTATCCGGATCGGTAAACCAGATTTGGGCAGCAGTTTCCCTCCCAATCGGGGGGTATTCAATGGCAGAATTGGATCCAGCAATCGGAAGTTCTGCTGATGTATCAACTTTTGCTTTTGCACTGTTGCCTAATGTCACTTCCTGACCTGAATTTAGAGTTCCCGTTAAAGCTTTCTCAATTCCTGCTTCGGCAGCGGAAAAAGCCCTTGAAGATTGTTCACTCTGAGTCGAGGTGGTAACATCTGTTACCGATTTTTGAGTAACTGCCAAGCCGATCGAGAGAGCAACAAGCATCAAAAGCAGCAGAATAACTACAACCTGCCCTCTTTGTACACTTCCTATTTGATACTTCATATTTTTCACTTCTATTTTCATAATTTTTCTCATCTGACTTGAACTGTTGTTTGAATCGTGGTTCTGGTTAATGACCCTTGAGGGACGGGCGTTCCGACGTCAAATTTTATGGTAACGGTATCTTTACCCTCATTTCCTTTCACACTGGTAAACTGTCCGTTGGAAATTGAAACACCCGAAGTATTACTTTTATCAGTTAAGGCAACTTCCTGGTTCGGTTGGGGAGCCTCCAAACAAAATGAGTTAAATTCTCCAATAGGAGAAACATTTTCCTGCTTAGCTATGTAACCGTTATCTGTTGAGGTGGGGTTAATAAACCTGAATCTGGTATATTTTCCGGCCTTGTCCCGAATAATAATTAGCTGAGCCGGGCCGACCGGGGGATTGTAACAAACAACACCGTCTGCCATTCTTATTATTTCGCTCAAACCTGTAGAGGCAATCTCGCCGTTTCTTTTTAATGTACTGATGGTATCCGCATCGGAAGAAGTACGGTAGGTTCTGGTAAGAAGATTGGATATCACAAAACCTACAACCCCGATAATTCCCATAACCAGAATAACTTCAATTAGTGAGAAGCCTTTTGATTTCATAGTTTTGAAAACACTGTTACAAGATCAGACGAATGCTGACCGCTAGCATCTGTCCAATAAACCTTGGCTGTAACCCTTTTTTGAGTGTCTGTAAATCCGGCTTCATTCTGCAATAATATTTCCGCTGTAAAAATACCGCCAATGCTTGCAGGTGAGGCGATTTCCCTGAGGCAAACAGGAACGGATCCTGAAGTTGCTGTACAACCGCCGGATATATTGAATTTGCAGCTTCCTGAAGCACATCTTGCCTGAAATTGGCCGCCTGGGATCCATATTTCTTCCCAATTAGAACAAGTTGGCTGACCGGTAAAACAAATTCCGTAATTTGCCGATTTTATTGTTCTTACTTGCTCCAAATACTCCTGTGCATACTTTGTAGCCTGGGTCTGATTCTTCGAAAACTGACTGTTTCTTAAGCTATAAGTAGTTGTTATGGCCAACGCACCTATTATCACTGTTACCAGACTCATACCAACAACCAGCTCCAACAATGTCTGCCCTTTTTGCCTATTCAACCTTGATAACCCCTCCTCTTTCAATTTTAACAACCTTAGATAAAGTATTTGAAGGGTTGGTTAGCGTCAGTCTTATATCCTGAGTTAAGGGATTTGTTAAGGTAGTTCCGAAGCAAGAATAACTGATGCTGGTGTTAGTAAAGATCACATCTGTTGTGACTCCGTTGCAGATATCCAGGCTTGCGTTGAATAAGGATTTTGATCCAGCAGCATCAGGCGAATATGAGTAAACCGAGATAATTTCTTCTCCCGAGGTTTCGCACTTTGCAATAATAGAATAACTGGTTGAAGTCAATCTTACTGACCAGGTATCTGCCACCTCTCCGCGGGGACATTTTATCCTTGATAAAGCAGAAGATTGAGCCAATTTTAAGGTATTTACTACCTGCGCAGCTGTTGTATCAATTTCCTGACTATTGGAGAAGTTCCTCAAATTCGGTATCGCAATTCCTCCCAACAAGGCAATAATCCCAACAGCCACTAAAATTTCAACCAAAGTAAAACCGCTATTATTTTTTAAGAGCGGCTTTGCCTTTTTGCTTTGCAAAAACGTAAAGCTACTAGGGGCAGCCATAGATTTAGCGTAGCAGGAATTACTGATGAATTAAAGAGGAGTAATCTTAAAATTACCCGATCCGGCTCCTAATCCCAGGCAAGAACAATCTACAGGAGTACCGGGATTCTCCAAAGTTGAGCACAAAGTATAAAAATGGCATTGTCCGGAAGAACCGGCACCACAATTATTTGCATTCACGGCCGATATTTGAGACCTATAGCAGTATGGAGTTAACGTCCCAGCAACAGGGTCTTTTGGTAAATTTTGAATATAATATTTTGAGACCGTACAACTGCCTGTATATCCGCTACAGTTATTGAATTGCCCTTGTGAAGTTAAGTCTAGGCTATCTGGATAAAAATTGTTGTCAGCATAATAACTTTGAAGTGCCGACTGGATTGCCCGCAAATCAGACTGTCTTTGTGCATCTCTCGTATTTTTTTGAATTGTTGAAGTGGAAGCAAGTCCAATTCCGGAAATTAATCCTATAATGGCTATAACGACCATCAGTTCTATCAGTGAAAACCCTTTATAGCAAGGTCTGAACATATGGAGAGTTATTGTGCGCTTGACCGGCAATAGTAGCCGCCTGCCTCAAGATTTGCACAAACAACCCAAGTGGCAACGGCCCCTGGCGCCCCAGGCGCTACAGGAGTATCTCCCGTACCGCAATTTCCTGCTGAAGTTCTAACACAGTATTTGCAAACTCCCGGGCAAGCGTTATTCGGAATCACATTTGTGTTTGTCGGATCTGTGGGAACGGAGCCTGCGGAAAAATTTGCATCTGCTAACGCCACATATGCCGAAGCACCAGGAGTTTTTGCGGATTCCATAGCTTGAGCTATAGCTTCAATATCCGATTTGCGTTTTGAATCCCTGGCATTCTTCTGCTGTCCGGTAAAGACCGCAACTCCGACAAGTGAAAGTATAGCTAAGATAGCTATAACCACAATTAGCTCGACTAGAGTAAATCCCCGGTAATTCAGCTTAGGCAGAAGCATATGTTAATAATTTCATAGTTGAAGATTGTTGTCAATTACAGAGCTAGGTTTAAATACCACCTGAAAATTTCAGCACCCCAAAAAATAGTAATTATTCCTCCCAAAGACAAGAACGGACCAAAGGGGATTGTCTGACCGAATTTCTTTTTCCCGATCAGGATTAATACTATCCCGAATATTGAACCGAGCAGAAATGATAGCATCAGCGCAACCAATGCGTAAGGAAAACCCAACGCTAAACCTAAAAAAACACTCAATTTTAAATCTCCTCCGCCCATACCTTTACCCCGGGTAAAAACTATCAGCAGATAAAAGAAGAGTCCGAGAGCCAGAGCTGTGAGTGTGCCGTAAAAAAGAGGCTGTAGTAAGTCTACAGAATGAGTATAAAAATAATTGGAGTAGGGAGGAAGCAGATATTTTCCGATATTCGATCCTTTTAATTTTTCGTAAAGAATATAAACATTCGCCGAACCGGAAATGAGAAGCATAATGAAAATAATCCAGATGCCGGGATAGGTGATCCTATCGGGAATATAACCAGTTTTAAAATCGGTAAGAAAAACCGCACTTAAAATTACCACAACTACACAATAAAAAAGTATCCCGAAGACAGTTAGAGCCTGTTGTTCATAAGTCAGTTCCAGAAAATTAACCGGAAGAAATTTAACAAACAATCCGCCGACAATAAGCCCCATCAGCAGTTCGACAAGTGGATATTGAAAGCTTAACTTCATCTTACATCTCCGGCACTTACCGCGCACATAAATAAAGGAAAGAATAGGAAAAAGGTCGTACCAGGCGAGTTGTTTTTTGCAACCTTCGCAGTACGACCTTCCCCAAAAAGATTTTCCGTTTAGGCTCCTATCAGCAATTGCTTTAGTTAAACTCCCTAAACAAGTACCAATAATCGCGCCTAAAACCCAAATCATTGTATTTAAACCTAATACGCACAAGGCGTATCCGATGCATTAATCAGCGTCAGGTTCGAACCAACTTCGAATCTACCTGATGTATCTGTTGCATTTTGATCTCCACCATCAGCGGCCTGTTTAGGCTTTTGCTGATCGGACTCCAAAACAGTATCAATCTCCCAAGCATCATTATCCGCACAATACGTGTAATGGTATGTAGAATCATTTACCGGATCTACAGGAAGTGTTGGGACTGAAACACTTTTTTGTCCACCTAAACTAACTTTAACCCAACCTGTTCCATCAGCCAATCTGGTAGAACCTCCTACGGGATAACTGGCTTCGGTACAAGGATATGAACCTCCACTACACAATATAGCTTCTCCTGAGTTCGTCGCTTCCTGAACAGCTACGTTAATAGCGTTCTGAAGGTTAGACAAATCAGACAACCTGGCTGCGTCTCGACCACGGCGTGTAAGTTCAAGCGGATTAATTATAAGGACGACAACTGCTGCCAAAATCGCAACAATTGCAATAACAACCAAAAGTTCAACAAGTGTAAAACCCCGGGTTGCTTTACGGGCAGTTTTTATCAAGTCTCTCACCTCCTTAGAAAGTAACTCTGGAAAAGAGTTTTTACTTAACGTAATTCATTGTATCCATACTCAAAGATGCCCAGTCAATATAGCAGTTTAAAACCTGTTCCCAGTTACGCATAAAGAGGACAATTTACCTTTATCCTATCGAGGTCGTAAGTTTGTAAATTGGCAGAATGATCGAAAGGACAAGAAAAGCTACACCAATACCCAAAACAACTAAAATCAAAGGTTCAATAATAACGGTCAGATTTTTAACCAGATGATCTGCTTCCGACTCAAAATATTCGGCAAGTTTAAATGAGATCTTATCCACCTTGCCGGTTTCTTCTCCTACCCTGTACATCTGAGAAACAATTTTCGGAAAAACACCGACTTCATCTAGCTGGGCCGAAAGTGTCAGTCCCCGTTCAATACCGATCTTTGTTTCACCTAAGGCTTTTTTGTAAACAGCATTTCCAATAACTTCGGATACAATAGAAATTGAATCAAGTATCGGCACACCCGCCGTTGAGAGCAAACCGAATGTTCTGGTAAAACTTGTAAGAGATGTCCCCCGGATAATTTTTCCGATAACCGGCGTTTTTAATAACAACTCGTCAAATCTGTATTTACCCTCGGGAGTTGACACCCACTTCTTAAAAATTACATAACCTAAAACAGTCACAATTATCATCGCCCACCAATATCCCAAAAAGATGTTGGAGGTAGTAATTAAAATTTTAGTCGGAAGAGGCAGATCAATATTTGATTGCGTATATAGTGAAGTCAGGCGGGGAATAACGTAAAACATCATAATACCCACAACCACCATCATCATCGCCATAACCATAATCGGGTAAACCATCGCCCCTCTCACACGGCTGCGAAACTCCCTATCCCGCTCCAGGTTATTTGCCATCTCGGTTAAAATCACATCTAAATTTCCGGCCTGCTCTCCTGCTTTAACCAAACTGCTGTAAAGAGGAGGGAAAACGTTTGGATGCTTTTTTAATGCTGATGCTAGATCCAAACCGCTGTTTACATCCCTTAAAACCTGCTCCCAAACTTTCTGGAAAATCGGATTCGACTGCTGACCAACCAGAATACTGATCGCCTCAGACAGAACCAAACCCGATTCAATCATTGTGGCTAGCTGGCGGGTTGAGATAACCAGCTCATCAAACGAAACGCGGTTGAAAATTTTATCAAAAAGAGGAGGGGATTCCTTTTTTTCGGTTATGGACGTAACAACGAGCCCCTTTTTACTTAAGAGCCTTGCCGCCCTGCTGCTGTCGACCGTTTCAATCGTGCCCTTATGATCTAAACCCTGGAAGTCGCGCGCTTTGTAGACAAATATCGGCATAATTTAGCTCATCAACAATTTATTCAGAACCTGAGGCCGTAAAGCATAATCCTGTGCAGTCTCTATTGTGATAAAACCTTCGCGGAGCAGAAAAGCTAAGCTGGATTCGAGTATCGCCATACCTGATTCTGCCGAAGTCTGCATCAGGTTATCGATCAGGTGGGTTTTCCCTTCCCTGATCATCGCTTTACAGGCAGTCGTATTTATCAAAATCTCATAAGCCATAGCTCGTCCCGGATTAATAGTCGGCACAAGTCTTTGGGATATAACAACCTCCAGAACCGCTGCCAACTGTGAACGCACCTGCTGCTGCTGAACGGAAGGAAATACATCGATGATCCTGTCCAGAGTTTGACCCGCGGAATTGGTATGCAGAGTCGCAAAAACCAAATGGCCGGTTTCGGCTATCGTCAGTGCCGCAGCAATAGTCTCAAAATCCCGCATTTCACCGACCAGAACAACATCAGGATCTTCCCTTAAAGTCGCTCTTAAAGCACGGGGCCAGGAGACAGTGTCCGCATTTAACTCCCTTTGAGAGATTAAAGATTTACCTTTCGGATAAATAAACTCTATCGGGTCTTCGATAGTGATAATGTTGGCACTCCGCTCCTGATTGATTTTGTCTATAAATGCGGCCAGACTTGTAGTTTTTCCCTGTCCGGTAGGACCTGTCACTAAAACCAAGCCCTGTTTGAGATCTGTCAGCTTACCTAAAGTTTGAGGAAGTCCCGTATCCTCCAGACGGCGGAGCTTTTTGGGAATTAACCGGAATGACGCGGCTAAAGTTCCCATCTGCCGGTAAATGTTGACCCTAAAACGGGCCTCGGATTTATAGTCAAACCCGAAATCGACATCCATAAATCTGTCCAGCTGTATCTTATGACCTTCCGCAAGTATCGGGATAATCAGAGTTTTAATATCCTCATCCGACAATTCGTCAGTTCCCATAACCGGCAATAATTCACCGTTGACTCTGATGGTCGGAGGAAATTTTGCTAAAAGATGAAGGTCCGAAGCCTCCCTTTGCAGCGTAATTTCAAGTAATTGACCGATATTGATATTCATATTAATCCTGAGCAACCCTCAGCACTTCCTCAAGGGTCGTAATACCTTCAAGGACTTTAAGATAACCGTCCTGCTTCATTGTCATCATTCCTTCCGAAACCGCCTGCTTTTCAATATCCGAAGCCGAAGCGCGTTCTAAAGTCAGCCTCATTATCTTATCTGTCACAACCAGCACCTCATAAATACCGATCCTTCCTAAAAATCCCAAACCTCCGCACTCCGCACAACCTTTACCTTTATAAAGCTGAACGGGTTTTTGAGGCGCCAGATTTCCCAAAACACCTTTAATGCTGTTTTCTACTTCAGGAGGGGGAGTATAAGGATACCGGCAATGCTCACAAAGTTTACGTAAAATCCTCTGACCCTGAACCGCGTTGACTGCGGACGCAAGCAAAAACGGCTCCATTCCCATATCCAGAAGACGGGGCAAAGCGCCCGCCGCCGAATTGGTGTGCAGTGTTGAAAAAACCTGATGTCCGGTAAGAGCCGCCTGAATCGCCAGTTCCGATGTTTCCGCATCGCGTATTTCTCCGACCAGAATAATATTCGGATCCTGACGCAAAAAAGATCTTAAAGCCGATGCGAAAGTAAGTCCGATCTGGGGATTAATCTGAACCTGGTTTGCTCCCGAAATATGGTACTCAACAGGATCTTCAATCGTTAAAATGTTTACTTTGGAATTCGATAGCCTTGATAAAATCGAGTAAAGAGTTGTAGTTTTTCCGGAACCCGTCGGACCGCAGATTAAAATAATACCGTGAGTGCGGGTTAGCTGTACATCTAAACTCTTCAGAGCATTCGGCCTTAAACCGAGCTCCAACAAGGTTGGCGGTTTTTGCGCTTTCGGTAAGAGCCTGAGCACAACTTTCTCCCCGAAAATCGTCGGAAGTGTCGAGATACGGAGATCAATATTTGCCCCGAGTCCGGTAAATGAAAACCGTCCGTCCTGAGGGAGCCTTCTTTCGTCAATCTTAAGTCCGGACATAATTTTGATCCTGGAAACTACCGCTTCGTGAACTTTTTTAGGCAGAATGATCTTTTCGTGAAGAATTCCGTCTATTCTGTAGCGGACTCTGGTTTGGGCTTCTTCAGGCTCAACGTGGATATCCGAAGCTTTCGTCTTAACCGCATACTCAAGAAGCTGGGTTACGATGTTGGCAACAGGAGCCTCTTTAATTACTTCTGTTTTATCAAGCTCAGACTGGCTCTTCTGCTCCTCCGGCAATCCCGAACTTACCTCTTTTAAAGCCGAGACAACCTCAGAAGTTAAGTTTTGAGAATATTGGTCGGAAATAGCACTGTTAATGTCTTCCTCCAGAGCGTAATAACGCGCGGTTTTTTTACCGGTTTTCTTTTCGATAAATTGGATAACCTGAATATCCAGCGGATCAGCCATCGCGATCGATAAAACATCTCCGTCAAGACGGAAGGGGATAAGTTTGTAGCGCCTGGCTACCTGTTCAGGGATAAGATTTAAAACTTCGGGGGAAATACCGGGTCCTTCCAATCCTTCCAGTTGAATGAAAGGAATGCCTAAAACCTTCGCTCTTGCCTGCGAAATGTCCATTTTTGAGGCAAGATTTCTTTCAATAATAATTTTCTCAACAGGCTGACCGGTGTTAATATTTTCCAACTTAACCGCCGAAACCTGCTGGGGAGAGAGCTTGCCTTGCTGTTCAAGCACATCGACGATCGTCAGTTGTGATTCATCCATAACAATTAAATCTGCAACCGGGGCAGATCTTATATTCATTATCGGGAGTCTGTCTAAAAGTGTCAAGAAGATCGCGGAGTCCTTTTCATTTGGGGTAATCTTTGTTAAAAACAACCTTATGCAGCCGAAAATCTTAATTTACAGTCAGACAGAAGACCGGGACAATGAAATTTGGAAAATTCTTAAAGAATACAGGATCGAAAGCAATAATTCTGACCTGCTTATCATAGAAGATGAGAAGGTGGGTGTTCCCGAAACAAAACAGATAATCCGGCATCTCTCGAGCAAGCCTTTCGGGAAAACCGCAAAATCGGTTGTGATATTTAACGGCAATAATATAAGTAATGATGCCCAAAATGCTTTGCTTAAAACTCTTGAGGAACCTCCAACAGAATCACTGATTCTCATAGCCGCGGATTCCGAAACAAGGTTTCTGCCGACCGTTTTATCCAGATGCGGAATTATCCGCCTCAAACAGGGGAGTGCAGGAAAAGAAACCGGCTTTGACCTGGAAAAAATCCTGAAAGCGGATACCGAGGAAAGATTTGAAATCATCGAAAAGACCGCCGATAAAGATAAGTTCCTCTCAGAGTTTACCGCAGTTTATAGAAATAAAGTTATGGAAACCGGTAGCGGCGGGGAGATGCTGGATGAATTACTTCAGGCCGGAATCTGGAAACAGAGCAATGTTAACGTAAGAACCATTCTGGAGTACCTGATGCTGAGAATACCAAAACAGTCTTAACTTTAGATTGATATAGCAGTCTAATCTAGCTATACTAGCTTGCAAAAAATGAACCGAGCTGTTAAACTCATTAACCTATGGCTGAGAAATCTTCCTATGATGCTTCACAAATTCAGGTACTTGAAGGCCTTGAACCTGTACGCAAACGCCCGGGAATGTATATCGGATCAACCGATACCAGGGGGCTTCATCATTTAATTAAAGAGGTTGTTGATAATTCAATTGATGAGGCACTCGCCGGACACGCTAAAAATATCTGGGTAATCCTGCACAACGATAACTATGTAACTGTAGCTGATGACGGAAGAGGTATTCCAGTTGACATCCACCCTAAAACCGGCAAATCCGCTCTTGAGGTTATTATGACAACACTTCACGCGGGAGGAAAATTCGGTTCGGACGGCTATAAAGTTTCCTCAGGGCTTCACGGAGTCGGAGTTTCGGCAGTTAACGCTTTATCCGACTACCAGCGCGCTGAGGTCCGCAGAGACGGCAAGACTTACTATCAGGAATATAAACGGGGTGTACCTCAGGCTGATGTTAAGGAAGTTAAGCCTTCGGAGATTAAACTGCCGTTTACAACAAGTTACGAGTGGGTTGCTAAAACCGGTACCAAACAAAGCTTTTTGGCTGATGCATCGATTTTTTCGACAATTACTCCCGAATTTGAAAAAGTAAAACGCCAGTTAAGACAGGTTGCCTATCTTGTAGCCGGAATTTCTTTCCATCTTTATGACGAAAGAAATAACGAAGAACAGCATTATTATTTCCAATCGGGTATAGCTGCACTGATCAAACAGCTTAACCGCAATAAAGGCTTAGTCCACCCAACTCCGATCATTATTAACAAAGAAGTGAATGAAATTTCTGTCGAGATTGCCATCCAATACAATGACGGATTTAATGAGACCGTGGAAAGCTTTGCCAACGTTGTCCCGACTACAGAAGGAGGAACCCACGTTACCGGATTCCGAACCGCTCTAACCCGCGTCATTAACGATTATGCCCGCAAAATTGAAGCCTTAAAGGAAAAGGATGAGAATTTTACCGGCGATGATATTAAAGAAGGTATTTCGGCAGTCATTTCAATCAAAATGGAATCCGATAAAATTCAATTTGAATCTCAAACTAAGGAAAAGCTGGGAAGTGCTGAGGTCCAAACTGCAGTTAATCAGGTAACCAAAGAAGGGCTGGAAACATTCTTTGAGGAAAATCCTCAGGAAGGCAGGAAAATTATTGAGAAAATCTTCCTCGCTGCCAAGGCACGCGCTGCCGCCCGCGCTGCAAAAGACGCTGTTATCAGAAAAGGCGCTTTGGAAGGGATGACTTTGCCCGGAAAACTCGCGGATTGTCAGGAAAAAAATCCGGCAAACTCCGAACTTTATATCGTTGAGGGTGATTCGGCCGGAGGTAGTGCAAAACAGGGGAGAGACAGAAAATCTCAGGCGATACTCCCTCTCAAAGGCAAGATCCTTAATACCGAAAGAGCGCGTCTTGATAAAATTTTGGAGTTTGAAGAAATCAAATGTTTAGTTATCGCTTTAGGAACCGGGATCGGCGATATCATCCAGTACGATAAAGTCCGCTACCACCGGATTATTATAATGACCGATGCCGATGTTGATGGTTCACACATCAGGACTCTTCTTCTGACTTTTATTTTCAGATACCTTCCCGAATTAATCACAAGAGGATATATTTATATTGCTCAGCCTCCGTTATTTAAAGTCCAGAAGGGTAAAGAGATACACTATGCTTATTCGGACGTAGAGCAGGAGGCGATACTTCTTAAGATCCGCGGCGGCACTAAAGATAAAAAACTAACTGACGACGTAGCTCTTCCGAGCGAAGGGGAGAGTGCAGCAGAAGAAGTTATCGCACCAAAAAAAGCCTCGAATATCATAATCCAGCGCTATAAAGGTTTGGGAGAAATGAATCCGGACCAGCTTTGGGAAACTACTATGAATCCTGAAAACCGCGTATTAAAACAGGTGACAGTCGAGGATGCGGAAAAAGCCGATGAAGTATTTACTATGCTTATGGGTGATGAAGTTCCCCCGCGCAAACGCTTTATCCAAACCCACGCCAAACAGGCAATTTTAGATATATAACCTATAGTTGAATAAATTCAGTAAGCTTCGTATAATTTCACAATGGAAATTATTCACAACGGAGAAGGAATACGATTCAAAGTCGTTAAAATCGTAGCCGAACCACAATTACAGACTGCTGCTAAAGAACCACCGGTATATTCAAACGGATTTGCTTATGTAGTCGAACCAACAGAATTACTGACTCCCGATTATGTGGATGAGATTGTCGAACTTGCTAAAGCCAGTACAAGAAAAATAAGGGGTGTTGATGATCTGGACGGAATTCCCCACCATAGCGTGGATTTACAGCGCTTTAGGACAACTCACGCATTGGAGCATATTGCTCTAACAGAATTAGCTGGACTCAGCTTATCGGTAGCTTTTGCAACACTTGTCGGCGGAAGAAGAGGGGCTATGACTTATGTTTACTCCGTACCCGACGGCGAACCCAGAATTGAATTTACGTTTCAGCCAAAACTGGCTCCCGGTCACTCATTCGAACTTGATGCTATAGGAAATGCCTGCAAACGAATCGCTGATTTAGGAATTTAATCAATACTTACTAACTGTACTTCAAATATAAGCGTTGAGCCTGCAGGAATGGATCCGACAGCGCGGTCGCCATAGGCTAGTTTTGCCGGAATTGTTAATTTCCTTTTTCCGCCGACCTTCATTCCGGGAACACCCATATCCCAACCCTCAATAACATTCCCGACTCCTATTCTGGTTTGAAAAGGAGCTCCGCGTTCGTAAGATGAATCAAATACAGTTCCGTCCTCAAGAGTTCCGTGATAGTGAATGGTAATGTAGTCACCACCTGTAACTTCCGGTCCTTCGCCGACTTTTATATCTTCAATTTTAAAATTCTGATCGTTGGACTTCATATTTTGCTTAGTATCCGCCATATGTTTCAAAAATCCCCGGCTTGTACCAAAGACCGGTATCTATTTTACTATTTCTTTCAAATTTTTTCTCCTCCCGCTTCTCATTAACTTTTTCCATAAATCTTTTCGTTATTTCAAGATAATTAAATTTGGCTGTGTGCTCCAACCCCTGTTCGATTATTTCCTCCCGGTCAATCCTACCTTTTAAAACCGTGGCTATTTTTGAAGCTAAGTCTTTCGGGTCAGAATGCCTGGCATACAAGCTGTGCGAACCTCCCGCCTCGGGAACTCCGCCGACTTTAGTGGTCAGCAAAACCGTACCGGAGGCCTGATACTCAAGAGCGCTTATACAAAGAGTCTCGACAAAGTTTTTGATAGGCTTTGTCGGAATAACTCCCAGTAAAGACATCTGCATAATCGCTCTTTTTTCCTTGTCGCTTACGGCTCCGGTAAATTTAATATCCCTAAGTCCTGCGTTTAGAGCTTTTTTCTTAAGAGCGGGTAGTTCAACTCCGTAACCTCCGATGATTAAAACAAGATCAGGATAATCGCTTTTTAATAGCTGGAAGGCTGCAATTAAATCATCAATTCCTTTTTCCGGAAAAATCCTGCCGAAATAGGAAATAATCTGTTGATTTTCTTTAATCTTAAGCCGGGCCTTCATATTTCCGATCAGCTTATCGTCCCGTATTGAGAAATATTTATTATCAAACGGCGCGTAGAGGACTTCCGTTTTTGACGCGATCTTACTTGCGGGATCAGCGGGTAAAACCATCTTTGCGTATTCCATAAGTTTGTCTTTCGTATATTGGGAAACGGCAAATAGCAAATCCGCTTCTAAAAACTGTGAGAGTAAAAATCTGGCCTGGCCGTCATTTAAGTGATTTCCGATTGAGTTTAAAACATCCGATCCCACTGCCTTGTGAACGGTTATTAAATTTTTACCTAAGACATTTTTGGCATACATCTTGACCTGATTAGCAATAAAACAGTGGGGGTCAAGATAAAAGCTGGATAAAACATTAATCTTTTTATTCTGAACTAGATTAATCAGTTTCCCGGTAAAAGCCTTATTTAACTCGCCATCAAAAACCTTAACGTTTTTTGACTCCGCAGGTTTTACCCTGTGAACGTAAATGTACTTTGAGGCTTTTTTCAAAAGTGCAGGCGAATCGTTATAATTTGTGGATTTGTCGTAGATATCTGGGTGATATGTTAATTCGTGATGCTTATACCCCGTGAGTTCGTAAAGGGCCCTGCCTTGGTTCATCGCTTCAAACGAATGGCCTGACATATACGGAGGAAACTTACTGATGGTGCACACCAGTGGTTTTTTCATATTTCCCGTATCTGGATTGTTCGGGATACTATAGTCGTTTCGGAAAGAATAGTCAACATAAAACGGCTTTCTAAATTAAGCCGGAAACTGTAAAATAGCTTGATGGATAAAGAAGAATTGGCGGTAATTGTTCTCGCGGCGGGAAAAGGAAAAAGGTTCGGCGAGGAATACACCAAGTTACTTCACCCGGTTTTTGAAAAACCCCTAATTTATTATCCGGTTCAAAACCTGATTAATCTTAAATTAAACAATATTTATATTGTTGTTTCCGATACGGCAGTTGAGAGTGAAATTAAAAAATATTTAGACTGCCGATTCATTTATCAAAAAGAACTGACAGGAACAGCAGATGCCGTAAAATTAGTTCTTCCGGAACTTCCGGGTACTATTAAAACCCTTCTGGTGTTAAACGGTGATGATGCAACTCTTTACTCCAAAAAAACTCTTGATGAATTCTTAAAGTCCCACGAAGTTAATAAGGCTGATATCAGTCTGATGACGATGAGAACAGCACGGAATATGGAAGCGGGTAGAATAATCCGGAATAAATCCCGGGGATTTTCAAAAGTTTTAGAATACCGCGAATATTTGGAATCGGGAGCCAAAAGCCGGGAAATAAATTGCGGGGTATATTTAATTGATCTTAGGTTTGCCGAAAATAACTTACCTAAAATTCAAAAATCCGAATCAGGGGAATACTACCTAACCGATCTGTTAAATATTGCCAAAGAAGAAGGCGGCCGGGTAAATCTGTTTGTTTTAAAAAACCATTCCGAATGGATTGGGATAAATGATAAAAAAGATTTAAAATATGCTATGAATACGATCAAAAGGAGAAATCTCGTTATGGAAGAAAAGAAGACGCCATCTGAAAAAGTTCACTTTCTGGGCATTGCGGGTTCAGGGACATCTGCCTGCGCAAGATTGGCATATGAAGCCGGTTTTAAGGTAACGGGTTGTGATAAGAATCTGGAAGGGGAATTTTTAAAAGCCACTACCGGAATTGAAAGTTTTAACGGCCACAGCCCCTCCCATCTTGAGGGTATAGACATTTTAGCGGTAAGTCCGGCAATTCTCTCCCTTGATCCGGAAAATCCGGAACTTTTAGAGGCAAAAAAGAAAAAAATTCAGATACTGACCTGGCAGCAGTTTTTGGGAAAATACTTAACTGACGGAAAATTTGTAATTGCGGTTGCGGGAACTCACGGCAAATCAACAACAACGGCGATGGCAGGCAGAATGCTGCAGGATTGCGGTTTTGATCCGACAGTTCTTCTCGGAGCGAATACTCATTTTTGGGACAACAACTTCCGTATAGGCAAAAGTAAGTACTTTGTAATTGAGGCGGATGAATTTAACGATAACTATATGAGTCTTGAGCCGGATATTACCATCCTCACTAATCTCGAATACGACCACCCAGAATATTTTAAAAATTACGAAAGTTATCTGAGAAGTTTCCAAAATTTCCTGCATAAAACTAAAAATACCGTTATTGCCAACTTAAAAAGCCCGGGAGTAAGGGAAGCGCTGGAGGAAAAGAAGGGGACACAGGAACCGTTCTTTCCGCCTGTAATAGATTTTTCTAAAAATTTAATTGATTTTGAACTTCCCATTTCCGGCATTCATAATGTTTATGCGGCATCAGCTGTTTTTAATTTGGGAATTAATCTTGGAATAGACACGGCCAAAATAGAAAAAAGTTTGAGAACTTTTCCCGGAATCGGCAGAAGGATGGAATTGCTTGGAGAGATTAACGGCGCTAAGATTTTTTCGGATTTTGCCCATCACCCTACAGCCGTTAAAATCGCTACCGAGCAGTTAAAAAAAGAGTATCCGGAAAAAGACATCTGGATTGTTTACCAGCCGCATATGTTTTCCAGAACAAAGGCCTTATTTGATAATTTTGTAAAGGCTTTTAAAACCCTTCCTGCAAAGGGCGTTGCCATAATCGACATCTACCCTTCAAGGGAAACCGATACCGGGATTGTCCACAGCAAAGATTTAGTAGAGGCAATCAATGACCCAAAAGTTGAATATACACCCGACATAGCGGGTTTTATAACACAAATGAAGAAATACCTTTCGGAGAAAGATATTGTTATCTTTATGGGAGCCGGGGATATCGATCCGGTTATCAGAAATTATTTTAAATGAACTATAAAGGAAAGAAAGTTTTAATTTTCGGTCTCGGATTAAACGAAGGAGGAGTTGGGAGTGCAAAATTTTTTGCCTCAAAAGGCGCTGAAGTTTTGGTAACGGATTTAAAAAGCGAACAGGAACTCCAGCCTTCTATAGAATTATTGAAAGATTTCCCCGGAATTGAATATCATCTGGGCGGACACAGCAACGATGATATAGACTGGGCGGATTTAATAGTAAAAAATCAGGCAGTAAAACCCGGAACCAATTTTTTGCTTTACGCGCTCAGTCAGGGAAAAGAAATCCAAACCGATGTGGGAATTTTTCTTCATTATGTTAAGCCGGAAAATATTATAGGGATAACCGGCACCAAAGGAAAATCCACCACATCTTCCTTAATATATGAAATTCTGAAACAGTCCGGCAGAAAAGTGATTTTGTCCGGAAACATCGGAAAAAGTGTACTGGATTCAATTGATAATGTTACTGAAGATACCATTACCGTTTTGGAAATTTCATCGTTCCAGTTAGAATCGTTTGAGGAACATCAAGTTTCGCCCAAGTATGCTGTTATAACAAATATTTTTCCCGATCACTTAAATTACTATACCTCGATGGATGATTATATTGCTTCTAAAAAATTGATTGCCAAATATCAAACCGAGAAGGACTATCTCTTTATTAATAAGGAAGATCCTCTGTTAAATTCCGAAGATTTTTTAAACGGGGTGAAATCGCGAATTATGTTTTTTTCATCCAGAAATTTACCCCTGGATTTAAAACGGGAACTTCCCGGAGAACATAATCTATCCAACATCGCTGCCGCAGTTGCAGTATCTAAAGTTTTAAACATCAACGAAGTAGACGTTCTGAAAGCCGTCTCCGGATTTAAGGGAATAAAGTTCCGTTTAGAATTAATTAGGGATTCGGGAGGAATAAAAATCTATAACAATACGACAGCAACAGCCCCCGAACCGGCAATTGAATCGCTTAAGACCTTTCCTCAGAGTATTCTAATTTGCGGTGGAATGAATAAGGGTTTGAGATTTAAAGAATTCGGTCGGGCTATAGATCAATACGCTAAAGAAGTTTACTTTTTAAAGGGCGACGCAACAGAAGAAATTAAGAAAGAGATAAATAATTCGGAAAAAATTAAAGGGACTTTCGATAACCTTGAAAAATTATTGCTGGAGGTGAAAAAATCTGCCGGAGAAGGGGACACAATTTTATTTTCTCCCGGTGCCACATCATTTAATTTATTTCATAATGAATTCGATAGGGGAAGAAGATTTAATGAGGCAGTAGAGAAAGTTTTTTCATAATGTATATAAACGTTAATAATCAGGAAATTTATTATCAAAAACTCGGGCAGGGCAAGGATTTAATACTGCTTCACGGATGGAAACAGGACGTTTCTTCTTTTCATAATGTGGCTGAAGAATTGAAAAAGCATTTTACCTTGTGGCTTATTGATCTTCCCGGATTCGGTAGAAGCGAAAACCCAAAAAAACCTTTTACCGTTTCGGATTATGCAGAAACTGTCAAGAAGTTTATTGAAGCTAATAAATTGGATGAACCTTCACTTTTGGGACATTCTGTAGGAGGAAGAATCGGGATAGTGCTCGCAGCCGGGAGTCCCGGACTTTTGGATAAGTTAGTTTTGGAAAGCAGTGCTGGTATCCGCCCAAAAAGAGATCTTGTTAAATTTCTGATGTACCCGTTTGCGAAGGTTTTTAAGTATTTGATCCCTGATTTTTTCGGAATTAAAAACAAGATCCGTTATAAATTTTATAAGAGTCTCGAGTCCGATTATCTTACTGCGGGAAAGTTAACGGAGACCTTAAGTGAAATACTAAAAGAGGACTTGAGCGGTTACTTACCGAAAATTAAAACACCAACCTTGCTTGTTTGGGGCGCTAAAG
Organism: uncultured Gammaproteobacteria bacterium; assembly: GCA_964406775.1. Taxonomy (GTDB): domain Bacteria; phylum Patescibacteriota; class Microgenomatia; order Daviesbacterales; family UBA10151; genus JACPKO01. Next base: position 19,026 of record CAYOSW010000015.1, read on the forward strand.
ACCCGACAAAAGAGGCTTCGGTTATAAACGCCAAAAAAATGTACCGGGCTATACCTTTTTCGAGATTGGAAATAATAGAAGATGCAGGTCATTTTCCTCATCTTGATAAGCCTGATAAATTTCTTTACTTTGTGATTGATTTTTTAACTTAAAATGAGCAAAATTTTTCCTTTACTGGATTACCTGTATATTTTCCAATTGCTGGAATATGACCGTACGGCACTTCTTAAATGGTTTTTAAATTATCCGCTTAAAAGAAATCTTCAAAAGAAAAATCATCTTGACTTCACTCTTAAAATCCAGCTTTTGGCCGTACTTTCTTCTTTTATTATGTTATCAACCACAACAATTATCGCCTTAATTTTTTTTGACGGCAGTCTGTTACTTCTGATAATTTTATATATTCTTCTTGAAGCAATTTCTCCTCTCTTTATTATCATTTCCTCAATACTGCTTGCACCTTTGGACTTTTACTTAAAAATGAAATTAACAATCCGGGCGAGAAATAAAATTGAGAGACTGAAAAATTTAAAAACTGTAGCCGTTATCGGATCATTTGCAAAAACATCAACTAAAAATATGCTTTATACACTTTTATGGAAAGATTTTTATACCGTTAAAACTCCTAAGAGTTTTAATACACCGGTAGCCATATCCAAAACCATTCTTTCGGATCTGAAGGAAAATACCGAAATTTTTATTGTCGAGATGGATGCTTATCACCCAGGCGATATCGGAAATCTTTGTAAAATTGCACGACCGGACATTGCCGTAATTACGGCAATTGCACCTCAACATCTAGAAAGATTCGGCAATATTCAAAAACTTGCTCTAACCCAATTTGAAGCGACATCAAAACTAAAAGAGGGTGGTTTATTATTCTTAAACTCTTTGGATGAACTGACTGTACAAACGGAGGAAAAATTCCAGGCATCTAAGGTCTTTTACGGAGGAGAGCTCGATAAATTCCGGATTGAAAAAATTACCCAGTCGGTTAACGGCTTAAATTTCAGACTGCTGCTCGACAAAGAGGCCATTAATATCGAACTGCCTTTAGAAGGAGAACATAACGCATATAACTTTTTAACCGCAGCAGCTATTGCTTACAAACTAGGACTGCCTTCTAAAACCATTAAGGAAAGAGCAGGGTTAATCCTTCCGACCGAACACCGCCTAGAAGTCAAAACCACAGGCAACACAACTATAATTGATAATTCCTATAATTCTAATCCTACGGTTGTTGTCTCGTCACTGAAATTACTGGAAACAGTCGGACACAAAAAGCATAAAATCTTAATCACACCGGGTCTGGTTGAGCAGGGGAGAAATTCGGATCACGAAAACAAAAAATTTATCCGTCAGGCAGCATCAGTCGCTGATGAAATAATTATCGTCGGAGAAAGTTTTAGGGAATCTTTGAAACGGGGACTTAAGGAGGCAGAATTTCCTTCAAGCAGGACTCATTTCGCAGTTTCCACAAAATCAGCTATGGAAAAGGCATCAAATCTTTCAAAGGGAGAGAGAGTCATCCTGATTGAAAATGATTTACCAGATCAATACACTTAAGACCTATTGAAAGTTTACACAAAAAGGCTAAAATATTGATCCAGCACTTATGAAAATAATTTCTATTAAAGCCAGACAAATTCTTGATTCCCGCGGGAATCCTACAGTTGAGGCCGATGTAGTTTTGGAGGATGGAGGTTTCGGCAGAGCTGCCTCTCCATCGGGTGCTTCAACGGGAACCTTCGAAGCTTTAGAACTGCGCGACGATGATAAAGAAAATTATCTGGGAAAGTCGGTTCTCAAAGCGGTTGCGAATGTAAACGGAGAAATTGCGAAAGCACTCGTGGGTAGTGATTCTTCGGACCAAAAAAGCATCGACAAAACTCTGATCGAACTTGACGGAACCGAAAATAAGTCACGGCTCGGTGCAAACGCAATCCTAGCTGTTTCTCTGGCGATTGCTAAGGCAGAAGCTAACAGTCAAAAATTACCCCTCTATCAATATTTCAACACTCTGATAAATCCAAAGCCCAAGATGATAATGCCTGTTCCTATGATGAACATTATTAACGGAGGAAAACACGCCGCCGGGTCAACCGATATTCAGGAATTTATGGTTATTCCGGTTTCGGCTAAAACATTTTCTGAAAGTTTAAGAATGGGAGCGGAAGTTTTTCAAACCTTAGGTAAGATTCTAAAAAGCAAAGGCTATGGAACAACGGTAGGAGACGAAGGCGGTTACGCACCCACCGTTAAATCCGGCAATAAAGAAGCTTTGGATTTAATTTTGGAGGCAGTCCGGGAAGCCGGATATTCCCCAAGAAAAGATTTTCTAATAGGTTTGGATGTTGCCGCATCCGAGCTTTTTATCGACCGGGAATATTGGTTGAATACAGAGTCCGAGAGATTTGACTCTCAGCAAATGGTAGAGTGGCTCCAGAGCTTCTCGAGACTCTATCCGATTGTTTCAATTGAGGACGGTCTTGATCAAAACGATTGGGAAGGCTGGAGAAAATTAACGAAATCTGTGGGGGAAACTGTCCAGATAGTCGGGGATGACCTTTTTGTGACAAATCCTAAATTTCTTAAAAAAGGTATCGAGGAGCGGGCAGCTAATGCAATTCTTATTAAATTGAACCAGATTGGAACTTTATCCGAAACGATTAAAACTGTAGAGATTGCTTACAAAGCAGGCTTTAAAGCCATTATTTCTCACCGTTCGGGAGAAACCGAAGACACCACAATAGCACATCTGGCAGTCGGACTCGGAACCGGTCAAATCAAAACGGGATCATTATCCAGAACAGACAGACTGGCAAAATATAACGAACTTTTAAGGATAGAGGAAGAGTTAGGGGAGAAAGCTGTTTTTCCCGGGAAGGATGTTTTTAAGTGATGGCAAAGCTTGTTTTAATCCGTCACGGAATTTCCGAGTATAACGAAAAAGGTATGTGGACGGGCTGGGATAATCCCGGCTTGATGCCGAAAGGTTTTGAGCAAGCAAGAAAAGCAGGTGAGGAGATCAAGGATATCAAATTTGACACGGCCTATACAGCAGACCTTCTGCGGGCCCGGCAAACTTTAGATGAGGTATTAAAGGCTATCGGACAGGAAAATATCCCGGTAATCACAGCCCCGGAAACAAAAGAAAGACATTACGGAATTTTTACAAAGAAAAATAAATGGCAGGTTAAAGAAGAGGTGGGTGAAGAAGAATTTCAAAAAATCAGGAGGAGCTGGGACTACCAGCCGAAAGAGGGGGAGTCATTAAAACAAGTCAATGAGAGATTTTGGAAATATTATCAGGAAGAAATTTTACCGAAACTTAAACAGGGGAAAAATATTGTCATAACTTCCTCAGGAAACGCCTTCCGGGCTCTGATTAAATCACTGGAAAATTTAACCGAGGATGAGATAGCAAAATTGGAATTCGGAATAGGTGAGGCCTATGTTTATGATATTAATTCTGAAGGAAAAATTACCCGTAAAGAGATAAGAAATAAGAATCCGCTTGCCGGAAAGCAATAAGAATCTGCGGACTGGTTCGCAGAGTTTGCTTTTCATTTACAGAAGATAAACTACTTCAGATATTTTTCAATTTCCTTTTTAAAATCATCGTAAGAAACACCGCCTTTATAAACTTCGGCATTAAAATATAGGGTTGGTGTTGAATTAACTCCTAAAGCCAGACCGTCAGTCAAATCATTCCGGACTTTTTGCTTAATTTGATCGGACGCGATATCGGCAGTAAATTTTTCAACATCCAATCCCAACTCACCTGCATACTTTTTAAAAGTTTCAGCCGCATTTGCTTCGTTTTCCCATTCAGGTTGTGATTCATATAACTTATCGTGCATTTCCCAAACTTTTCCCTGAATATTTGCGGCCTCAACTGCCTGTGCTGCTATTTCAGCATTTTTATGTTGAGCTAAAGGAAAATGACGGAAAATAAAATTTACCCGTCCTGGGAAATCTGAAATTGCCTTTTTTAAACCGGGGTGGGCCAATCCGCAAGCAGGGCACTGATAATCACCGAATTCCACGATAGTTAAATTTGCAGAAGCCGAAGATGTTTTCAGAGAATTTTCCCTGACAAGTTTTGTCGTATCAACCGTAACGGTTTTCTCGGGTTTACTCAAAAAAAACACCGCTCCTATTATCAGAATCACTGTTCCTATGGAAATTGCTGTTAATATTTTTGCTTCCTGCGTCATCATCATTTCTCAGAATTAACTTTTTGGTATATTACCATTATTACCCCCAGGCTTGTAAAGGCCAGTAGAGACAGTAACGGGATTGTTACAAAACCGAACCATTCAATAAACTTTGTCGTGCACGATATCCCTGCAACACAAGGTGCTGCTGCTTCCGGCAAAATACTGTAATAAAGGAGATTGTGATAAAAAGCGATCAACCATCCTGCCGCAATAAGAGGCCAGGCATAGTATCCGAAATTCTTATCCTTCTTTAAAATTGCAACTGCAAAAACCGCAACGAGCGGGTACATTGCAATTCTCTGATACCAGCAAAGCGTACAGGGAGGGAAGTGAAATATTTCACTGAATATAAGACTTCCCGCCATTGCGGCAAAAGCCTGAAAAAAAGCTATATATAAAATGTACTTTTTTACTAAAGGCAAATATTTTTTCATTGTGATAAGCATCACCCTCTCAAACCCGCACTCAACGTATAATAACCGAATGCAAAGAAATTCTACCTCTTATGAAATAAACAGGCAAGTTTTGCTTGTAAAAATAAGGAACGCAATCATATCTTTGAAATATAAATATCTTTTAAAACCGGTGTTGTTTCTTTTTGCTCCGGAAACAATTCACGACCTATTTATTCTTATCGGTAGAACCTTAGGAAATGCTGAAAGTTCCCGGAAGATAACATCATTTTTCCTGAATTACACAAACCCTGTACTTGAGCAAAAAATTTTGGGAATAAAATTTAAAAACCCCGTAGGGCTCGCAGCGGGATTTGATAAAGATGCCAACCTTATGAATATATTGCCCGAGGTAGGATTCGGGTTTGAAGAAATCGGATCGATTACCGCCAAACCTTACCTGGGAAATGATAAGCCAAGATTAACACGTTTGAAAAAATCGCAAGCATTATTGGTTAATTACGGATTAAAATCCGAAGGAGCTTTAAAGATTCAAAAAAAATTATCCGGAAGAAAATTCAGATTTCCAATAGGCACATCCATCGCAAAAACCAATTCTTTAAATACTGTAGATGAAAATGACGGCATTAAAGATTACATTGAAGGATTTAAATATTTTACCGGCATAGGTGATTACTTCACTATTAATGTCAGTTGTCCAAATACTTTTGGGGGTCAACCTTTTCATAGTCCGGATTCTTTGGAAAAACTGCTTACCGGGTTAGATAAAATAGAAACACAAAAACCGGTTTTCATTAAGCTATCACCGGACTTAAGTTTGTCACAAGTCGATAAATTAATTGCCGTTTGCGGAAAACATAGAGTCCACGGATTTGTTCTAAGCAATCTTACAAAAATCCGTAACAATAAAAAAATATTGGACGCAAATATTCCGGAAAAAGGCGGAATCAGCGGAAAGGTTGTGGAAGGGTTAACAGACAAGCTTATTTCTTACGTTTATAAAAAAACAAAAGGAAAATATGTGATTATCGGATGTGGAGGAATCTTCTCGGCAAGCGATGCTTACAGAAAAATAAAACTCGGCGCGTCTTTAGTTCAACTCATAACCGGTATGATTTATGAAGGACCACAACTTATCTCGCAGATCAACTTAGGGCTTGTACAACTTTTAAAGCAGGATGGGTATAAAAATATTTCCGAAGCAATAGGAGCTGCAAACAAAAAAAATAAGCGTTAAGGACCGGGAGGACAGGGAATATATACATCCCCGGTAAAGGGAAAGAGAAGTAATCTGATGCCGACTATAACTATCGTTGTAATCACCGGTATTAGAACTCCGTAAACAGAAGGCAGAAAAAGACCCTGACTTGAAAACCAACCCTTTTTTCTCAATGCCCAAAATATTATCAGATTAACAAGTAAGACCGGCAGAACCACAACCATAAAAACATATGCGGTCATAAAGTATACATATACCGGATCAAAAGTGTCATTTATTAAATATGTAGCAACTACTGGTACTGATATCAGCAAAAGGAGCATTATCAGAACAGGCAGCATTTTAACCCAGCGGAACGCAGAGGCGAGGGGGTTACTTTTAAAAAACCAAAAAACAATAATCCAAGATATTATTAAAGTTACTGCCCCCAATAGATAGCTTTTATTAGAGTAATTCTCGTATTCAGCCGTTTGCCAAAGTATGCAGGCAGAAACCGAAGGCGGTAATAAAAAAAAATAGTGCCGGTAAAATAGCAGCCAAAGAAAGAATTCTATTTCTCATTATTGGTGGCTTTTGCCATCATTTCCAAAAGTCCGGATTCAAAAACATAAGTTGTTTTTTCTCTGTCTTTGGCCCGCTCCAGCGCGTAACCTACCAATTTATCCAGAAGTTCTTTATAAGAGATTCCTGACTTTTCCCAAAGATAGAAAGCCAGAGAACCGGGAGGGGAATTAACTTCGTTAACCCAAAATTTTTGCTTTTCGGGATCAACAAAAAAATCAATCCGCGCCACACCGCAACCGTTTAAAGCTTTAAAAATTTTAATGCTGGCTTCCTGAATTTTTTTAGTTAAAGAAGGGGGGATAGGCGCCGGAATTTTGCGCGATAAAGTATCCATTCCACCTGCACCCTTGCCTGATTTTCCCTTTCCGCCTTTCATATATTTATCGGAAAAGGACAGCAGTTCCTCGGATTTAATCGGCTGTTCGCAAACAGAGGCTTTAATATCTTTATATCCCAGCGTAGAACAATTTACCTCAATAATTCCGTCACCGAATGCCTCCTCGATTATTATCTTTTCGGAGTATGCCGAGGCAACCTCGATTACGAACTGAAGGGAATCATCATCGAAAGCTTTACCGGCCCCGATAGAGGAACCTCCTGTTGCAGGTTTAATAAAAAGTGGATATTTCAACAGTTTTTTTATCTCTTTAATGCATTTTTCAGGACCCGCAATCCAGTCGTTTCTTGAGATCCAGGTATATTTGCCGACCTCAAACCCTAATTCCTTAAAAAGCGCTTTGGAAATAACTTTGTCCATAGCTACCGCCGAACCTGTGACATCAAGACCCGAGTATGGTATTCCGTATATTTCAAAAATTCCCTGAACCGATCCGTCTTCGCCGAAAGATCCGTGGAATAAAGGGAATGCAACATCAATAGGCTCAAATTTTTTTAAAAAGCCCTGCTTTAAAAAACCTCCGGTAACCTTATTCGCCGGAACTATCTGGGTTGAAGAGAATAAAAGTGCTTTGACGTCCTTGTAATTTTTAATGTCTAAAAATTTATGACCCGTAAAGAAGTGGCCTGTTTTGTCTACATAAACCGGGAAGATGTCGTACTTATCCTTATCGAAATGTTGATAAGCCTGCAGAGCGCTTACAACCGAGACCTCGTGCTCAACAGATTTTCCGCCGAAAAAAAGTCCGACTTTTATTTTAGCCATCTGAATAATTATAACTCAAAAACCTTCTTAAGGGGTAAAAACAACTATTGAAATAAGCCTGAACTGCCGGAAGCCTTGGAGTTGCAAAAAACTTCAATTCCATCTTAAGTTTTTGCTTGCACCCGA
>CAYOSW010000016.1:0-26298 GCA_964406775.1 uncultured Gammaproteobacteria bacterium
CAACACACAAAAAATCTTTTTCCTGCTACCGCTTTAACCGCGGATCGGACATACATTTCGAAAGAGTCGATTCACTTCCCTGGATAATTTACTGTCTATATGAACACGGGACACTTTCCGGGGATAACGGTCTTCTCCGGAAATATAAACCGCAGCTGCAAATATTATTGGAAAAATTTGAGAGAGACTACCTCGATAAAAACGGAATGGTCAAAAGGAGCGCTACAGGAGACTGGATGGATACGGTCAAAAGACCGTCCTCTACCTGGAATAATCTTTGCGTTCTAAAAATGCTTACGCTTGCTAAAAAAATGAGGTTCCAAGTTAAAACTGAAATAAAAACCCTTGATAAAAATTTACTGGCAGATAGATTCAATAATAATAATTTAGTCGATTATCACGGCACCTCACAACCTGGAATAGACGGAATGATACTGGCTGTTTATTTTGAATTATTTAATAAGGCCATCCGTCATAAAATAAGCGACAGTCTGGAAAAAATGAATATCTTCCACCCCTATCCTGTCCGCGCTTCAATAGCTAAGTATCCTTCGTCTTTCATACCGATCGTTACAACTCTAACTGCTCACGGATTCCACGAAAAAGCCCATTGGCCCCATTTAGGATTGATGTTTTTAAACGGGTTATCCAAAATTAACCGCAGATCAGACAGGCATTTCGAGAATCTGGTAACTTTATTCACCAAATATGGTAATTTTCTGGAAACTGTGAGCGGCAAGGGGACTGTTTTAAAAACGTTCCTCAGTACGGAATATGGATTCTCGATGACAGCGGGACAATTCCTGGAATATACTCACTGAATCAGCATTTTTGCATAATCCCAATATTCACTATCGCCTTTTTGCTTCATTAAATGCCACCATTCAACACCCCAAAGATAGATTTCATCAAAAGATGTTTTCCGGGCATATTCGACATTGTCTTCAAACATTCCGATTGTAAATAAATCTTTCTGTAAAGCGGCCGGCATAGTCACCGGATTATAGTCTCCAAACCAGGGCTCGGCCTGTAATTCGGTAATAACTGTTTTTTTGTTACCGGGCGCAAAGAGTCTTGAGAAGTTAGATTTTAGCGAATAAAAACCGGGTATAAGCGGATAATAAAAATACCCCGTATAGGGATTATGCACTCTGCGGTAAAGACTTATTCCTAATTCGTCTGTAACCTGCATTTGAGGGATCCAAATATCCCACTCTCCGCTTGCGGAAGTCATAATCGTTTTACTTGTCAGACTGCGTGCTAGAGAGACTTCCGATTTAAAAAATTCCGGATTGGGCGAATCGCAATAGACTGCCCAAATAGGAAAGAGCGGTTCGTTTTCAACCTGAAATGCAACAACCGCAGAACTATCTTTATAGCGCTCAATTACTTTTGTAATAAATTCCTTAATTTTTTCCTGTTTTTTACCCTTCTCCAACTTATTCACCCATTCCGGCAAATGGCATTCGGGCCAGCGGGGCTGTCTCATTCCGACTGCTAATATTATCCGGGCATTTCTTTTTACCGCTTCCTCAACCATATAATCCGTTTGGGAATAATCATATTGCCCTTCCTGAGATTCTATATTTGTCCAGTAGCTGGGAATTCTTAATTTTCTTACTTTCAGGTCATCCAGGATATCCGTATAAACTTCTTTCCAATCCTGACCCAAACTTTCGGAAGCCAAAGGAGAAAAGGTGACTCCGTAATTTACGGAAGTTGCGGGAGGATTTAATTTTTCCGAGACAAAAGAAAAAAAGTAGAATAGTGAAACCAGGGCCAGAATCGTTGCTAGAAAATATATTAAGCATCTCACTATTTTATTTTTGGGCAGTTTTAATTTCATTATGTATATAAAGCGTTTTCCGCCAGCATATAAAGTCCAATACAGATACAAACTATTCCTATTCCTTTAATCAGTAAATTCGAGGGATTTGTATTTTCTTTAAAGATTTGCGGATATTTTTTGGACAACAGTATATTCGCGCCGAAAAGGAAAACATATTGAACTCCTTGAAGTGCATTTACAACGGCAGGATTTGCAAGAGAGATTGCAAAAGTTAGAAGAAGCTGAGAAATGCCTGCAGATATCTGCCCTGCTCCAAATAACCAGATTGCACCTGAAGTGAACATTTTTTTCCAGTAAGGTATTTGAGGACTCTCCTGTTTTTCTTTTCCGGTTTGAAAAATTAATTTCCTGGTCGCCGGAATTAAGATCAGCAATAATCCGACCGGAATAAGTACCGGTCTTGAATAAACAAATACCGTCCAGAAGTTTGAATTATCGTAGGCAAAGCGCAATATAAAATAAGAGACAGCAAAAAACAGCGCGGATAAAACTTCAAATAAAATTTCGTTTTTATTTACTTGACCCCTCCAGTCAAAGACCGTTAGAAATATCAGTCCCAGAACCAGCACCCCGATAGCATAGCCCTCATATTGACTGACTGTCCCTAAAAAAAGTCCGGCTGCTAATAAGATCAGTGGAATAAGAGTTCCTATTACCGGTATGACTCTTGAAATCTGACCTGTCTGTAAGGCTTTAAACATCAGGTAAGCTCCAACCGTCCAAAGAAGAGTAGAGACCGACGCCAGGGTAAAAATATAGGGTGTGGGTAAAGACGCAAAGGGCAACAATAGAAGCGATCCGCAGGAGACCAGGCTAAAGTAGAACACATAAATCAGCGGGTGAGGAATTTGTTTATTCAGAAGAAATTTATCGACTGTTACCGATACCGCATTGAGAAGGTATGCTGCAGCCGTAATCGGAAGATAAATCACACTATTTAATATAGCTTTTTATGAGTGATCTTGGCAAGCTGGGGAGTATAATTAAGGAAATTTAGCTACCTAATTTTCCGAAATAACCGAGCCTGGTTAAAACCCCCTTACCTGACTTTTTGACTGATTCTTTCATTCGGACAAACATATCAATCGCCATTGGCGCTACTTTTTCCGGATCGACTGTTGTTCCGCTGTGAGGCAAGTTAGGAATATCCACTAAAAAAGTCTCGGGTGATTCAGGAAACATCCTACTCTCGGCAAATGCTTCATCGTTTAGACTTTCTTCTTCTGTACCCTGAGCCATTTTTGCTGCTTTTATTTTTTCATATTGTCTAATTTGCTCTGTATCAAATGACGAGGTTACTAATTTTTTAGGGAAATATAAATCTGCATCGGAGGAGGTTACGGCTATAGGCACCTTCATTAGTTTACGGACTTCCGCAGGAACCATTCCCAATAACCCGGCCGGATGTAACAGCATATACGGCGCAAATTTTGCAAAAGCTAAAGGCGAAGGATCTTTAGGAGTTTTCTCTCTGGTATTTACGATTTTAATAACCATCGGACTTAAAAGCTTAAGCCTCTGGCGATAATATTCATCTGCTTTTTTAGCATCGCCCACCGAATAAGCCGCTTCCAGTTCCGAGTCTATTTTTGCTAATTCATCCTTCTGTTTTTGCTCAAGATTATTGTCTATAAAGTGCTGATTTTTTGCCGGCTGCTCCTGCATATCCTTCTTTACAGCCTCCAGTCTCATCGCCAAAGTATGATCGCCCTTGTCCTGAGCCATTCCTATCTCAGTCTCTATTCTTGCAAAATCATCCCGGGTGGGAAACATATACGCCGTATCATCAATGAATGAAGATACTCTGCCTGTTCTGCCGATTGCAAAAGACAAAACACCCTTCTCGCCCGTAAGTCCCCCCATCCTTTGATCCCCCATTCCTCCCGGTTGATGCATTATCGCTCCCGCGACCCGGGTTTTCTTGCCCCTTATTTCAAAAAGTTTATTTAATAAAGGCACCAGATACGGAAGTTCGGCAGCACCCAGAGAGTGCCCGATGAGATAAATCTCGTCGCAATTCTGGTTTTTCATCAATTCCTCAAAAAAGGCCGCTAAGTATCCAGCCCTTTCCACAGGATTAGTTACGAGTCTACTGCCGTTTGTATCCGCACTCAGAACCGCACCCACTGATCCCCCTAATGTTACCTCGCCCAGCTCGGGCCTGCTTTGAGCGGCCCGCACCATCTCAAGAGGAACAAACAAATGTCCTGCTCCCGAGCCCGGCACTCCTGAGAGAAAGAACAGTCCGACAGTCGGTTTTTTCTCTGCCTGTTCGGTATCAGGTTTTTCCATACTTTCCGCCTTTTTTGTGGTAAATACCGCTGCGTGAAACGACGGAACGCTCTCCTTAAGTTTCACCCTCATATGAGGCGGAAATATTTCCATAGCCAAATTAACATCCCGGGTCAGATCGGGTGAAGGAGCACCGAAAACAATCTCCTGAGGGCGGTTAATTAGACTCTCTGCTGCCTTAAAAGACCGGTGTTCGGGATTAATATTTGATAGCGATGGCGAGAGAGTTTCACTCATAAAGCCTGAAATCGTATATAATTGTAACTTATAAAATGAAAATTGCCTACTTTACTGATTCGTACTATCCTCAGCTTAACGGGGTTGTCACATCGGTTGAAAATTTTACGAAAGTCTACCGCGCACAAGGGCACACTGTCTATATAATCGCCCCGAAGATTAAAGATTACGTTGACGATGATCCCGATATTATTCGTATCAGCTCAATTAGAGCCTGGCCGACTCTTCCCGATTTACTGAGAATCCCTTTGCCTCCTCCCGGAAATTATTTCCGAAAATTAATGAAACTGGATGTCGACATTGTTCACGCTCACGGAAATGGCCCATTCTCTTTAATAGGACTTTTATTTGCCCGGATTAAAAAAGTGCCTTATGCTCATACCTTTCACAATATTCATTCCATCCATACAAAATATATTTTAAACGGAAAAATACTTACGCCCGGTATGGTGAATAATTTCCTTAAACAGCTGGCAAACTGGTGTGAATTGATTGTAGCCCCTTCATATAAAATGGAGACGGAATTGATAAATTACGGCGTCAAGAAAAAGATCGAGGTCGTACCCAATTTCCTACACCTAAATAAATTCAACATTAAAAAGGGTCATTATCTTCACAAACTTTTAAACCTACCTGTCTCTACCCCTTTATTGTTGGCGGTAGGACGGCTTGAACCGGAAAAGGATTTTGAATTTTTAATAAAAAGTTTTTCTGAAGTTTGTAAAACAGATAAAAAATCTCACTTAGTTTTTGTGGGTGATGGCAGGGAAAAAAAGAAGCTCCAAAATCTGGCGAACAAGTTAAAAGTAAACGACAGGTTTCATCTAACAGGCAATATTTCATCTTCAGATATGCCTCAAGTTTACAAAAGTGCTTATATGTTTGTGTTTGCATCATCTTCTGAGGTTCATCCTATGGTTACACTTGAGGCGGCGGCATCGGAATTGCCGATAATCGTCATTGATGATAAAGCTTATCAGGGGGCCGTAACTGACGGAATAAACGGTTATGTTGTTAAAGCGGATACGAAAATATTCGCCGGAAAAATAGTCAGTCTGCTAAGGGACTCCCCTCTAAGCTCAAAATTAGGGAAGGAATCAAAAAAACAGATTATGAAAAACTTTGGGGCGGAATATGCTACTACTAAATTAATGGATTTATATAAGAAGACAGTTAATTCGTATAAAAAAGGGGGCGATAAATGATCCCCGGATTGCTTCTTTGGACTGTTCTGCTTGCTTTCATATTAGCTAAAGTTGAAATTAATATCGAAGGAAAGCACGGCTGGGCGGAAAAATTGCCGACTTGGCGCAAGAAAAATAGATTTACCAAAATTATTCTGGGCGAAACTCCGGTTACCGGTTATCATTTTTGGATGTTTTTGATGATTTTTTTTCTATATCACTTTCCCTTTGTCGCTGGACTGCAATGGAACATTCAAATTGAATTGCAGATTATTTCTTCATTCCTTTTTCTGCTTATTGCCGAAGATCTGTTATGGTTTATTTTGAATCCTCATTTCGGCTTAAAAAAATTCAGTAAGGTAAATATTCCCTGGCACAAAAATTGGATAGGTCCATTGCCGGCAAACTATGTTCTCGGGATGATCTTAGGAAGTGCTTTACTTTTTTCCAGCTTTTCTTTCTGATTTCCACCAAACAAAAGTTAAACCAGCAAATATAAAACACAGCGCAGATTCGAATATTAAATACAGATTATACGAGGGCAGCCAGACATAAATTGACGGCTCTCTCGCAAACATTTCGGAAAAGTTGGCACCCAGTCCGGTTGACAATAAATTTACACCGTAAAATACGAGCCAGACAGCAGTCAGGTATATAAAATTTTTGTATTTCTTTATATCTCTTTGCGCCTCAATACCAAACATCGCAGCCAGTATGGCAAAAAATCCGTATAAATGTCCGATAAATTTAGAGTAAACTACAGCTTGTACCGGCCAGGTTAAGATTACATCAACTAATTTAAAATCAAGAATATGCACAACCGCATCAGCTAACAAATAAGCACTTGTTACTAAGATATACCACTTAAGGATTGTTTCTATTTTCATTCGGAGGTTCCGTTTTTAACAGGCAGGTGTTTACCGAATTCGTACTCCTTGATAATCGGATTTTTACGGTATCCGTAAATCTCGGTACCGATCAAAGAATTAATTGATTTGACTATATATCCTATCCTTCCCTCTTTCCTCAACCTTCTTACCGATGTGAATATCCGAGGTTTTTCTAGAACAATAAATTTCAAACCCTTTTTTGCATACCGCTGTACTAATTCACAATCCTCACCTAATTTTACTTTTTCATCAAAGCCGCCGAGCGTATCAAAGATATCTCTTCTCACGTAAAGATTTATTGCCACAGCCAAAGGATAAAAATCCCTGACTGCCTTAATACCGATGTTCGTAGCCTGGAATAAAACTTTATCTTTCCAGTGATCCGAAAGCGGATAATTTGCGGCAACCGCCAATCCCGGATCCTTATCTTTAACTTCCTGGAAATATTTTTCCAAAGTATCTTTATCAACAAGCATCGTATCCGCGTCCAGGAATAGAAGATGAGAAGATTTTGTTTTTTCAGCACCGAAATTACGCTGACGGGAAATTGAGAATTTGGGGATTTGAAAAAACTTCAGCTGGGGCAGCTTTTTTTTGCGTGCCTTTACTTCCGATTCGGTTTTATCTTTAGAAAATGCATCGATTATTACTATTTCACGGGGTAAGACAGTTTGTTTACTGATTGAATCCAACAAATTCCCAATATAACCTTCCTCATTCAGCGTCGGAATCACTATTGCCAAGTCGACAAGTTTTCCCATAGCTTATTTTACCACTTCCGTGAGCTATCGCGGATAGCTAATGCTTGAGCTCTGACTGGGCGACAATTTGAGAATAAACTCCGCCGTTTTTCAATAGCTGACTGTGCGTTCCGTGCTCTACCAATCTGCCTTTTTCCATAACTAGAATATTGTCGGCTTTCTGGACAGTCGAGAGCCTGTGAGCAATTATTATCTTTGTCATTGCCCGCTTTTCCGAAATCTCCTCCAACGCTTTTTGGATCATCGCCTCGGAGAGAGTATCAAGATGTGAGGTAGGTTCATCCATTATGAGAATCTTTGGTTCGGCGAATAAAGCTCTGGCGATAGCCAATCTTTGTTTTTGACCCCCCGATAATTTAACGCCTCTTTCGCCGATTTGAGTTTCGTAACCGTCCTCGAACTCGGAAATAAATTCGTGGGCGTGAGCCAGTTTAGCTGCCTCAATAACCCTACCTTTAACAGCTTCAAAATCCTTCTCTCCCGCCGAATAACTTATGACTTCCCAAATCATACGGTTCGGGACAGGAGAATCCTGAAAAACTACAGCAGTATGGTTTCTATAAAAATTAATATCTAAGTCCCTTAGGTCGTATTTGCCGTCAATAACAATACTTCCTTTTTGCGGATCGTAATATCTGGATAGAAGTTTGGCGATCGTTGATTTTCCCGAACCGGACTTTCCGACCAAAGCAACAAATGATCCTGCAGGAATTGAGAATGTAATGTTTTTTAAAACATCCCTTTTGCCGTAGGCAAACGAGACTTGATTAAAGTCAATCTGACCTGAAATTTGCTCGGGAACTACCGCTTTTTCGGAATTAACCACACTCGCTTTTTTCTCCAGGAGTGAACTGATTCTTTCAACAGGCTCTGCCGCATCCGCTGCTCTTTCATAAATCCTACCGAGTCTGTAGATGTTTGAGTAGGCGCGTTCAGTAAGAGATATCAGGAATACCAAACTACCTACCGTTAAATTTCCGGATCTGATCTGGAGAATTCCTATAATCATCAAAGTTATATAGCAGAATTCAATAATAAAACTGCGCATAAGCGAGGAGACTGTATGAATCTTATATTCCCTCCCTGAAATATTAAGAACGTTTTCCCAAAGCGAGCCGAATGAAGTTTTTTCCCTTTCCTCCTGAGCAAACGCTTTAACGACCGTGATATTGGTAATCGTGTCCCCTATCTCCCCGGATGATATTTCATAGATATCGTGCCGTTTCATCCTCAGAGGCCTGGTTATTTGAAAAGTTTTAAAAGTTATAAAAAGAAAAGGTATTACCGAAACAATAAAAACCAGACCGAACACCCAGCTGACAATTAATATGACTATTGAGGTTAAAATGATCTTTGAAACAATCGGTTCAAATTCCCAGGAAAATGCCGCAATCAGATCGATCATTTTATCCTTCCCCTTATTAACCAGATTTATTTTTGAGCCCGTATTTACTTTTTCGTGATAGTCGATCGAGAGTTCCAGAAGCTTGTTGTAGGCAATTGTCGAGATATGGCGTTCCGACCGCCAAAGAAGTCTGACTATTAATATGTCTCTCACATAATCCATTATCAGAGTGAATAGTCTGATTGCTACCAAACCTCCTATTACCAAAAGCGCCGTTTCAAAACTTATCAAACCCTTTGTGGCAATCAATATATCCAGGATTTTTCCGAATACGTAAGGACCCGCTAAAATTCCCAGTTCAAAGAAAACTGTGATGAGAGATAACAGAAACAGCTGCTTATGGAAAGGCCTTAAAAGCCACCATAATTTTTTTAAAAATTCCATATTTCCAGTTTAATTAAGGGGGAGTTATTCTACAACAGGTGGCAGTATTTAAAAAGCTTCAGGATTTAATTTCCTGAAGAAGTACAGCTGAGGTGGTTGAGACATTTTCAGTCATTTTCTTTTTTCCGACTAACTTTTCGAACTCATCAGTGTCCAGAGTTTCTTTTTCCAGCAATGATTTTGCCACTTTATCCAGCTTGGTTCTATTCTTAAGTAATAATTCTTTCGCCTGTTTATAAGCCTGATCTATAATTTTGGATATTTCAGTGTCTATTTTTGACTGCAGAGCCTCGGAAACGGCGGACCCTTCTTCTCTGTACATTCCGAAGGCGCTGCGGGGAGTGATCGTAATCGGACCCAAACTGCTCATTCCATAAGAGGTTACCATCTCCCGGGCTATCCCCGTTGCAACTTCCATATCGTTTGAAGCGCCTGTTGAAACATCCTTAAATATAAGCTCCTCGGCAGCCCTGCCCCCTAGTGCCGTGGCAATCTGCTGAAGAAGTCTGGATTTGGTTTCATTCGAGCGGTCTTCGGTCGGAGGAAACATCGTATGGCCCCCGGACATACCGCGGGAAACAATCGTAATTCTGTGAACCGGATCAACCAGAGGCAGGCTGTGCCCTACCATTGCGTGACCCGCTTCGTGATATGCCGCAAGATTCCTGTCCCGCTCGGACTGCATTCTTTTTCTTTGCGGACCCATTTTAACTTTAGTTGCGGCTTCTTCAAGATCAAGCGATGAAATTTCCTTTTTCGCTTCACGGGCCGCTAAAATCGCAGCCTCATTCAACATATTAGCTAAATCCGCGCCTGAGAACCCGACAGTTCTGCGCGCAAGTCTGTCGACATCAACATCCTTGGTAAAAGGCTTTCCCTTCATATGGAGCTTGATGATAAATTTACGCTCCTCAAGATCAGGCAAACCGATGACAACCCGTCTGTCAAACCTCCCCGGCCTGACTAAAGCCGGATCCAGAAGATCGGGCCTGTTCGTTGCGGCTACAACTATCACCGACTCATTAGGCGCAAAACCGTCCATCTCAACCAATATCTGGTTTAATGTCTGTTCTCTTTCGTCGTGCCCGCCCGACATACCCATCCCTCTCATCCTGCCGATAGATTCAATTTCATCAATAAAAATAATTGCCGGAGCGCTCTTTTTAGCCTGTGCAAACATATCCCGGACACGGGCTGCTCCGACTCCGACCAACATCTCCATAAATTCTGATCCGGCTATCGAGAAAAAGGGCACCCCTGCCTCCCCGGCTACAGCGCGGGATAGTAATGTCTTACCGGTACCCGGAGGTCCGACGAGTAAAACACCTTTAGGAGTTCTAGCTCCGATCTCCTTGTATTTACCGGGATTTTTTAAAAAGTCGACAACTTCTTCAAGCTCTTTTTTGGCTTCATCCACTCCCGCTACATCAGAGAACTTAATTTGAGGCTGATCTTTGTTGAACAATCTGGCCCGGGACTGACCGAAAGAAAAAATGCCCTGACCTGCATCCCTTGCCTGCCTGAAGATTAGAAGAAAGAACCCTACCATCAGTAAAATCGGCAGAACTGTTCCGATTATTGAAATCCAATTCTGTTGCCAGGAAATATCCTTTATCTCAATTGCTACCTTGGAAGGATCAACTCCTGCACTTTCAAAAATCTTATAAATTGATTCACCTGATTCTTTACGGGACACCCCATTTTCCCCATCTCCTTTGTAATCAACAATAACCTTCTCGCCTTCCAAACTGATTTTCTCAACCTTATCTTCTTTAATCTCGCTGATCACCTGTGATAATGCGATTTCTTTTCCTGATGGTGTTGTATTGGAAAATCCGCCCAAGAAAACAAGAACTGCCAAACCTATCAGAACATAGACAGCTATTGTTTTAACGATTGAGTTGAGCTTATTTTTACCGTTCTTTTTGCCGAGGAATCTGGATGGTATTTTAGCCTTGGATATTTTTAAAATGTTTTTATGGGTCGCCATCGGGGCAAGTATAACAAACCCAAACAAACTTTGCCATTACTCACCGCTCTTGATGGCTGCGTTAATTTTTTGAGCCAATTCATTCTGCTCACGCGCCAGGGATTCGTCTTCTTTTAAGTAGCTATTTTCCGCCGAACTCAGCCATTGATTGGCCACAACTTTTTTAACAATCGGCTCAAGCCGGTCAATTCTGATTTCAATAATCTGAATAATCCTATCTATATCCTGTTTATTTTTCTGGTAGAAAGAAGCCGTCCCCGCCCCGTCCCTGAGATCTTTCCAGCCCGGGGTTATTTTTTTCAGACTCGCCAGGCCGTTATTGAAAGAATCTACCTGATCCTTTGGGTAATTAGGCGGAATATATCCCGCGAAATGCTGGACAATTACCTGAGTCGGGCAACCGTTTACATCACCCTGAACCTCGGATATGCCTATTTCTTCTATTTCCTTATCGGTTAAGACGCCGGAGGATTTTTTAAATTCAGTCAACCCCTCTATCAATTCGTCAGATGAATAATATCCCTGGATCAGACTTTCTCCGCGGATAGGATTCCAATACCCGGCATCAGCAAAGGCGTTTTCGATGGTATATCCCGATCTTGTCGCCTCAAAAGAAAAATCATTGGATTTTAAAATATTTTTCCCCCGGAAACCTGCGGATTTTTCAAGTCCTTCGCTGTATTTTAAAGGCTTAAGACCTGCTTCCGCTCTTAAAGTATTTACAAATCCTAAATATTTTTGCTTATCAAGTTTGATTCTTGAGCCGGCATCGTCATCTTTGCCGGTGTCACGCCAATTTTTATCCCACACTCCTTTTTGATGCTCCAAAGGCAGCATAAATCCGATATCTTTATCATCGATTAAACCCACTTCGTGCCTGGAATCATTACTGGCTTTTCGGTTGTCTCCTAAAACGAAGTATTTTCCCTGAGGAACAGTCATTATTGTACAATCCGGCAAAAATGCCCCTCCGAAGGTAGAACGCGCCAGCGCAGTATACGGTTCTTTGACAGCGGTGTTGTTAATAAGAACCTGACCGTCCCTGATTTCTATAGTATCGCCGGGTGTTCCGATAATTCTTTTAACAAAACCGGCCAATTTTCCGTCAAATTCCTTTGCCTCAATTTCATCGGTCTTGGCGTTTTTGAATTCAACAATATCCCCCCTGCCGATCTTAAATCTCGGATTCGGATATACGTACATATCAACTTTCGCCACCAGCTCATCGGCCAACTCCTGAGGAGTTTTCCCTTTACCTTTAGGAAAAGTCGGAAACATCGAACCTGTCCCGGAGATCGGAATTTTTAATGTGGCAAGCCCAGTATATTGGGAAGCATATTTTTTAAAGTTTGTATCTACCGGACCGAAAGACAAAAATGCGAAAAAGATGATGAGTACCAGGAAGGGCAGAAATTTGGACATTGATAATATTCTAGCGGATTTTGGAGCCGGATGGCACTTTTTCCGCGGGAATAAGAGGAACCGGTTTTCCTTGCCCTTCCAGAGCTTCAGCGGAGGAAGGTCCTTCTGCAGCCAGAATCATCCCCTGCGACTCAAGTCCCATCATCATTCTAGGCTCAAGATTTGCGATAAATATAAACTGTTTGTCTTTTAAGTCTTCGGGTGTATACCATTGTTTAATTCCGGAAAGAATCTGACGCGGATTCTCCTCACCCAGATCGACTATGAGCTTTAACAGTTTCTCGGAGCCTTCGATATCAGAAGCCTCCAGAACAGTCCCGACTTTAAACTCAAGCTTTAAAAAATCATCAATGTTTGCCATAGAGTGTATTCTAACAATTTTGAATCCAAACTCAAATAATATAAAATCTCAAGCTATGGCTGGTTCAGCAGAAGCTCTTTATAGATCATCACTTGCCGCTTTCTATAGTAGGTTAAATGACGCACCGCTTTCTGTCGAAACTCAACCGCCTGCTTCTAATTCCCTAAAAAGAGAGCTTGCAGAGACTCACGATAATACTCTGGCCGGGGCTGTGCGACTTTACCTTCCGGATTTTTTGCCCTATGCTTCAACCGGATTGGACGTTGCGGGTAGTATGGGCGGACTTGTCTATACAGGTTTGGTTGAAGTTCCGAATGATGTTGTGCCGTATTTTATAAGAGGAGTTTATGCTTCCGTTATGAGGATCCGTCACCGAGGTGAAGTTAACACATTGCTGAATGGAGTTGACCAAAACGGATATCCTACAGATCCTGACAAGTCCAGGCATTTCCGCGGACCAAGCGGCAGACTTTGTTTGGGAGTGCTGTCCGGAATCGCTACACTGCAAGTGCTGCGGGCAAATTACGGTTTAGTCGCCCCGATTGCTGATTCTGAATACAGAAGATCCTGGGCCGAGCCTTATGCGGGTTTTATCGATAGAGCAATCGCCAGAAGATCCAGGTCTAACGATGAGCTGTAAAGAAAACTTAGACTAACCTAATCCCATTTTTTCTCTAACTTCTTTTACAGTCTTTCCCGCAACGAATCTGGCTTTCTCTGCGCCTTCTCTAATAACCTCATCGACAAACCTAGGATTATTTTCCAGTTCTTTTCTCTTTTCTCTGAATTCTCGTAAATCATTATATATATCATCTGCAACTTCTTTCTTAAGATCACCGTACCTTACCCCTGTTTTATATTGTTCATTAAATTGTGTTGGAAAATTGGGATTATAAAGTGTTGCTAGACTTACCAACGAAGCAGTCCCTAAAGAGGGCTGTCCAGTTTCATTTATATAGGTTGCAACACCCCCTCTGTACTCGATATGTCCTTTTCCGCTATCTGTAGGAATTTTTGCTACTGAACCCTGAATTGTCTCTAAATCATCCGTTAAATTAATAAAACTGCCTTCAACAGTCTTGCTCATTTTACCCTCACCCGTTAAGGAAGGCACGTATTCACCTTTAGTGGCAAATCTCTTGGGCTCGGGAAAATCGGTTCCGTAATCCTGATTCATTCTTCTGGCAATTTCCCTCGCTACTTCCAGGTGAGGCTCCTGATCAATACCCACCGGAACCAAGCCTGCTTTATAAACTAAAATATCGGCAGCCATTAAAATCGGATAGTTAAGAAGCGCCATAGTGGCATTCTCGGGATACTGTTTCACTTTCTCTTTGAAGGTCGGCAAATGCTGCATTTTGGCTATAGTTACGACTGATGAAAAATAAAAGGCGAGTTCAATATGCTCTGTCACATCGGCCTGCTGGAAAATTACCGACTTTTTAGGATCAAGCCCGGCAGCCAAATAATCTATAATCACTTCCCTTCTATTCCTTCTGAGCTCGTCAATATTATAAGGAGTTGTTATCGAATGAACGTCAGCAACCATATAAAATGTTTCATACTCGGGGTTATTCTGAAGCTCAAGCATTCCTTTTACTGCTCCGAGATAATTACCCAAGTGGAGTCTTCCTGTTGCTCTAATACCTGATAATACTTTTTTCGTCATAATTTTAATTCCTTCAAAAAGATACTGACATTTTCCAGATAATCGTTCTGATGTGCATTTATTATATCCAAAATTGCACTTCCCACAACTGCCATATCAGCATATCCTTTCATCTGATCGATATGTTCTCTTTTTGATATTCCAAATCCCAGCGCAACCGGAATATTAAAATGTTTTTTAACCGTCTTTAAGTATTTAATTACCGATTTATCAAACCCTTTTTGCGTACCGGTTATCCCCTGGCGGGCTGTACAGTAAATAAATCCTGTTGCTACTTTAGAATTCATAATAATTCTTTCTTCAGTTGAAGCAGGAGACAGGACTTTTATGTTCAAAAGTTTATTCTCTTTTACGCTGCGGTTAAAATGTTCGCTTTGTTCTTCTTCTAAGGGAAAGTCGGGAACTATAACTCCTTTTATCCCTACGCGCTTTGCATCAAAACAAAACTTTTCTATCCCGTATTTATAAACTGTGTTGAAATAAGCCATAAACAATAGAGGTGTTTTAATTTGTTTTGATAGTTTTTTGGCAACCGCAAATGCATCCTTCACCTTTGTTCCATTTTTCAAAGATGTTTCACAAGCTTCCATAATCGCCGGACCGTCGGCCAGAGGATCGGAGAAAGGAATCTGAAGTTCAATAAAATCAACGCCCGCTTTATCCATCATTAAAACTAAATCTTCCGTCTCCTTAAGAGAAGGGTAGCCGATAACAACGTGAGTCATCAATTTAATCATTATGGTATCCTTCCAGATATTCCTTTAAGAATTTCTCAAATTTTTCATCTTTTAACGCTTTAGCAACTATAAATAAATCCTTGTCTCCTCTGCCGGATAAATTTGCAACTATTATTTCGCTTTTCTTTAATTTCGGCGCCATTTTTATAACCTGAGCCACAGCGTGCGCCGATTCAAGGGCCGGTACGATCCCCTCTTCTTTTGCCAAAATTTTAAAAGCCTCTAGGGTTTCCTGATCGGTCACCGAAACAAACTGCACCCGCTTTGTGTCGTGAAGATAGGCCAACTCAGGGCCGATTCCGGCATAATCCAATCCTGCCGAAATAGAATGTGTTTTTTGCAGATTACCGTCACTATCCTGAAGGAAATAGGATTTATAGCCCTCGACAATCCCGACCGAGCCGCCGTTAAAACGCACCGAATTTTCACCGGGTTTTTTTCCTTTACCCCCCGCCTCGACTCCGATCAACTTCACTCTCTTGTCACTGAAAAATCCCGAAAAAATTCCCATTGCATTACTCCCTCCCCCGACGCAAGCCACTACCGCACTCGGAAGTTTTCCTTCAAAATTTTTTATTTGTTCTTTTACCTCACTTCCCACAATCGACTGAAAATCGCGGGTCATTGCGGGATAAGGATGAGGCCCTACCACCGAACCTAATAAATAATAAGAGTCTTCGACATTTTCAATCCAGTCTTTAAGTGCTGCATTTACTGCATCCTTCAGAGTCTTTGAACCAAACTTAACCGGAATTACTTCTGCTCCCAACTGCTCCATCCAAAAAGCATTCGGCCTCTGCCGGTTGAAATCAACCTCCCCCATAAAAACAGTGCACTTCATTCCGAGTTTTGCCGCAACTGTAGCCGAGGCAAGTCCGTGCTGTCCGGCGCCTGTTTCGGCAATTATTCTTTTTTTTCCCATCCGTTTGGCCAAGAGCCCCTGACCTATGCAGTGAGTAATCTTATGAGCACCGGTGTGATTTAATCCCTCATTCTTAAAATAAATCTTCGCTCCGCCTAATCTTTTAGTTAAATTCTTTGCATAAATTAATGGCGTCGGTCTGCCGCAATAATTTGCCAAAAGATCCAAAAACTCTTTCTTAAATTTTGGGTCTTTCTTTGCCGCCTCATAAGCTTTTTCGAGCTCCTCAAGAGCCGGAATTAACATTTCCGGAACATATCTCCCTCCGTACTCGCCGAATTTACTTTTTAGCATTTCTTGCCCTTTCGATAAATGTTTTAATTTTTCCGACATCTTCGACACCACCCGATTCAATTCCTGAAGCCACATCCACTCCATAAGGCTTCACCTGTCTTATTACTTCTTCAACATTTTCAGCATTTAAACCCCCCGCTACAAAAATTTTGTGGGTTTTTGCAATTACGGCAAGCTTTCTAGGACTCAGCATTTTACCTTGCGACTGCTTCATTCTGTCCAGCAGGAAAAATTCCGCTTTAATATTGTTCATATTCTTTAGTAAACCCGTTACATCGAAATCGGGATCGAGCTGATAAGCTTTGATAACGGGTTTTATTAATCCCTCAATATACTCAGTTTCTTCGTTTCCGTGCAGCTGGATAAAATCCAAATCCAATAAGCCGGTTATCCTGTTCACTTCATCAGCCGGCTGATTTTGAAAAACACCGACCAATTTTGCCTGACCTTTTATTTCCGCAATAATCTGTTTTGCAAATTCGGGGGAGATTTTTCTTTTTGATCGGGACACAAAATTAAATCCCAAAAAACCGGCACCGTTATAAACAGCTGTTTTTGCCGATACCGCAGATCTGATTCCGCAAATTTTAACTAGCATTTTTTTTAAACTCCTTTAATAATTCTTTTCTGTTTTTTGATTTAATCAGCATTGTTCCGATTAAAACACCGTTAGCTCCGGCTGTCCTATACTTTATAATCTCGCCTACTGAATTTATTCCCGAGAACCCCAATTTTGTGTAACTGTCCGGAATTTCCCGGAGTAAAAAACAGGCTGACTTTATATCAATTTTAAACGTATCCAGATCTCTTGCGTTAACGGCAATAATTCTGGTATCTGTTTTTAAGGCGCTTTTTAAATCTTCTTTGTCGTTTATCTCAACAACCGGTTCGATTCCGGTCTCCAAACAGATTGAGACAAATTTTTTAAGTTTATCCGGACTGATTATTTTTGCAATCAGCAGAAGTGCATCCGCTCCGGCTAATTTAGATTCATAAATTTGATATCCGTCAAAAATAAAATCTTTCTGCAATACGGGCAGACCAGTAATTCTCTTGACATCTTTAATATAGCCCGGCTCTCCTTTAAAGAAATATTTTTCCGTAACTACAGAAATTGCATCAGCTCCCCCATCTTCATATTCTTTTGCCAGCACCTCAATATTTTCGGATTTCTCGAGTTCCCCGGCAGAAGGAGACGCAAGTTTTATTTCTGCAATAACTCCGAAATTTTTAAATGACTCTGCAAAATTTAACCCCTGAGAAATATTTTTTAATCCCTCTTTTAATACTGATGGAGAAATTCTCTTCTTTCTTATTACTAAATCTTTTTTGTTTTCGTTAATAATCCGGACAATCATATTATTCATAAGTTTGTTTCCTTTATTATAGTTTCCAGCAGCTGACGGGATTTTCCGGAATTTACAGCATCCTCAGCCAGCATCAATCCTTGTTTGACGCTTTTTACTTTTCCGGCCACCAGTAATGCATAAGCGCTGTTTAAAAGTGCCGCATCTCTTTTTGCTCCCTGCTCCCGGCCGGATAATATATCTATTGCAATCCTCGCATTAACCCGAGGAGCCCCGCCGGTTAATTCTTCTTTACTGTATTCAGGAAACCCCAGTTTTACAGGATCTATTACAAATTTTCGAGTTGCGCCCTTTTTTATTTCAAGGACAATAGTCTTACCGGAGATGCTGATTTCATCCAACCCTTCTTCACCCGTTACTATTATTAAATGCTCAAAATTTAGTTTCCCGGCAATACGCGCAAACTTTGCGGCAATCTTTTTATCGGCAACACCCAATATCATTCTTTTGACCTTTCCCGGATTTAAAAAAGGGCCGAGATAGTTAAAGATTGTCCTTATCTTTAACTCCTTACGGACGGGTCCGGCAATTTTCATCGCCGGGTGAAAGTTCGGAGCAAACAAAAAAACCATTCCGTTTTTTTCTAAAATCTGTCCGGCCTTCTCCGGAGACAGATTAATATTTACACCCAGCTCTTCCAGTACATCGGCACTTCCGCATAGCGAAGAGGCTGCTCTATTGCCGTGCTTTGCAACTTTAACCCCGCAGCTTGCCGCAACAATGGCTGAAACCGTTGAGATATTAAACGAGTTTGAGCCGTCTCCTCCCGTACCCACGATATCAATAGTCCCGGCAGGTGTTTTTACAGCAAACATCCTTTTGCGCATCCCTATAATAAATCCTGTAATTTCCTCCGCAGTTTCTCCTTTTGTTGCCAGCGCCGAAAGAACAGCCGATATCTGAACCGGTGTTATCTGACCGCTCAGTAACATATCCAGCAATTTCTCAGCTTCTTTTTCCTGTAAATCCTGTTTTTTTATCAATAAATTTAAAAAATCAGTAGTCATATGTTGTTAAACAAAAAATTCTTAAGAATTTGTTTTCCTCCTTCTGTTGCAAAAGATTCCGGGTGAAATTGGACACCGCAGACCGGATAATTTTTGTGCCGTAATCCCATTATTTCCTTGGATTTAGTTACCGCCAGAATCTCCAAGTCTTTGGGCAATGAATTTCTTTCAACAATTAAAGAGTGATACCTCATTACTTCCAGATCCTGAGGGAGCCCTGCAAAAATCCCCTTCCCGGTATGCGTGATTATTGATGTTTTTCCGTGCATTATTTTTCTCGCCCGGAATACTTTACCTCCAAAGTAGTGACCGATGCCCTGCATTCCCAAACAAACTCCTAAAACAGGCGTCGTTTTCCCCAACTCGGTTAAAACTTCACCGCATACACCGAAATAATTCCGGTCGGAAGGATCTCCCGGCCCCGGGGAAATGATAATTCTGTCATATCCCGCTTTTTCAATTCGGTCCAGGGAAATCTTGTCATTCCTGAAGACATCCAGTCTGAACTTTTCTCCTTTTTCCTCAAGTATCTGCCCGGTCAGCTGATAAAGGTTATACGTAAACGAATCGTAGTTATCAATTAATAATACTTTCATAACTCAAGCGCCTTTCTCATACTCATTAATTTATTTTCTATTTCCTGATATTCTTTTTCAGGTTCTGAATCCAGGACGATTCCCCCTGAAGTTTGGGCAAATGCATAATTTCCCGAGATAAAAAGCGAGCGTATAGAAATTGCAAAAATGCAATTGCCGTCAAATCCGAAATGCCCGACTGCACCTCCGTAAGGGCCCCTTGGCGCATTTTCCATTCTGGAAATTATCTTCATTGATTCAATTTTGGGAGCCCCTGTTAAAGTTCCTGCCGGAAAACTTGCAGATAAAGCGCAAAACATATCACATCCGTCTTTGATCACCCCGGATATTTCAGAGGAGATATGCTGGACATGAGCGAATTTTTTTATATCCATCAGTGACCGCACTTTTACAGTACCGAATTTCGAAGCTTTACCCAAATCATTTCTGTGCAGATCAACCAGCATATTATGCTCGGCTATTTCTTTCGGATCATTTAATAAAGTTCTTGTCAGTTCAATATCTTCCTTTACGGTCTTGCCCCGTCTGATGGTTCCTGCCAAAGGAAATGTTTCCATATCTCCGTTTTTTAATCTGAATAAAAGCTCCGGACTGGCACCGATTACTTTTTGATTGCCGAACTTCAGATAATACATAAAGGGTGACGGATTAATTTTTCTTAAGTTTTCATAAATTAGGAGCGGGTCTCCTTCTACTTCGAATTCGGATTTAAACCCTACTTCGCACTGGAAAGTATTCCCTTTTTTTATCTGCTCTAAAACATATTCGACCTTTTTTTTATGCTCTTCCTTACTCAGTGAATCTCCTAAAAATTTCGTTTTAATTTTCCGCTCCGGTAATTCCGCTTTAAGTAACTTTTTAACAATCTTCAGGCGGTTTTTCTCATAGAAGAAATAAAAGAGTTCACCGGTTACTTTATCCAAAATAAGTCCGTCAAGGTATGCACCGAATTTGAATACTTCAAACAGAGGATGTTCTTCTAAATTTAGGGACGGCTCAAAAAAATTCACCGCCTCATAACTTAAATATCCGATTAAACCGCCGGCGTAAAATTTGGAAATTGCGTCCTGGGGCATAATTTCCCTGAGAGCAAAATACGGGTTTGGGACTTCATACTTTTCTCCGTCAAAATATAAAGTATTTCCCTTTGCAGAAATTATATGTTGAGGATCAAATCCGATTATCGAGTAGCGGGATAAATTTCCCTGCTCCCCTAGGGACTCGAGGATGAAACAGTTTTCAAATTGATCTTCAATTTTTGAAAAAACCTCATAGAAATCCAGACCCTCCGCAATTTTAAGGTACACCGGTTTTTTATTAAGAATAATTTTAGGCAATGTTTTTTTCATACGAAAAAGCCCTTGCAAACCCCCAAAAAAATTAGGAATTTACAAGGGCCAACAAATTGGCGGTGCCACCTTGATATTAATACTCTTCTTGGCGTTCTTTATCCTCTTGGGTCAGCTGGTGCTGAGTTTGCCGAAGCAACAAACGCTACAGTCTTTTAAGTTTCGTCTCTTTGCTCTGTTTACATCCGGATCCAACCTTCCGGACCAAAGCTTAAGAATTATAGCATATCTTATTTTAAAGCTGAAAAATCCAACTGGTTCTTCTAATTATCTTCTATGATACGATTTAAATATGAAGACTTCTCCCTTCAGTTCACTTAAGTATTTTTATGCTGCAGCAACCGCTCTCGTGCTTACCGCTCTGACTCAATACTCCTTCGGCAGGGTTATTATCTGTAAATGCGGGTATATCAAATTTTGGCACGGCGCGATTACCAGCAGTGAAAACTCACAGCACCTAACCGATTGGTATACCTTCTCTCATATTATTCACGGTTTCGGATTTTTTTATCTGAGTAAGCTTTTTAAGAAGTTAACCCTGTTTCAAACTTTTATACTCGCTTTAGCTATAGAATGCGTTTGGGAAATTATCGAAAACAGCAGTTTTATTATCGACCGCTACCGGGAAACAACGATTTCTCTCGATTACTACGGCGACAGTATTATCAATTCATCATTTGATACTTTAGCGATGGTTTTCGGCTTTTACCTGGCTAAAAAGCTGCCTGTCTGGGTGATTATCCTGCTTATTTTTATTATGGAACTCGGAGTCGGCTATCTGATCCGCGACAATTTAACCTTAAATATCCTGATGTTAATTTATCCTTCTGAAATTATAAAAAAATGGCAACTTGGAGCTTAGTTTAAGAGAACAATCGAGAAATTCAATATACCTGCAAAGCTTACCCAAAGAAGATATGGTACTAATAAGTAGGCAGATACTTTTGAAATCTTAAAAAAAGATTTTATTGTTAAAAATATCGCAATCCACAAAACGATAATATTAATGAAGGCCAGCTCCGGATTTTTAAATCCGAAAAAGACGATCGACCAGGAAGTATTAAGGATAAGCTGAATTGAAAATATTTTAATCCCCTTTTGTTTAAGTTTCGATTTAGAAATCCAAATCAAATAAAAAGAAATTCCCATTAAGATATATAACAGCGTCCAAACCGGACCGAATACCCAGTTTGGGGGATTAAAAGGCGGTTTGTTTAACCCTGCATACCAGTCAGGAATTGCGGAATATGTAAAAAACGAACCTATAAACCCGGCACCTAAACAAATTCCGATAGATAAAAACAGTTGTGGAAATTTAACGGGCATTAACATCAGTATACCCTACTTCTACGCCTTGCGGGTAACCTCCCCCTTCTTGAACATATCCTAATTTTTTCCCAATTACTCGTGGAATTCAGATTAAGCCTTAAAAAACTTAAACTTCATCAATTGATTTTATCATCCGCTTGGGATCTAATGTGATCGGGTTTTTTGATTTCTTTCTAGGACTTTCCGAAATCGACCGGCAGTGGTAGTTTTTTATGTGCTCCAAATACCCCTTTACTCTTTGCAGATTACTTCCCTGTTTTTTATATCACATTCAAAAAGTACTTCCCCATCAGGCGAATACTCAATTCCCCTCCAATTATTTAAACCAACTTCCTTCAAAACCATATATCCAAAGGCCTTAACGAATTTGGCATCTGCGATCTCCTCCTTATGCATCATCAAACCTTCCAAAGTTTCAGTAATGTCCGCTTCAAGTTCGGTGGCAGTATTGCCGGCAATCATCTGAGGCGGGAGCTTTCCCTTAAAACTCAAGGCTTCAAAATTATGGTAATGGCCTGATAAAGATAGGTCGATCATATCCAGTTGTTTTTGGTTTAAGGAATTTTGTAGCGTATGATTAAACCAGACTAACTTTTGCTTAGGACTTAATTCGTTTTTATATTTTAAAAGCAAAAATTCATAGTCCTCCGGCAACTTCACACTCAAATCCTTTTCTGTTAGATCCTTCTTCTCAAAGACTTTGACTCCCCACAAAGGCCTGTGGCTTACTAACCAGAAGTTATTTTTTAACTCCAGTTCCCCCAATTCCTTTACAGTCTGGTCTACTCTTGCCTGGTCAACCAGATAATCATAGAAAATTGAAGTATCGATATTTAAAAGTTGGAGGTTTTTAAAATTCACGGTATATGAATGGTCCTGTAAACTACACTGCCCGTTATATTCGGAACTCCCCTGAAACCTGAACCATAGTGGCCCTCCCCGGCTGCATTCTTCGTGATTTCCTCTAACAAATAACCACGGTGCCTTACTTAAAAGGGGTTTTGCCGGATTAAAAAAATCAGTCTCCAGAGTCTTTAAGTTATAACCCCAGGGACTACCACCGCAATCTTTTTCTTCCTCGCATTCCCCTTCCCGGTAAATAAAATCACCAACATGGATTATCAAATCAGGATTTATTTCCGCAGCTTTTTTGGCTAACTCCGGCAATACCCAACCATCCGGGTCGTCACAATCCTGGTCATCTTTACCTTTAACCTTACAACCGGTATCCCCAATCACCAGGATTTTTTTAGGACTCCAGTTTGCAACCGGAAGTTTATTCTCACCAACTAAAACTTCTTTAACATCCAGAGGCAAATTCTTTTCGCAAGTTGCAACGTCAACTCCGTTATCCTTTGCGGCCCTTAAATCCATTTTAAAATCGTGGCCGTCAATTTTAATAAGGGGACAATCATCAGCAGTGGTTATAACTCTGGCGCTTAAAGAACTATCGGGACCATATTGCGTCCAGGCATATTTAATCTCATCTGAACTATTAATTTTCTCTTGAGACTTAGTATGGAAATTAAAATAAAGAAGTCCGGTAATTCCGGCAATAACCAGAATAATTAAAAGCAAAACAGCAGTATGTCCTCTTTGAAGTTTAGGCATTAACTAACTTTAACACGCTCTAAATAATTTTGAATACTCACTGGTATTCGGCTCTCAACAACTTATTTATTTTTTTGAATTTTTTGGGGTTTGGATGACGAAGATGGCAATTAATAATGCTAGGAACATTAAGGAGGAGGCTGTTAGAAACGCCCTTTGGTAACCTGCCATACTTGCCATTTCCATAGTTTGTCTTGCACCTAACGCCGCACTTGTGGCGTTGGCAGAAATCACTGCAAGAATTGCGAGCCCCAATGCTCCGCCTATTTGCTGGGAAGTATTAATTAAACCCGAAGCCAGTCCCGCCTCATCCCCCGGAATTCCGGATGTGGATGCAACCGTAATCGCCACAAATGAAATCCCGAACCCGCTGGCTAAAACCAGAAAGGCCGGGAGCATATGGAATAAGTACGATGAGTCAACATTCAAAAGACTCATTATGAAGGTGCCGGTTGTGGTAAGAGTAATTCCGGCAATTGCCAATTTTTTAAATCCGAATTTCATTAATAGTTTCGGAGCTTGAAAAGAAATAATGCCGATTAATACCGGTACCGGCAAAAAAGCCAATCCGCTTTGAACCGGAGTGAACTTTAAAATATCCTGGACGTATAAAGAGCAGAAGAAAAACATACCGAGAGCTCCTGCAACAACGGGAAGCATAATTAAATTTCCTCCCGTGACATTGCGGATTTTAAAAATTGATAAAGGGACCAGCGGGTGCTTGGATTTTGTTTCATTAAATATAAATGCGGCAATCATAGCAATACTGATTCCGAAAATTGTTAAGGTCGAGGGATGCGTCCAACCGGATTGGGATGCTAAAGTTAATCCGTAAACCAGCGCCATTAGTCCGCCGGTTATCAGAACCGCACCCGGTAAATCCAAGTGTTTATCTTTTGATTCACTGATATGGGCCGGAACATATTTTTGAATTCCGAAGATTGCCGCAATTCCTATCGGAACATTGACAAAAAAACACCACTGCCAGCCCAGGAATTGAGTTAATAAACCCCCAAGAAAAACTCCGGCAGCGGCACCCCCTGAGGCAACCAGACTCCAAATCGATAAGGCTTTATATCTTTCCGGACCTTCTTTAAAAGTAGTCAAAAGTATTGATAAAGCAACCGGGGCCATAAATGCCGCAGCCAATCCCTGGAAAGCTCTTAATATAACCAGCATTTGCGATGAGGCAGATAGTCCGATCAGAAGCGAAAACAGCGTAAATCCGCTGATCCCGAATACTAAAATTTTACGTCTGCCGTAAAGATCGGCCGTCCGTCCACCCAGCATTAAAAATCCGCCGAAAGTTAAGATATAGGCAGTTAGAACCCACTGAAGTGAAGCATCGTCAAACCCGAGCGCATCCTTAATTTTAGGCAAGGCGACATTAATAATCGCGCTGTCCAAAACAACGAGAAACATTGTTAACGCAAGCAACCATAGTATGACTCTTTTTGTTTTATCCATATTTTGAAATATTAGTTACCGGAAAATTAGGAACTGGGTTGCAGCATACCTACTCTATTGCCTTCTGTATCGTGAAATGCAATATAAGTACCGATTCCGGGAATTTCCATCGGCTCACCTAATATTTCACCTCCCGACGCTTTAACTTTTTCAATTGAATCTTTTAAGTCATCAACGGAAATTACGACACTGGGAATCCTATAACCGTCCTCATCCTTATATTCAAAAAAACCGCCGTTAATATTGCCCGGGGTTTTAACCATCTGGTTTTCATCAGTTTCGGTAGTTCCTGCTAAAACATAATTCCCCATCTCGCCGCTTAATTTATTCATCTGCCAGCCAAAAGATTCCGAGTAAAATTTACTCTAACGTTCAGAATCTTTGTAGGGCATTTCAAAATGTACAACCGGGTTCATTTTACTCATCAAATTATTTTAGCATATCCTCGAATCCCTTATTTTTTTCCTCTGTCTCCTTAGCTCGTGTGTCGAACTGTGAGCGGGGTAATCTTTTGCATACATATTATTTCAATTAATTATAGAAATTATGAATGCGGAGGTAAATTATTATATAAAACCCGGCTAAGTTGTTTCGGTCTATTCTTTATTATTCGCTTCATTAAGTTTTACCCGGGCTTCAATCAACTTCTTTATAAGGGTTTCCGGCAATTCTTTATCCAGAGGAAACTGGATTGTGGCTTTTGCCGTTTCGTAGTCTTTTAATTCATCAGCAAAGTCCTGGATGACGGGAGGAGGTATATATAACCCGATGTGATTTTTGGCTACTGCAAAATAAGCCAGTCTCCCCTTATATCCGTAATAAGGCATCCCGTAACTTATTTTCTCTTCCGCATCCGGCGCTTCCCCTTTGATTATTGCGTGCAGCTTTTTAAGCTTTTGGCGGATATTTTCCGGGAAACCCGAGATGTATACTTCAATGCTATCCACAGAAGTCATCAAATAATTATACCTTTTTTTTTACGGACTCCTAGCTAAACTGTCAGGAATTATTTTTATTCAGTAATATCTCAAAGAAATTATTTAACATTGTGCTTAATTATCTATCTCTTCAAACTCCCCGATCTCCTTATTCTTTTTGGCATTATCCCAGTTAAAATACTTTCCGTTCATAGCTATATAAACACCCGGGGGGAGCGTCTGTGAGAAAGCCAAAGC
>CAYOSW010000017.1:0-22960 GCA_964406775.1 uncultured Gammaproteobacteria bacterium
AGAAAGAAGAAGTAAAAGCTGAAGACACCGGTAATGCGTCCCAGGATACTGTTGTTTCCAGACCGATGATTCTCCGAGGTAGAACCTATAAAATGCAGACTCCGGTTGGTGAAGGATTCATAACGATTAACCGCGACGAAAATAATAATCCTTTTGAAGTTTTTATAACGGTCGGTAAGGGCGGAATGCATACTATGGCTGATGCCGAGGCAATGGGCAGGCTGGTTTCCCTTTCTTTGCGCCTTGCTAGAAGCGCCTCTAATGCCGATCCTAAAACTGTTGCCCAAAAGATTTCCGCACAACTGCGGGGAATAGGTGGAGCTTCGCACGTCGGCTTCGGAAAGGACCGTGTTATGTCTTTGGCTGATGCGATTGCCAAAGCTTTAGCAGAGGATTTGGCGATAACTGCGGAAAATTCCGAAGATAAAGCTGAAACAGTACCTTTGAATTTAACGGTTGAGACGGAATCCGCTTCCGGTACTAAAGAAAATGCGGGACGGGACGATGTTGTAACGGCCCAAGTCCCCTTGATTGCCGATTCAGCCCAGAAAACTGCGGACCTTTGTCCAGAATGCGGACAGGCAAGCTTTGTTTTTGAAGAGGGCTGTAAGAAGTGTTATAGCTGTGGGTATAGTATGTGCTAATACTTCTTGCGGTAGTTCTGCTTCGCGTGTAACTATCTAAAAAAATGCTATAGCTGTGGATATTCAATGTGCTAAATATGGAAAATTGTTGTTAATTTGAAAATATAATTTGGAGGCTCCGAAGTCTGTGAAACTCAGACACTGTGCCGCAACCGTATAGCCGGGTCGAAGGTCTCCTTTAATATCAGTCTCACGAGCATGAGGGTAAAGTTTTTCTTTTGCCTTCTCAAACCGGGAAGGTTTTTTTGACCCCAAATTCTCTCTGAGACCCTAAAAATATGCCTGTTATTGAAGCGGAGAGAAAAGTGAATAGTCATACGGCCCGTGAGGTTAGCGGACAATTGTTTGTTTGCGATGTCAGCCTATACCGGACTCTTTTTAACCAATTACTCCAGTCTTCAAACGGGAATATTGATTTGGCAAGGAGGTTTACTCGGCTGGCTGTGCTTAATGACGGAACCTCTCTTGTTCAGGAAAATATCTCCGGACTAAAAGACGAAAAGGGAGTGCATTATGTAGATGACGGTTTGATCAGGGCTCGGATGCAGCAGACACCGACCAGGCACGTCTATTACGGGACCGGGGAGCGGGGAACAGGCAGAGAAGTGATCACCAATGAAGAATATCTTCCCTTAGCTGCAAGTGTGACCACGGCGATAACCGGCTGGAGAAGAGGTGCCGACAGGGCAATAATGGAATTGGTTGAGGAAAAGGCTTTGTCCTTAGGTCCCAATAGTGAAGGCGTAATTGACTATACGTTCAGATGGAGTTCTCCGCGGGCGGAAAATTGGGAAGGCCGCTGGATCAGGAAATATAATGGGGAATACGGTTATGAGTATTTAGGACATTTAACGCAAGAAAACGGCGTCAGGAGACTTGAGGTTTATTCTTATAAGGTTGATGCAACGACCGCAGTGCACCAGGGCTTTGCCCGGGATTTTGGCGGGGAAACCTTCCAGGCCTCTTTTGAAGCTTCATCCGGAAATAATTCAGATGATGTTGCAGAGAGATCATCTCTTGATGTTCATCTGCGTTCGCTTTCCATTAAAGAGGGTCGGGTCAGCCACGCTGACGTTATCAGGGGTTTTTATAAAGCCAAAAAAGAAATTGAAGGGTCAGACAGGATGTTCGGGATCTTAGAAGATACGATGCATTTTGTTCAAAGCCCTGCGATCAGGCGCAGAATCGAGATCGAAGTAGCCGGTCCGGTCGCTGATTGGCTGGTAGGGGAGCTTCTTGCCGGGTCAACTGACGCGCAAATTCAGGAAAGAATTAGAGACAGGTATATTTGTGAAGTACAAGTCTTCGTCCGAAAGCTGAAAAAAGAGCGGGAAAATCCGCGGTCTGATTTCGTTTCCTGGCTGGATAAAACTGAAGATAACTTTATTCCTCCGCAAACGGATATGACTATGGCGTATATGGCAGATCTCAAGAGGCGCGCGGAGACAAGCGGAGGTTTTTGTGGAGAGTGGAAACTTAACACCAAAACTCTTACCGAAGTATTATCGGATCTGCAAAATTACACCGGCACGTCAGGAGTCAGATTCGGAGCCGGCGGATTCACTAAGACGTGCGTTAAGTGCGGAATAAGAGCTCCTGAGGAGGGCGGTTGTGGATGGTGTTCGTCGTGTGAACACTCGGCTTGATTTTAAAAGTTAAATTATTCAAGATACAAACTATGAAAAGAAGTAAAAAATTTAAAGAAACAAAACACGGCCTAACGATTATTTATACCGGCGAGGGTAAAGGTAAGACCACTGCTTCACTCGGACTTGCGCTACGAGCGGCTGGATATAAACGCAAAGTTTTAATTATCCAATTCGGGAAAACCTGGTTTACAGGCGAGCTTGAGGGGATAAAAATGCTCTCTCCTTACGTCAAAATTATCCAGGGAGGTCTCGGGTTTGTTAAGATTTTTGATGACCAATACGATATTAAACAGCACAAAGAGGCGGCTACGAAAACTTATGATCTATTATATAAGGAAGTTAAATCGGGTAAATATGACGTGGTGATCGCGGATGAGATCGTCGGAGCGATAGCGGGAAAACTTCTTCACCAAAAAAAAGTTATAGAGTTGATTAAGAATAAGCCAGAAAATCTGGATTTAATATTAACCGGTCATCACGGTAAAGCTTCTTTATTTAAGCACGCGGATTTAGTAACCGAAATGATGCCGATAAAACACCCATTTGAAAAAGGATTTTTAGCCAAACCCGGAGTTGACTACTAACGGGGAGGAGCGTGACGCTCATTAAATTGCCTTAGGGTTTTTAATACCACAATATCTCCTTTGGCGTTAATTGGCTGGGAAGATTGACCCCAAACTTCTCTCGGACCGTCAAGATCCGAATATTCAGGTATGATCCTTTCAGGCATAATCCAGCGGTTAGGAGAAACATCTGCTGCTTCCCTTCCTTCAGACATAGCCATCATAACTTCGCTGTATTGAGCTGGTGTAGGCATCTCTCCAGGCTGATGCAAAAGAATCTCCCCCTGCTCCTGACCTTTTCTTTTTAAAATCCAGGTATTAATCCGCGATCTCTCTCCGAATTCATAGGGTTTTTTAGCAAGTCCGATTTCTCCGCTGGCGGTATCATATTCAAAACTGACAGCCTGAAGTAAATCTCCGTTTTCCTGGAACATTCCTCCTCTTAATTTTATTACGGCAGCATTTTCCCTCCTTTGCTTCTCAGTTAAATCGGATGGTGTGCCTAAAATCCTGTCCTCAAGCAACGTAAGATTGTGAATGATCCTGCCTTCCTCGATTTCCTGTTCGTGAGTTTCAGTAGGCTCCTGCATTCACTTATATAATCACAAATCACCCTATGCTTCAACACGGTAGGAAACGGGCAGTCCTCTTGATAATTTTATCCCATAGGTTATAATGGCCTTTATGGCAATTTTACTTGAAAGACCTCAGAGTGTTTTAAATTATGCTCGGCAATCGGACAAGGCACTCCCTGTCGGGCGAATTGAAGTTCCGGCATCGTACGTTACGGCATTCAGCAGACCGGGGATACTCCTCCTCAGAAGCGGGGCAGGTTACCGGGATGGAGCTTTCCTCCACGTACCAGTTCCGAGAGTTGTAGAGGCTGTAGGTATGTCGGGAGCTACAGAAATAAAAATCCCGGGGACTGATTTGGTTAGTGTGGCTTTAGGAGGAAAAGAATTTGAGATACGCAAAAATGTTTGGGAGGTAATGTGCGGGGCTTATGATTATTACGGATGTGAAGCTTCAGCTTTGTGGCCGGGTGATGACCTGATTGTATATCAGGCCCGCAACAATCCTGCTGTGGATTCTTATGTCAGACGGGCTCTTTTAGTAGCTGAAGCTTACGGTGGACTTTCTGAGACTCACTGACTTTCCCTTAAGTAACTGTATTGACAACATTTAAAAGATCGCAGCCTTACAAGACAAAGATCATTGTAAGGGCGAAAATCTCGCAAGACTTGCCTTGACAAGTCTTAGCACTCGTGATATATTAGTGCTAAATCAGTTCTCAGTTACAGGATCTTGGATTATGTTAGAATAACCAAACTGTCCAAGACTTCAGACTCTGGGCTCTTATAAAGATATGGACCCAATTTCAAATCCGATTAAATTAAGTAAAACACTTCCAGTAGGACCCTTAAGGGGAACCGTAATTTTTCCCGGCAACACAGTTCCGATCGTTTCCGCCCGCCCGAAATCCCGCGCGGCGCTTGATGCTGCCTGGGCGACCAACAGACTGGTTGTTTTTATCGCTCAAAAAAATGAGCGCATAGACGATCCCAAACCGGATGATTTGTTCCAGGTAGGAACTGTTTGTTTGATCAAAAGGATTTTGAAGGTTGATAATGAATATCAATTGTCCGCTGAAGGTTTAACGCGTGTTTTTATTAAGAATTACACCCAAACCGAAAATTATTTAGAGGCGGAAATTGAGGAAATCCCCGAGCTTTATGAGAGAAACGAAGAAACGGAAGCTTTAATAAGAACTGTCCGTGAACAGCTCAAAAAATACCTGGAACTTAACGGGAATCCGCTATTTGATATGTCATCCCTTACGAATTGGCCGTTAATTTCATCATCGGATGATCCGAATCAGCTCGTTAACACGATCTGCCAGATGATTGAGTTTAAAACAATCGATAAACAGCAGATCTTAGAGATGGTTTCGGCAGGCGAAAGACTTCAGAGAGTTTCAGAGCTTTTGGCAAAGGAAATAAGAATCCTGGAAATTTCTCAGAAAATCTCATCCCACACTCAGGAAAGAGTTTCGCGGATGACAAAAGAAGCAATCCTGCGCGAGCAGATGCGCTCAATAGAAGAGGAATTGGGCGAGGCATCCGAGAATTCAGAAATTAGGGAGTTTGAGCTTAAAATCCGCAAGGCAACTATGCCCAAAGAAGTAAAGGATAAAGCCAATAAAGAATTGGGAAGGCTTGCTAAGATGTCTTCATATAATCCGGAAGCTGCATATATCCGCAATTATCTTGAATGGTTAACTGATTTGCCTTGGAAGGCCGCACCGAAACTTAAAATTGATATGAAAAAAGCGGAGAAAGTTTTGGATGCTGAGCATTACGGACTTAAAAAAGTTAAAGAGCGGGTTATGGAATATCTGGCAGTCTATAAATTATCCGGAAAATTAAACGGTCCGATTCTTTGTTTTTCCGGACCCCCGGGAACAGGAAAAACTTCGATTGGAAAGTCGATTGCAAAAGCTTTGGGACGCAAATTCGTTAAGGTTTCGCTCGGTGGAATAAGGGATGAAGCTGAAATTAGGGGTCACAGAAGAACTTATGTAGGCTCAATGCCCGGAAGAATGATTCAATCCGTTAAGCAGGCGGGTACGACCAATCCGGTATTTATGCTTGATGAAATCGATAAAATCGGTGCGGATTACCGTGGTGATCCGTCCGCGGCTTTACTCGAAGCTTTGGATCCGGAACAAAATCATTCCTTCTCGGATCATTATCTGGAGATTCCATATGATTTATCCAACGTAATGTTTATAACTACCGCCAATATGCTGGACACTATTCCTCCGGCTTTGCGCGACAGGCTTGAAGTTATCACATACCCGGGTTATACCAGGGATGAAAAGTTTAATATTGCCAAGCAGCATTTGTTGCCGAAGGTTTTAGAAACCCACGGATTAAATAAATTAAAAACCAAACTGCAGTTTGACGACAAATCGATCTATCAGGTTATCGATGGTTATACCCGCGAAGCTGGTGTCAGGAGTCTGGAAAGAGAATTATCGGCAGTTGTCCGCAAAATCGCCCGTCAGGTAGCCGAAGGAGCTGTTAAAACCGATTATAAAGTTACCGAAGAAGTTG
Source organism: uncultured Gammaproteobacteria bacterium (assembly GCA_964406775.1). Lineage (GTDB taxonomy): Bacteria > Patescibacteriota > Microgenomatia > Daviesbacterales > UBA10151 > JACPKO01. The sequence continues at coordinate 5,973 of CAYOSW010000017.1, forward strand.
TCAGAAAACTATTAGGACCGGTTAAATTTCTCCCAGAGCTTGCGGAAATCGAAGATATGGTCGGAGCTTCAACGGGTTTGGCCTGGAGCGAAGTAGGCGGAAGCATTATGTTTATTGAAGTGACGTTGATGCCGGGTAAGGGCGCAATTCAACTTACAGGTCAGCTGGGCGATGTTATGAAGGAGTCCGCTCAGGCGGCGATGTCTTATGTGCGCTCAAGCTGGGCTTCTCTCGGACTTAATGAGAAATTCTTCCAAAAAGTCGACGTTCACGTTCACGTACCCGAAGGTGCAGTACCGAAAGACGGTCCTTCCGCAGGTATAGCGCTAACCACAGCGATAGTCTCAGCCTTCACTAAGATTCCTGTACGCAAAGATATTGCTATGACAGGCGAGGTAACTTTAAGAGGCCGGGTTCTGGAAATCGGCGGGCTAAAAGAAAAAGTATTGGCAGCCCATAGAGCAGGAGTTAAGGAGATAATAATTCCTGAAAATAATAAGAAAGATCTTGAAGATATCCCGCCGTATGTTTTGGCTGATTTGAAGTTCCACACCGTTAAGCATATGGACGAGGTTTTAAGTATTGCCCTAATAAAACCGCCATTTACCAGAGCCAAAAAGATCCATCACGGACCTCCTCCAGCAATAGCTTAATTTATCCCGTTAGGTTTGACTATGAGCCTAGATTTCTGTTATGATATACTGGTATGACAGTGCACAATATCGGTCCGGGAAAAAAATTTCCGAATGAAATATACGTAGTTCTCGAGATCCCTAAGGGATCGAAAAACAAATACGAATTCAACGAAGAATTCGGACTCATCGAGCTTGACCGCGTTAACTATACGGCTATGGCGCACCCTTACGATTATGGTTTTATTCCTGGTACCAGAAGCGAGGATGGAGATCACCTTGATGCTTTTGTTTTACTTGATAATTCCGCCTTCCCGGGAGCTTTAGTTTCGGCCCGCCCGGTTGGAGTATTATTTATGGTGGATGACGGAGAGAAAGATGAAAAAATAATTGCAGTCCCTTCAAAAGACCCGAGATACAACCATATAAAGGATTTGTCTGATTTGTCTCCTCATATCAAAAAGGAAATAGAGCATTTCTTTTTGCATTATAAAGATTTACAGAAGGTTGTAGTTGAGCTTAAAGGTTGGGGAAATTCCGAAAAGGCAAAAGATGTAATTGAGAAAAGCAGAGAAGTCTCTGAATAATCCACATCGATCCGCATAGGTTCTCAGATTGGTTTCATTTGAGTATTTATTTATCGTTTTATTTAACATTGGTTTATTAAGAAAATCACACTTCCCCTCTTGACCTCAAACCCGTTGGTGTTGTATTAATATCCCCACTGCCAAGAGATCAATGATTAATTTTACACCGCAGTTGATAAACATCTTTATCTGGGCAGGCGCAGCAGCTGCAACTCTTTACGGGTTATTCCTTTCCTATAATATTTTAAAACTTCCGACCGGAAACGATAAAATGCGTGAAATTGCTTCCGCTATTCAGGAGGGAGCAACAGCTTATTTAACCCGCCAATATATGGTAGTGGCTATAGTTGCCTTAGTTGCAGCCTCCCTGATTTACCAATTCATCTCTTTAAATTCGGCTTTAGGTTTTATTGTCGGTGCATTTTTCTCAGCTATCGCAGGATTGGTTGGGATGTTAATTGCGGTTAGGGCGAATATAAGATGCGCGGAAGCAGCTAAAAAGGGACTGGGTTCTGCGTTCGCCGTTGCTTTTAAAGGAGGCTCGGTTACCGGATTTCTGGTCGTCGGATTAGCACTCGGAGTTATTTACGGCTTTTATCAATTCACAAAAGATATCCCAGCTCTTATTTCGCTAGGATTCGGAGCGTCCTTAATTTCGGTTTTTGCAAGACTTGGAGGGGGAATTTATACAAAAGGCGCGGATGTTGGTGGAGATATGGTTGGAAAAGTTGAGGCCGGAATTCCGGAGGATGATCCCCGTAATCCCGCAGTTATCGCAGATTTAGTTGGAGATAACGTCGGAGATGATGCGGGAATGGCAGCAGATGTTTTTGAAACCTATGTTGTAACAGCAATCGCGGCGATATTGCTCGGTGAATTTATGTTTCCCGGACTTGATCAGGTTATCTCCTATCCCTTAGTGCTTATGTCCTCGGCTATTTTCGCTTCTATTGCCGGGAGTTTATTAACGAGACTGACAGGAAAAAGAATTATGGGAACACTTTATCAGGGATTGGCCGTTACGATCATTATTTCCTCGCTTGCTTTTTATGTAATCACCAATTCTTTATGGGGTCTTAACTCTCCTGTTCCGGCTATCAACTTATTCCTTTCGACAATTATCGGAATTGCCGTAACCGCCGGTATGATGGTTATAACCGAATACTACACAGGTACAAAATATGCACCCGTCCGCGGTATAGCCCAGGCTTCTACGACCGGTCACGGGACAAACGTTATTGCAGGTTTAGCCGTTTCGATGAAATCAACATTTGCTCCGATTATTTTAATTTCAGCAGCAACACTCGCAGCATTTTTCCTGGCCGGTCTTTACGGAATTGCAATTGCGGCAGTTTCAATGCTGTCACTCGCCGGAATAATTGTGGCAATTGATGCCTTTGGTCCGATAACCGATAACGCGGGAGGAATTGCCGAAATGAGCGGAATGCCTGCAAAAGTAAGAGCGATAACCGATCCTTTGGATGCAGTCGGCAACACCACTAAAGCCGTAACCAAAGGTTACGCTATCGCTTCGGCCGGACTTGCAGCACTCGTTTTATTCGCAGCATATGCACAGGAGTTAGGTTCCTCTGCAATCTTTGCACTTTCAGATCCTAAAGTTCTGGTTGGGCTTTTCTTAGGAGGAGCATTGCCTTACGTGTTTGCTTCTTTTGCTATGGAAGCAGTCGGTAAAGCCGGAGCGGCAGTTGTGGAGGAGGTCCGCAGACAATTTAAAACTTTTAAAGGAATTATGAAGGGAACTGAGAAACCCGATTATGCCGCTTGTGTTTCGATTGTTACGGCTGCAGCTCAAAAAGAAATGATCATCCCGACTTTGATCCCCGTTCTGGCTCCTGTTTTAGTCGGATTATTCCTCGGACCTCTGGCTTTGGGCGGAATGCTTGTCGGAATTATTGTTACCGGTTTGTTTGTCGGTTTATCAATGACCACCGGAGGAGCTGCCTGGGATAATGCTAAAAAATATATTGAACTCGGAAACTTGGGAGGAAAAGGCTCATTTGCTCATCAGTCCGCGGTAACAGGTGATACAGTAGGGGATCCTTATAAGGATACAGCAGGTCCGGCCATCAACCCGATGATTAAGGTTGCCAATATAGTGGCGTTATTGTTGGTTGGTTTGCTAAAGTAATTCCCCTGTATCCTTGCGATAGTTCCGGCTTCGCCGTGTAATTATCTAAAAGATACTAGCAGGTCTGGCCATCAACCCGATGATTAAGGTGGCGAATATCGTAGCCTTACTGTTGGTTGGACTTCTGAAGTAATTTAAGCTTTTCCCGCAACAAATAAAAGATCCCTGGTATTTGAAGGATCAAGGTAATGGTCATCCATAAATAATCTCGCTTGTGTCAATCTTCTTCCTGATGGGATATAGCCGGTTATGAGCTTAACTAGAACTAAAGGCTGCTCTTTTAAAGGATAGGTAGTGAGATGGGTTTGCTTTTCATATTGAACTACCCGTCCCCAGGTCTCATAAATGCTCTCGCACAGTCTTCGTTGGGCTTCACCCATAGGAAATTCCAATGCCCTTTGCAAGACTTCAGGTATGGCGGTTTCCCTTAATTTTTTTGAAAGGCCGATGGCCATACCAAGATGAGTTGCATAGCCTGCTTCCGTTTCAGTTGTAAAAGGGTGCCGGGATCTGAATAATCTATCGGCAATCTCTCTAAAATATTTTTTAGGATCAACTCTTTGTGCGTGAATATCAGCTTTAACTCTCGGCCAAGTCGCACCGACAGCTTCGGCAAAAATCGGAGGAATTGTAGAGGACTCGGTATATACAGCAAGTCGTTCCAGACCGGCTGGTTTAATTAAAATCATAGAGAAGTATTTTACTATAAGACAAATATAAATACAATTTAGAATGCGGATTTTGCCGATAGTTGCAAAATTTAAACAGGCTATGTATAATACTTTTCAAAGCGATAGTTACTTCCAGTCGCGCGGAAGGAGCTGATTCCCAAAATGGAATCCGGAGACGAAACCGTAAAGACAGTAACATGTGTCGGTAACGGAGCATGTCAAGAATAAGATAATTCTTTGACATCTCGCGTAAGCGGGATTTTTTTGAATTATAATGCAAGGTGGCACCGCCTTTTTGAAGGCCCTTGTTTGTTCACTAGACCTGAAAAACTAGTGGATAAACAAGGGCTTTTTCTTTGCTTAAAAAAAGGAACCTATGAAAAAACTTTGGCAGAAAAATAAAGAGAAACTGAATGAGTTTGTTGAGGTCTTTGAAACAAAAGATGATCTTTTGATGGACCAAAAGCTCATTGAATTTGATGTTGAAGGATCTTTAGCTCACGCAAAAATGCTTTTAAAAACCGGTATTTTAAAAGAGCAGGAATTTCAAAAACTTGAATCGGGCCTTGCTGAAATACTGATTTTAAATAATGCAGGGAAATTTAAATTGGAAACGGGGGATGAGGATGTGCATACAAAAATTGAAAATTACCTGACAAAAAAAACCGGAGAAACAGGTAAAAAAATCCATACGGCAAGAAGCAGAAATGATCAGGTACTAACAGCCCTCAGACTTTATTCCAAAGCCCAGTTAAAGAAAACAATTTTAGAAGTAAAAAATTTAAGTGAGGTATTTGAAAGTTTTAAAAAAGAATTCGGCGGATTGCCGGTTCCGGGATATACCCATATGCAAAAAGCTATGCCTTCGACTATCAAGGACTGGGCAGAAAGTTTTACTGCTTCACTGACTGATGATCTATTACTCATTGAGTCTGCGCTTAAGTTAAACGATAAATCGCCTTTGGGTTCGGCTGCAGGATACGGGTTGCCTATAAAAATTGATAAAAAATATACGGCAAAATTATTGGGATTTGCCGGAGTTTTAGAACCCTCAACATATGCTCAAAACTCAAGAGGAAAAACGGAAGCTGCAACAATAGCAGCTCTAATTTCTGTTCTGCAGACTATTAATAAATTTGCTTCCGATATTTTGCTTTTCTCAACACAGGAATTCTCATTTCTCTCAGCAAGCGAAAAAATAACAACGGGGTCAAGCATTATGCCCCAGAAGAAAAATATAGATTTAGCGGAGCTGTTAAGAAGCAAAATTCACAGTGTTTTAGGAAATTATGTATCAGTCGTCAGCGTTTCCTCAAACTTAATTTCTGGTTACAACAGGGATTTGCAGGAAACGAAGAAAAGTCTGATGGAGGCTTTTGAAACAACAATTAATAGTTTAAAAGCGACACAAATTCTGGTTGAAAATATTAAACCGAATGAAGAAGTTTTAAAAAAATCAATGACGGAAGATCTTTATCAAACGGAAAAAGCATTGAAGTTGGTTTTGGAAGGAGTTCCGTTCAGGGACGCTTATCTTAAAGTTTCAAAAGAATATAAGGGAGGAGGTGTAAACAAATGAAATCACAAACAGAATATATAAAAGTTGCAAGCTATGAAGCTCAGGCAGGTAAAGTTAAAAAGGCTCTGCTTCTCTATTCAGGAGGACTTGATACTTCGGTAATGCTTAAATGGATCCAGGATAATTACGGATGCGAAGTTGTAACTTTAACCGCGGATTTAGGACAACAGCACGATGATCTCGAGGCCATAAAAAAGAAAGCCCTAAAATTCGGAGCAACCGAAGCGATTGTGTTGGACCTGAAAGAAGAATTTGCCAACGAATATATTGCAAAGGGGATAAAAGCTAATGCGTCCTATCAGGGAAATTATCATCTGTCCACCCCTATCGGCAGGGCAATTCTTGCAAAAACTGCAGTAAAAATTGCGAAAAAATACGGATGTGATGCAATTGCTCACGGATGTACAGGAAAAGGCAATGATCAGGTCAGGATTGATGCTTATGTTTTAACTCACGATCCTAAAATGAAAATTTTAGCGCCTGTTAGGGAATGGGCGATGGATAGGAACGAGGAAATTAAGTATGCATTAGAAAATAAGATACCGGTCCCTACAACAGTAGATATTCCTTATTCGGACGATGACAATATGTGGGGAATTACCTGGGAAGGTGGAGAGATTACTGATCCCTCTCTCATTGCACCTGAGGAAAAGTTTTTAACAACATATTCACTGCCGAAAAATGCACCTGAAAAAGCGGAAACGGTGGTCTTAAAGTTTAAAAACGGCTTGCCTGTTTCTTTAAACGGGGAAAAAATGACTCTGGCTAAGCTTATCGTTAAGTTGAATAAGCTTGCGGGTAAACACGGAGTCGGCACTGTCCAGCTTTTGGAGGATAGGGTTGTGGGGCTTAAAAACAGGGGGGTGTATGAACATCCCGGGGCTCACGTAATCATTGAGGCTCATAAAAACCTTGAGAAATACGTTTCAACCAGGGATTTAAATGAGTTAAAAGAAATGATGGATATTAAATGGGGATATTTTTGTTATGGAGCAAAATGGTTTGATCCGGTAATGGAATCGATTAACGCTTTTAACGACAAGGTTAATGAGAAAGTGACCGGCGAAGTAACCATCAGACTGTTTAAAGGCAACACTACGGTTGTTGCAATTAAATCGCCATTTGCTTTGGAGCACGCTTCTTTTAATAACAAAGAGGGGTACGGGTTGAATGTGAACGCTGCGGCCGGGTTTATAGAGATTTACTCGCTTCAGATGAAGCTGGCAAATCAACTTAAGTAAGATTTTTAAAGGGGCGGCTTTCCGCCCCTTTAAGGAAAGAATAAAATGAAAAAGGATTTTTTATCTATAACTGATTTAACTGGTGATGAAATTTGGAAGATTCTGAAACTCTCAGTTAAATTAAAGAAAAATACTGTAAAAAATAAGTCTCTTAGCAATAAGAGCGGTGTTCTTATTTTTGAAAAACCGAGCCTGAGGACAAAGTTGAGCTTTGATCTGGCAATTTCACAGCTCGGAGGTCACGCGGTGTATTTCGGAGAAAAGGAAGTAGGTCTTGGTGAAAGGGAGAAAATTTCCGATATTGCCGGTGTCATTTCATCGATGGCCGATTTAATCATCGCCCGGGTTAAGCAACATAAGTCTTTAGTCGAATTGGCTTCAAGTTCCAAAGTTCCGGTTATCAATGCGTTGTCGGATTTGGAACATCCGTGCCAAATATTGGCAGACTTGTTAACTGTTTATGAGATTAAGGGTAAGCTTACGGGGTTAAAGATTGCCTTTGTCGGGGATGGGGAAAATAATGTTACTCATTCTCTTCTTTTGGGATGTACAATGCTCGGAATAAATTTTGCTTGTGCGGCCCCTAACGGCTATAATATAAAAAAAGAAATATTGGAGCAGGCTAAAAAACTGGCAAAATCCACAGGTGCTCAAATTGTAATTACCGATAATCCGAGAGAAGCAGTTATGAATGCCGATGTTGTATATACCGATACGTGGATCAGTATGGGTGATGAGTCTGAAGCGGAAACAAGAAAGAAAATTTTTTCTCCCTTCCAGGTAAATTGCGATTTGATGAAGTTTGCAGATAAAAAAGCTATTTTTATGCACGATATGCCGGCTTATAGGGATAATGAAGTTGAAACAGAAGTATTTGAAGGCAGTCAGTCTGTTGTTTTTCAGCAGGCACAAAATAGGCTATATGCACAAAAAGGCTTATTAGCTTTTTTACAGAAGCCGGATTAATGAAAAATACCTTTGTCGGGAAATCTGTAAATCCAGATTTTCAGACAGGCGATCTCACCGCTCGAGATCGTAAAAATTTAGGCGGGTCGATAGGAGGTGAAAAAATGGATAAAAAGAAAAGTTCTAACAAATGTTTAGAATGTATGGCAGAAATAAAAATCGGTGATGACACTCAAAAGGGTGAGGTTATTACCTGTTCAGAATGTAGCACCGATCTTGAAGTTGTACAAGTCAAACCTTTAAAACTTGCGCTCGCACCGGAAGTTCAGGAAGATTGGGGTCAGTAATCATATGAAAATCGGAGTGTTGTGTTCAAAAATAAGAATTGAAGAAAAGCTTCTTTTTAAGGAGTTTGAAAACGCCGGAGCTGAAGTCGTTCAGTTTGATCCGCGTGACCTTATTCTGACAGGAGATAAAAATGTTTTTAAAGGTATTGATCTTGTTTTAAATAGGGAAATCGGTCAAACAAGGGCGGAATTGATTTTGGAATTTATTGAAAATCTAGGAATCAGAACTGTAAACTCAGCCCGGTCCTCAATTCTCTGCAATAATAAAACATTAACAACCCAAATTTTAGAAAAAAATAATCTGCCTGTTCCTGAAACAGTTTTAGCTTTTTCACAGGAACAGGCGCTGGCAGCTGCTGAAAAAATCGGTTTTCCTGTTGTTGTTAAGCCTGTCTGGGGATCCTGGGGAAGACTTATTTCAAAAGCGGATACCTATGAGGCGCTTGAGGCGATACTTGAACATAAAGCAGCTCTCGGAAGCCCCCAACATTCAATTTTTTACCTCCAAAAATTTATTTTTAAACCGGGAAGAGATATCAGGGTTTTTATTGTCGGAGGTAAAGCTATCGCCGCAATGTACAGGGTTTCTGAACACTGGTTAACAAATACGGCAAAAGGTGCGGTTCCTCAACATATGGAATTGAATAAAGAAATTGCGGAACTTGTTGAAAAAGCAGCTGAAGTTTTAGGGGTAGAAATAGCAGGAGTTGATTTAGTTGAGTATGAAAAGGGTTATTTATTTTTTGAGATCAATGCAACACCCGAATTCCACGGGTTAAAACAGGTTGCAAATGTAAACATCGCAAAAAGAATTGTGGAATACATAATGAAAGGAGAAATAAGTGGAAAAAATTAAAGTTTCAATTGTCGGGGCATCGGGATATGCCGGAGGTGAGTTGTTAAGACTATTACTTAAACATCCGGCTGTGGAGGTGTTCCAGGTAACATCTGAGACATATCAGGGACAATTAATAAAGACGGTTTTGCCGAATCTAAGGGATTTTCCGATTAAATTCTCAAGTCTTAAGGACTTGGAAAAATGTGACGTACTTTTCCTGTGTCTTCCTCACGGTGTCGGTCTTGAAAAAATTGAAGAATTTAAAAAAAATGCCGGCACAATTATTGATTTGAGCGGAGATTTCAGACTGAACAATAAAGAAGATTACGATAAATGGTATGGATTTACCCATAAGTCACCCAGAAACTTAAGTAAAAAAGCATTGGGTATTCCCGAGATTTATTCAGCTGAAATTAAAAAAGCAGATTTGATCGCCTGTCCCGGATGTATGTCGACAGCTTCAATCTTAGGTCTCTATCCGCTTATGAAAGCTGGACTGATAGATCTTAAAAAACCCGTAATTATCGAGGCTAAGACTGGATCGTCTGGATCAGGTAATAAAGTTTCAAAGTCAAATCAGCATTCCGAAAGAAGCGGAGTCATCAGATCATTTAAACCGACTGGTCACAGGCATTCAGCAGAAATTATCCAGGAGTTAACCATCGAAGGAAAAGTTCCGGAAATTCATTTTTCAGCAACAGCAATCGAAGCGGTTAGAGGAATTCTTGCAACAGCTCAGGTCTTCTTAAAGAAAGGTCTGGAAGAGGTTGATGTTTGGCAAGTCTACCGGGAATTTGCTAAAGATAAGCCTTTCATCAGAATTGTTAAAGATACAAAAGGAAATTACAGATATCCTGAACCGAAATTGCTAACAGGTACAAATATGTGCGAAATCGGGTTTGAAAAAGACCCGGACTCCCAAAGACTCGTTGTTCTATCGGCAATCGATAACTTGGTTAAAGGTGCTGCAGGACAGGCAGTTCAATGCTTAAATATTAGGAAAGGTTGGGAGGAAGATCTGGGGCTTGAGAAAGTCGGACTTTACCCCATTTAAAAATAATATGATAGTAATAAAAATCGGAGGCGGAGAAAAAATAAATATAAAAAACATAGCGGAAGATTTAGAAAATCTTAAAGATGATATTGTGATTGTTCACGGGGGAAATTTTTTGATGGATGAGTATTCAAAAAAATTGGGAATTGAAAAAAAATATTTGGAATCTCCCAAGGGTCTCAAAAGCAGATATACAACCGTTGAGGTTATAGATTTGATGTACTTAACTTATTGCGGATTGGCAAACAAAAGAATAGTTTCAGAACTGCAGAAAAACGGTATTAACGCAATCGGTCTATCGGGAATAGACGGAAAAATAATAACCGGAAAAAAACACGATTCACTTCTTTCGGTTGTGGACGGAAAAAAGAAAGTTATTAAAGATGATTTAACCGGATCTGTTAAAGAAGTAAATGCAGAACTTCTTAAAAATCTTTTAGAACTGGACTTAGTACCTGTCATAACACCCCCTGTTATAACAGAAGAAGGACAGGTTATTAATGTAGATGGAGATAAAATAACAGCAGCAATAGCTAAAGCATTATCTGCAGACAAATTAATTTTTTTTATCGAAGCCCGGGGAATTATGAAAGATATATCTGATGAAACTTCCCTCGTTAAGGAAATATCTAAAGAAGATTTTGAAACTTTGTCTGCAAATGCAGAAGGAAGAATGAAAAGAAAAATTATGGAAGTCACAAAACTTTTGGAAATTGGCATTAAAGAAGTAATTGTTTCGGACGGAAGAATTAAAAATCCGGTAACATTTGCATTAAACGGAGGAGGTACTCATGCCTGCTAATTTAAAACAAATTATTTTAAATGAGGAGAGAAATGAGGTTAAGCTTTATCCGAAAAGAGGGGTGGCGATAGAAAAAGGTGAAGGGGTTTATGTTTACGATACCGCCGGGAAAAAATATCTGGATTTTATGACAAATTTAGGTGTAAGTATTTTAGGATACTCAAATCCTGAAATAGTTAAAGCGGTTTCGGATCAGATTTCTCTAATACCCTCAATTCACCAGACTTTTTACAGCGAAGTCAGGGCCGAATTGCTGAGAGAATTTACGGAAATTTTACCGGAGAAATTAAACAAAGCTGTTTTCACAAATTCAGGAGCCGAATCAATCGAAGCGGGTTTAAAACTGGCAATGGCGGCGACACGTAAAACAAAATTCATTGCGGCAACGGGCGCTTATCACGGGAGAACCCTGGGGAGTTTGTCGGTTACAGGTCAGGAGAAATACAAAACTATTTTTGATGATTTTTTGGGTAGTACTGTACACATTCCGTATAACGATGCCGGGGCGATTGAAAAAAGTATAACAAATGATATTGCCGCCGTAATTTTAGAACCTATTCAGGGTGAATCAGGGATTATTATTCCTGGAGAAGATTATCTGAAAAAAGTCAGGGAAATTTGCGACAAAAACGGAATTCTTTTGATCCTGGATGAGATTCAAAGTGCGGTAAGGACAGGGGTCTGGTTTGCATTTGAAAGATCGGGAATTATTCCGGATATTTTATGTTTATCAAAAAGTCTCTCGTACGGAATTCCGTTCGGCATTGTTTTTACTACTGATGAAGTTTCATCTGCTATGCCCAAAGGCGGACACGGAAGTACCTTTGCCGGAAATCCCGTATCGGTCGTTGCCGCAATTGAAGTACTGAGAAAAATAAAGAAAGATAATTTGTTACGGAATGCGTCTGAAAACGGTAAATATTTCTTGAGCGGATTGAGGAAAATAAAACACCCGTCGATTTTGGAAATCCGGGGGTCGGGACTTATGATAGGTATTGAACTGAATGAAAATACCACCCCTTACCTTAAAAAAATGCAGGACCTCGGGTTAATTGCCGCTTCATCAAGTTCCGATACAATCAGATTTTTATGTCCGATTTGTGTAACCAAAAATGAGATTGACGAAGCCTTGGTGATTATGAAGGAGGTATTCAGTTAGTGTGCAGATTTTTGATTGTCAGTTCAAAATATATTATAAATCCAGTAGATATTTTAAACGGATTTGCTACGGCCTGCGAAAAGTCCATTGCCCCTGACGGTGAAAGGCAAGGAGATGGGTTCGGTGTGTCTTTTAAAAATTCAGGTAAGTGGAATATTAGAAGATCGGTTAAACCAATCTGGGAGGAAAGGGAAATTCTGAATGAAATACCCAGAACAAAGCTTTTGATGGCCCACGCTAGAAGCGCAACTTTTTCTCTCGGCAAAGATAATTTGGACTATAATCAACCTTTTACATACGGACAATTAGGATTTGTTTTTAACGGCACTATAAAAAAAATGAAGACCGCTTTAAAACTAGATGGCGAAATCGGATCCCAAAAACTTTTCAGTTTAATAAAATTGTTTTTGAAAAATAATCCGACATTGAATGTATTAGAAAAAGTCAGGGATTTTGTTTCAGCAAAAGCTGAAAGTATTGACGGTATGAATATCGGACTTGTGGATAAAAAAAATATCAGTGCTTTATGTCAGTATGCAGGAAATGATGAATACTTTACGCTGCATTTTTTTGAAAACAACGAGTTACTGATTATAAGTTCTGAAAAGTTTGGAAACTTTGATTGGCTTGATATGCAAAAAGCTGAAGTAAAAAACTTTTATATAAGGTAAATTCGTGTATGCTTGACAATTACTCTGAAAAAAAGTAATTTACCTTATGGCATCACCAGATAAATATGGAGGAATTGAAATTCCTCGATTGCCCGTCCCTTTAGTACCAATTAAAGAACCCGATTTAGTAAATATTAAAAGACCACAAGATTACGCCCTAGCCTCTACTAAAGAGGGTATTAGAGCCAGGGTAGAGATGGTAGCAGGAAGTTTAAATTTACAATCTGCCGATATCCCGCCAGTAAGTTTAGCTCCAGCTAAGGTGGAGGGAGATTTAGCTTTTTCTACGCATTCCTTTGCTAGGCAAGTGGGAAGATCCCCGGGCGAAATAGCGGAACAATTAGCGGCTCGGATAAATGATGGCGTAACTGATCACCGGGCTTTAGCGGTTAACGGATTTGTAAATTTTAATCTGGATAGAGATAAGTTTGCCGCCAGAGTATTATCAGATGTTGAAGACACAGGTGATAAATATGGACACCAGAATATTGGCGAGGGACAAACGGTTGTTATAGACTACTCATCTCCAAATACAGCAAAACCTATGAATGTAGCTCACTTAAGGTCTACAGCGATTGGTTGGTCGCTGGCTTTGATATACGAAGCCACAGGGCACCGCGTCATTACTGACAACCATATAGGAGATTGGGGGACACAATTCGGAATATTAGGATTGGCATATGAAAAATGGAGGGATGACATTCCTGAACTTAGAGATAATACGGATCCTATAAAAGGTCTCTTTGATCTTTATGTACGGATAAATAACGAAATTGACAGACAGAAAGAACCTCAAAGAGCTCCACTGCAGAAAGAATTGGATTTAATCTCAGATAAGAAGAGTCGCCGGGCCAGAGAATTAAAACAGCAGATAAATAAAATTGAAGCTCCACTGGAATTAGAAGGAAAAGCTTGGTTTAGAAAACTGGAAGAGGGTGATAAAGATGCAAGAAAGCTTTTAGACTGGGCGTTACAGATCAGTTCGGTTGAACTGGATAAAGTTTATGATTTACTTGGGAGCAAGTTTAACTATGTCTTAGGTGAATCTGAATATGTGAGTATGATTCCCAGCTTGCTGGAAGAATTAAAAAGTAGGGGGATGACTTCGGAAAATAACGGTGAAGTTGCAGTTAATCTACAAGATAAAGGTCTGGAAGATTTACCGGTAAGAACGCCTGACGGGAGAAGTCTATATAGCACTAGAGATATAGGAGCATTAACCGCGAGAGATGTATGGTTTAATCCTGCTGAAGTCGTTTATGTGGTAGGTGAAGAGCAGGGTGGGTATTTTGGACAAGTATTTGCAGCTTTCGATAAACTAACAGATGGTCAACACCCAAAGCTTACGCACGTTGGATTTGGCGAAGTTAAGCTTCCCCGAGGGAGGATGTCGACGAGGAGGGGGAACGTGGTATTCCTGCAGGATGTTTTAGATGAATCTATCAATCGAGCACGGGACAGAATTGATAGCGTAGGCACAATTAGCAGTGATATACAGAGAGCAAGAGTGGCACGGCAGATAGGAGTAGGTGCTGTAGTATTTTCAGAGGTCGGAGGGAGCAGGAAAAGGAATATTACTTATGATGTAGACCAGGCGCTGGATTTAAGTAAGCAAAGTGCGCCTTCTGTTCAATATGCTTATGCAAGAACACGGGCAATACTGGAAAGAGCGGCAAGTGAAGGAGTCTCAATCGACAATCAGTCCTTAGGTGAAAATATTGCACAAGAGAGAGAGTTTGCTTTAATTAAGCAAATTGCAGCTTATCCTGATGCCGTAAGTGAGGCACTGGCGGCAAGGGAGCCAAGTATAGTTGCTCAGAGTATTTTAGAAATTGCGGCAGCATTAAACCATCTGCACCAAAACGATAGGGTCTTTAGCTCAGTGAATGTTTCCGTTGACGATGATACAAGAAATACGCGTTTGCGTTTAATTAGAGCCGGTGGTCAAGTGATTAAAAATGGATTGGGTCTCTTAGGAATTGAAGCCCCGGAGAAAATGTAATTTAGGTTGTCTTGACAATCTTTCCCAAAAAAAGTAACTTATCTTCTGCAACAATTTATGAAAACCGCTGAATACCGGGGAATAGAAATCCCTCCTGTCCCAGAACCCCTCAATACTGTAATAGCGCCTGATTATATGATAATGAAGCGGCCCGGAACCTATGCTTTGCCGTCTTTAAAAAGAAAACTGAGCCTGGAAATAGGGAAGGTATTAAGTACGAGACCTGTTGAAATTCAGGAGCCGTCAAGATTAATAGATGCAGATTTAGCAGTTGACTGTCATCCCCTATCCAGGATAACACTGGACGAGCCCTCGGATATGGCAAGAGAAGTAGAAGATAATTTAAATGGTAGTTTGGCCACAGCAGTTGCAGTCAACGGGTTTGTAAATTTAAGACTTAATAGGGACGATCTGGCGCATAGGGTTATAACAGAAATCGAAAGGGAAGGCCCTAATTACGGTAAACAAAACATCGGAAGTGGTACGACGGTTTTTATTGAACACTCCTCTCCTACAGTCGGCTTGCCATTGAACTTCGGACATTTGCGTTCAGCTTTGATCGGTGACTCATTGAGAAGAATTTATGAAAGTTGTGGATACAAGGTGATTACCGATATGCATCCTAACGATTGGAATAATCAAATCGGGATGTTTGTTATGGTATCCGAAATGCTTGGACGATCCGGAAAGAAGCTCGGTGATTTAACAGATATTCACGAGAGGGTAGCAACCGAAAAAAAACAAGTCGGAATATCTATGCCAGAAATAGCCGGTTGGCAATTTCTTAAGCGACTTGAGGCCGGTGATCCGAACTCCCTCTCCATTATGAAATGGGTGACAAAAATTAGTATGGGTGAATATAGCAGGATCTTTGGAGCGATGGATACAAGTTTTAATTATGCACTAGGTGAATCGGCTTATATTAGTATGATTCCAAGTTTGATTAAAGAGTTTGAAGCCAGAGGAGTAGCTTCAATCGGTAGGGGTGCTTTTTCGGTTGATCTTGATGATGTAGGGCTTGGAGGACTGGTTATGCAGAGGTTGGAAGGCTTAAGTACATACGGTTCAAGAGATATGGCGGCTCTAATAGCCCGCGATGAGTGGTTCAGCCCCGAGAGAATTCTTTATGTTGCGGGTCTTGACCGCAGTAATTATTATCAGCAATTATTTGAGTCTTACAGGCGGTTCGCCGGAACCGGAGGTCCGGAGCTCGAACATATTGAATTTGGTATTGTCACTTTAACAGATACTGAAGGGAAAAGTCAGTTTTTTCTTGAACCGGTTATAGAGGAGGCGGTTAGAAAAGCGAGAAGTAAAAATTCAGATTCTTTACAGCTTTCGGATGGTAAGGAGAGAGACCGCGTAGCGCAAATAGTCGGTATAGGGGGATTAAAGTTTTACGGAATATCTCATCCCAGAGACAGGGAGTTAAGATTGAATCTTGATGAAGTTTTATCCAGGGATGAATATACAGGTACTTATATTCAGTATGCACACGCCAGAGCCAGGACCATTGAAGACCGCGCCGAAGCAGAGGGAAAGATTGTAGAGTATGGTTTAAGTCCTGTCATAACATCTGCCTCCGAATTTGGATTAGTCAAGCAGCTGGCAGGTTACCCGGAGGCGCTTCGGAGTTCTCTTGATGAGAATAAGCCCAGCCGGCTGGCTCAGCAGATATATGGAGTAGCATCTGCATTTAATTTGTTTCATAACCGTGATTACGTTTTGGGTTCAGAGGGCAGAGTTCTCAATACTAGATTGAGATTGGTAGCGGCGACGGCCCAGGTTTTAGAAAACGGCCTTTATCATTTGGGTATTGAAGCGCCCGGAAAAATGTAGATAATATGCTTGTGGTCAGATAGTCTTATGAGAGATATATACGCAGAAGGACAATTCCCAGTGGATCCTCAATTGAGTGCGGTTTTTGATGCAGCTTTGGGTAAGAGTAATGCCAATAATCATATACCAGACCCGAAACTTGAAGTTTTTTTAGGTTTGGTTGATCACTCGACTGTCGAACCTGTACTACGGAGGATGGGTTTTAGCGGAAGGGTGATTCGTATGTTCGCCGGTCAGGTTTGGGCTCCGCCGGAAGAGCCGGAACCTCTTGAGACTCCGGGGGTAATTGAATCCCCGAGTATGGCGCTAATGCCCGTTGTTATGGGGGCGTTTGTAGAATCCGTGGCAAGAGGAGGCAGCCGCATTACTCCCAGGGATATGACTGTAGCCTTTCTTTCTCAAAGACCCAAACCATTGGATTTAGTTATAGATGGGTTGGAAACAAGGCTAAAATTTGATGTTGATCAAGCAATCACAGCGATCAGAACAGCTCCTGATGAGATTAGACGCA
>CAYOSW010000018.1:0-21813 GCA_964406775.1 uncultured Gammaproteobacteria bacterium
AGAGCACGTTCTTGGTAAGAACGGGGTCATGGGTCCGATTCCCATTGTCGGCTCAAAATAGCATTCCTTGCAAACTAAGCTCGCTTTAGTGTAAAATTCCAAAGTTATGGCGAAAAAAGACGCGAGAGCAAATATCGGACTTGAATGCACCGAGTGCAAATCAAGGAATTATATCACCGAAAAAAATACCACAAATACTAAGGATAAATTGTCCATCAAAAAATACTGCAAAAAGTGCAGAAAATCCACTCTGCACCAAGAGTATAAGCTGAAATAGGATTTCAGCTTGCAAAGTCATAAAGCTGAAATAGGATTTAAGTTTGAATTTTCCACCAAAGCTTACTTAGCCGTTTTTTCTTTACATCCGTCTCTTTAATCCTCTATATTGAACTTAGTATGGATTTTAAAGCTCTATCCGATCCCGTCGTCTTAGTTGGAGATTCCGGAAATAAACGGGGATTTTTCAGCAAAATCCGCCCTCCCCGAACTCCTTTTTTTAACGGCAAATTCTTAGGCGGAGCAGTAACGGTATTGCTTCTTTTTGCAGTCGGAATCGGGGTTTTTCTCTCCCAAAAACCGACCCAACTTACTCCTCAGGCAAGCAATGGAGCTGGGGAACTCTCCTTAAAGCCTCAAACACTGACCGTTTCTCAAAACCAGGAATTTCAGATTGATGTTTTTCTGGATACTAAGGACATAGCTGTAACCGCACTGCAAGTAAAAGTACTCTTTGACCAGACTAAATTTGAATTATTGAATACCACCCAGACTGATTTCTTCTCTACAATCCTGTCCGCTCCGCAAAACACTCCAACCTCTACTTTCTTTGCAGCGGGATCAGATCCAGGTGAAAAGGGTGCAGGGAATGTCGCAACACTACGGTTTAAGGCTATCGGCGCCCCGGACACAACCCCTGCAAAAATCCAAATCAGCAGGGATTTTACCGAGGCCGTTTCAAATGAATCGGGCGATTTTAATGCGGTTTCCGCATTCAACGATGCCGACATCACCATTTCCGACACAGCCAGCCCCTCAGCTTCATCGCTCTCTTCTCCTTCACCTTCACCCCTAATTAAATCAGCTTCCTGTTACGATGATAGCGGTTGTAGTCCGGGAGAGTATTGCCAGTTTGTTCAGCAAACTTGTCCTGAGGGGATGGGTTGCGCCGCGGTAACGAGCGGATATTGTTTATCTAAATCCGGAAAAGGCGACGCGAATAATGACGGAAATATTGATTTGCAGGATCTCTCAATTATGTATTCAGGATGGAGCCCGGCAATAAATACAGCTTCCGGTCAACAGCTCGATTTTAATAACGATAACAAGATAAATTCCTTTGACAACCTGCAGATGAATCTTGTTCTGCAAAAGCTCAAGGTTATTAGCGGTAATTAAATTGCACATTCAGCAATCATCAGGTAAAATCTTTTTGTGCTTAGGGGTGTCGTTCAGCGGTAGGACTGCAGTCTCCAAAACTGCTAACGAGGGTTCGATTCCTTCCACCCCTGCAGATCTTCTTGTTCAACTCCCTCAAACATAGTATGCTAATTTTATGCCTGCCCGTAAAAGCCTGGGTTTCACCTTAATCGAACTTTTAATCGCGATTTCAATCATCGGAATTATTTCAGCAATCGGACTCGTTTCTTACTCTCAAACTCAAAAAATTGCCCGGGATGCAAAAAGAAAACAGGACTTAAGATCTATTGCTACCGCATTGGAATTGTTTTATCAGAAAAATAAGCATTACCCCTGTACTGCCGGATGGCAATACAGTTATCCGGCAGGCGCAAGCGATTGGTTATATGATGTACCCGTCGCAGGTCAAAGCCGGTGCAGAAGCAGCGGAACAAATCTTCCATTAACACCCGACTACTTAGATTTTCTGCCCAGAGACCCCATTAATAATGCCGTAAATCCCTGGACTGTCGGAGCCTCAAATTTTTCCTATGCTTATTACAGCGGACCTACCTATGGAACTTGCGATTACGGAAGAGGTTATTGGCTAATTACGCGCTTGGAAAATGAGGCTGATCCGGAACGGTACGGTGTTAAACCGACAAATGCCTGCAATCAGGGATACCCAATCTCAGGCCTCTCCCCATATATGTTTACGATCAGTAATTGGTATTAACTATGGATGAAATCCCAAAAGAAAAGCACGATCACGTCCCCTTAAAATTTCCCGAGAATTTCTTGTGGGGATCAGCTACTTCCGCCCATCAGGTGGAGGGAGGTAATGTTAATAGCGACTGGTGGCAATGGGAAAAAAACCGACCGGCAGATAAACAATCGGGAAAAGCGGCAGACCAATTTATACGTTACGAAGAAGATTTTAAATTAGCAGAATCATTGAATTTAAATGCACAGCGCCTTTCTATAGAGTGGGCCCGTCTTGAACCCGAATCCGGACAATTTGATCAAAGCGCCATAGATCATTATCACCGGGTTTTAAAATCACTTAAGGATAAGCATTTCAAAGTTATGCTGACTCTTTGGCACTTTACGTTGCCGAATTGGATTGCCGAAATCGGCGGCTGGGAGAACCCATTGACTGTTGAATATTTTTTGCGTTTTTTAGAAAGAGTCATTCCCGAATTTGACAGATATGTGGATTTCTGGGTAACGTTGAATGAACCCGGTGTTTATGTATATATGGGGTATCTCGAGGGAACCTGGCCTCCCCAGAAAAAAAATAAATGGTCCGCCTTTTTAGTCCACTGGTACTTAACTCAGGCGCACAAAAAAGCTTATGACTTAATTCACCGTTATTCGCATAAACCTGTCGGTATCGCTCAAAATATTCAATCGTTCCATTCAAGCCATAAACACTCTTTTATCGAACAGATGTCTGTCTATTTCAGTGATATCATCACTAATCATTCTTTTTACTATATGACAAAAAATACACACGATTTTCTGGGGGTTAATTATTATTTTCACCACAGATTTAACAGAAAAAAACATTTTCTTCCGACAATCACCGAAGCCCAAGAAGAACACCGGGATGTTTCGGATTTGGGTTGGGAGGTCTTTCCCGAAGGAATTTTTGATGTCTTAATGGACATCTCAAATCACAAACCGATATACATTACTGAGTGCGGGATTGCTTCAACCAATGACGACAGACGGACCAGATTTTTAATTCAATATTTATCCGAAGTTTACCGCGCTCTCGAGGCCGGTGTAAAAATTAAAGGATTTTTTTATTGGAGTCTTATCGATAACTTCGAATGGCATCAGGGATTTAGTCCGCGTTTCGGGTTAATAGCTATCGATTATCCGACACAAAAAAGAATTATCCGACCGTCAGCTTATGTATATTCCGAAATCGCCAAGCATAATAAAATCCCTCATAAACTCCTGAGATTATTAGGACATACCGTCAGAGTTGAGGAAGTTCTTTGCTATATGCACGATGGCCCTAAAGCTTTATGCGAGCACTTTAACGAAAACTAAAATCTCCTAATATTAAAATACTACTAGCTTTTAAAAATGTTCTAAATTAAAATAATTGCAATTCCCTCTTCTGTCCCTTAATTCAGTTATTTTATGGATATTTTTAACAAGAATAAGCGTATTTTTAAACCACTCATACCTCTGTTGTTTTTAGTATGGTTTCTTTCCCGCTTAGGTAATATCGGAATCAATACCGTCTCTGCTACTTTTAAATACTCAAAGCTGGTTTTTAAGGAGGTCAATAAGCCATTACCAAAAAGTACTTTTTGGGAAAAAATCGATGAACCGAAAAAGAAGGGGAAAAACCACAACTTATTTTGGAAAGTTTTAAAAATTATTTTTTCAAAAAAAATACGTCTGGCTTTTTTCTCAGTAGCTATAACCGCTTGTTTCATTACTTATTCTTATTCTCTGGTAAAAATTGCAAACGACTTACCATCTCCGAAAAAACTCCTGACACTTCCGACACCAACGACCACCGAATTCTACGACAGAAACGGAACACTGCTCTACAGGTTTTACGAGGGCAAAAACCGGACACCCGTTAAGCTTTCCCAAATCCCGACATCACTAATCCAGGCAACTATTTCGGTCGAGGACAAAAATTTCTATTCTCACTTCGGTGTCGACTTTTACGGTATCGCGAGAGCAGGACTATCGTTGCTGAAGAATGGAGATGTCCAGGGAGGATCGACTATAACTCAACAATTAATTAAGAATACTCTACTTACGCCAGAAAGAACTTTTGACCGGAAGTTAAAGGAAATAATCCTGGCTTTTTGGGCCGAAAGAATTTTTACAAAAAACGAAATACTCGAAATGTATTTTAATGAGGTTCCTTATGGAGGACCCGCTTGGGGTATTTCTGCCGCAGCTCGAACTTACTTTGATAAGGACGTTTCGGAATTAACTCTTCCAGAATCTGCATTTCTCGCAGGACTCCCTGCATCACCGACATCATACTCTCCTTACGGAACAAACCCCGAGCTTGCAAAAACCCGCCAAGCCCAAGCACTGAGAAGAATGGTGGAGGACGGATATATAAATCAGCAAACTGCAGACGAAGCGCTTAATGAAGAACTGGCAATTAAACTTCCGGTCAATGAAATTAAAGCCCCTCATTTTGTAATGTATGTACGGAATAAACTTTCTGAGAAATACGGACCGAGATTTGTCTCCCAGGGCGGTCTTAAAATATATACGACTCTAGATTTTAAGCTTCAGGAAAAAGCTGAAGAAATACTATCTCAGGAGGTGGAAAAAATTAAAAGCTTAAATGTCTCAAACGGTGCCGCAATGATCACGGACGCAAAAACCGGACAAATACTGGCAATGGTCGGAAGTAAAAATTATTGGGACCCCTTAAACGGCAACTTCAACGTTACCACAGCCCTAAGACAGCCCGGCTCATCAATCAAACCGATAACCTATGCTACAGCTTTTAAACAGGGGTTTTCTCCCGGAAGTACTTTACTTGATACGCCGATAAGCTTCAGGAATTTTTGGGAAAATTATACGCCGGTCAACTATGACGGAAAATTCAGAGGCCCGGTAACAATCCGAACTTCCCTCGGTTCTTCGCTTAATGTACCTGCAGTCAAACTTCTTTCGATCATAGGAATTCCCGATATGTTAAGAACAGCCCACGACTTGGGGATTACAACATTAAATGACCCAAACAGGTATGGTCTTTCATTAACACTAGGGGGAGGTGAAGTAAAAATGATTGATATGATGACAGTTTATGGTACCTTCTCTCAATTAGGCAAAAAGTATCCGGCACAGGATATTCTTTACATTACCGACTCCAAAGGTAACACCCTGGAAAATAATTCCCACCCTATCGGGGAAACCGTACTCCAACCTTCAATTGCTTATTTAATCAGTGATATTTTGGCTGATAACAAAGCCCGCACACCGGCCTTCGGCCCAAACTCGCTTTTGTTAATTCCGGGACACCAGGTCGCTGTTAAAACGGGTACAACCGATAGCAAACGCGATAATTGGACTTTCGGTTATACGCCGGAATTTGTTGTCGGTGTATGGGTCGGGAATAATGATAATACTCCAATGAATCCCCAGCTGACCTCAGGGGTTACGGGTGCTGCACCTATTTGGAACCGGTTAATTTCGGAGGTACTTAGAAACAGATCTTCACTGGCATTTGAAAAACCTTCTGATGTTATTGCCGGAACTGTTGACGGACACAAAGATTTAATTGTTTCTGGAATACAACCCAAAAGCGCTACCGGTCAAAACAGGAAGAAAATAAAAGATGCGGAAACAGATAAAGAAAAAGAAGTAATTACTTTTACCGATCCGTTTTCAACTTATCAATCCGACCAATCCGGTCAACCCGTTTTGACAAATCCTTAAAGAGGCTTAACTTTTGTCAGCCATTTTGAATATTTAGAATTCTGCCCGTGTACTATTTCAAAATATAACTTTTTAATTTTCCCGGTAGTTTCTCCTACCTTGCCCAAACCTATTGCCTTTCCTTCAACTTCAACTATCCCTGCAATTTCAGATCCCGTTCCGCTTAAGAATATCTCCTCAGCTGCATACAAATCATCCTTTGAAATTCTTTTCTCCTCGATCTTGAGATTTAATTCTTCTCGGGCAATTTCAATAACGGAATTGCGGGTAATGCCTACTAAGATATCAGCTGACTCGGGCGGAGTAATTAGTACCCCGTCTTTTATCATAAATAAATTTTCGGCAGACCCCTCTACGACAAACCCTTCGTTATCTAGAAGTAAGGCCTCATCAAATCCCGCTTCGGCGCTTTCTGTTTTTGCCAAACAAGTATTCGCATAACTTCCCGTAATTTTACCTCTGGGAGGGATCGCCTTATTGGATACTCTCATCCAGGTAGAAATATTTGCTTTAAGGCCTCCGTCCTCCTGATAGTGTCTGCCTAAAGGAACGCAGTACATAGCAAAGGAATCATTCACTTTTGCCAAATTAAAATTCCCGATAGCAGGATCTGATTTAAAAGCCAGCGGTCTGATATAAATATCGGTTTCCGAATAATTTTTTTGTAATAACCCAACGGCAACTTCCGAAAGTTCTTTTGCAGATAACGGTAACTTTATATGCATTATATTGACCGAACTTTCCATCCTTTTAAAATGATCTTCCAATCTGAAAACATATAGACATTTATCCTGCTCGGAATAATAAGCTCTGATTCCCTCGTAGTTTCCCGTACCGTAATGGAGAGCGTGAGTTGTTACCGGAACAACAGCCTCCTCTTCGGGAATGAATTTACCGTTCATATAAAAGATCCTGCTACTTTTCATAATTTTGTAATTGTACTTGAGATTGGTTTTTTTGTTAAGTTGTTTTATTAAATTCTCCCCGGGTGTAATGGGCATATCCCCTCCAAAATATCCTTTCACCTTATTCAGGGATGCCGTAAACCATAAATGCGAGTCAAATATTCCTTCTCCGTCGGTGCCCTTTGTCCTAAAGTAAGCTTGGGCCTTGGGTTCAGTAAAATTTTGCTGCTTAGCGGCATATTAAAAATCAGTCATCTTCCGGGCCATCAATAGGGAAGCGGTATCAATTGATTTTGTTTCAATTATCGTATAATTATCTACAACTTTCTTCGCTAACTAATTTGTCTACATCTATGTGACTCTCTGTTCTTGAGTCCAAGATGTAATTCATCCAACTTAATACTCCCAACTCTACATAAGCACCCAATCTAATTTGACGCTGTTGTTCCGGATCTCCTGGGTTTTCGCGGTTTATACCTAACAGATTTAGCAGCCTCAGACGATCTCTTTTGTAATGCGCTGCATCAGTTACCAACTCTCTTAACTTAGGTAGATTCCCCCTAAATGCATCCAGTTTAGCCGCTTTTCCTGCACTCCAGCCAACATCATCTACAGCCTTTTGGAAGTGATCCCAATAGTGTTCGACAAACTTAAACTTGTATAAAACCGGCAGGAGAAACCCGATATTAAATTTCGCACCATCAGTATCGTAATATGGATACTTGTAACGTATTCTTCCAAACCATTTCCCAGCTTCCGCAATGGCATCATAGGCAAAAGAATTGTCTGGATGGTTTGAAGCCAGTTCTAAAACTCCGGCCAAACCCTCGTTTCTGCCTCCCGGAAGATAATTATGTTTATTACTTCTTATCATTCCTAACCAAACAGGTCTAAATCTTTGGTCCCCTTGATTTACCATCATTGCATCACGTAAATAGTTCCTGTTATCTTGGGTAGCTATACCAACACCTGAGGGAATTATTCGTTCGGTAAATAATCTTTCTAAAGGACCTTGCAGCACATCCGGACGGCGAATCTGAGTTGCAAACACTAGACTATTGATCATTACACCACTCCTTAAAAGTTTAACAGAGGATTTCTCGCGGCTATCCACTCTTCGCCTACTAACCATTTCATCTGTAATATCTGGCAGCAAATCTAAAATCTCAGCAATCGGAGCTGCCAACAGATCTTTCAGTATCTCCGGTTCTGTGACACTTGCAAAAATTTCTGGTACTAACCAATCCCCTGGAGGATAATCGTAATCCCTAGTATTGGCCGATAACCAGCCAATATTTTTCATCAACTTATGAGCTTGATCACCAGGAGACCTGACAATATCTATCATTTGTCTGGCTTCAAAACTCATACCTCCTCCGTATTTCAATAAGTCAGGAGTCAAAGTCAATTTATCTAGTTCGGCATTGCTCATATTATTGTATTTTTTACACTAACTAAAAATAAAAAAATAATTTCTTTTTAGTCAAAGAAAACTATTTCTTTGTTTTTAAATCTATAAAGCATAGCAGGGCGGTGGGCCCCCTCCATCTCGGTCTTCCCTGTTTTTTCCAATAAATCCAGTTCCTGCATTTTTTTGCGGAAATTCCGCTTATCAAATTCTTTTCCTAAAATTATTTCATAGGCTTTTTGTAATTCCCTCAAACGGAATTCTTTCCGTAATAATCCGAAGACGACGTTGCTGTACCCCACTTTGCTCTTCAATCTTTCCTGTCCATATTTCACTATTTTTGAGTGGTCAAATGCCAATTTTGGGGACTTCTTTATCGGGAACCAGCCTGCATCTTTAGCTGTCCCAGATGCTTGAAGTCTTAAATTATCACTGGGTATAAGGGCATAATAAGTGACAGCAATCCGGCGCTCTCTCGGGTCCCGTTTCGGATCACCGAAAGTGTATAGCTGTTCCAGGTAAATATTTTTTACGCCTGTTTTTTCGAATAACAACCTCTCCGCAGCTTCATCGAGTGACTCTTTTTGCTCTATTACTCCGCCCGGTAAAGACCAGGTATTGGCAAAAGGATCTTTGGCTCTTTTAACCAGTAATACTTGGAGTAGATCTTCGCGGATAGAAAATATTAATACATTTACAGTTACTACCATAGTGTTTTATATACACTAAGTATAGACCTCTTAGTTTATTTGTCAATAGGGTGTACCAAGGACTCTACTTCGTTTTTTGTCATCTCGCGGTATTTCCCCTCCCCGAGAGAATCATCTCTTAGCGCTCCTATAGCTACTCTTTTAAGATCAAGGAGTTCGAGTTTTAGAGCTCCGCACATCCTCCTGATTTGCCTGTTTCTCCCCTCAAAAATCGTCAGTTCAAAAACTTCAGTATTATTTCCTCTTTCGATTAATTCAACCATTGCCGGTCTTGTTAAACCGTCCTGAAGTTTTATTCCTTTTTCGAATTTTTTTATAACGGGTTTAGGCAAAAATCCTCTGATTGTCAGCCTGTAAGTCTTACCGACATTATGAGAAGGGTGGGTTAGCGTGTTGGAAAATTGTCCGTCATCGGTAAGTATTAATAACCCCGAAGTATTTTCATCGAGTCTTCCGACAGGAAATATTTTTTCTTTACTGCGGATTAAATCCAAAACAGTCGTTCGACCTAACTCATCGCTGGTTGTGGTTATTACACCCTTTGGTTTGTTTAAAATAACGTATCTGCTCATATTGACATTTGTTTTTGCAGTTGTTATATTTTACTACAAGCATTGAATTGAATGCCCTAAACAGAAATGAATAAATCTTTTGCGAAATTAAACAACTTAGTCGTCAGCCTCCTTCAGGTCGTAGTCCTTGTGGACTAAACCGGGAGGCCTTTTTAAGTAAAACTTAAAAAGAAGGAATATCAAGCCTCCCCCAAAGGGAGGTTTTTTTATGTCTAAAAACATAAAAAGAAAGGAATAAAAAAATGAGTTTAGAAGGTATGTACGCTATTGATGATATGTGGGATTGGGCACCTAAACGTGACCGGAAAAATCCGGACAAACGTGCAGGAAATCACCCTGCTGTTACTGAGGAAGCACAAACACAACAAGCAGAACCTGCATTGTCCTGGCCGACTAATGTCCAAGATGGATTTATCGAAGCAGGGGTACGGCTGCACGACCTGACTCAGGAAATGAAACATCCCGAAAAATTACCTGACCATATTTCTCCTGAACAGGCAAGATTTACAATAGACCGGGCGATGGCATTAATACAACAAAGAACCGAAGCCTCAACCAGACAATTTATTATCAGTTCAGTTCCTTTAGTCGTTGATAAAATTCACACAAACAGCACGAACGGGCACGGCACAAATGGTCATAATACAAACGGCCACAGCAACAACGGAACAAACGGTCACCACCCCATACCGTTAGTATCACCTGCTCCTGAGCGCGCCCTCGCCGCCTCCAAACTCTAATAATTCTTTACCCCAAACGTAAGGACCCAAGCAATTATGCCTAAATCTATAGAAGCCAAAGCACATATCAGAACACACCAGGAGAGGGTCTTCCGAAGAAGAGGTTTCTTTGATGTAAATTCCAGGGCTCCTGAAAAAATCGATGGATTAAAATCCGAGCACCGGGATAGAAGAAAAGAATTAAGAAGTATTCAACGCCAAATGGAGGAAGAAAAAGCTAAGAAAAAAGGAGAACGGGATGAGCAGAGATTAGCGGAATTAACTGCCCAATATAACTCTGTTTCTGCCGAACAGGGAGCAGTCCGGAGAGCCCTGGATATAACTGCCGGCAAAAGGATGCGGTAGACTCTGGACATAAAGATTAAATTATTGTAGGATTATAAAAATGAGAAATTTTTCTGAAGTCGTCATCCTTAGCATTATTATCGTCAGCCCGATTACAGGGCACGATCTGAGGAGGCGTTTTTAAGTAGAACTTAAAAATTAAGGAATACAAGCCTCCCACACGGGAGGTTTTTTTTGAACTAAATTATGACAGTTGAAACAAGGACAAGAACAACAATGACTTCAGTAGTTACCACCGTTACGGCTGAAAGATCAGTAATGACCGGGGGGGAAGCAATGATGCAATCTCTAGTTGATCACGACGTACGCGTTATTTTTGGATACCCTGGCGGAGCAGTAATGCCCACTTTCGATGCCTTATATCGCTTTAAACAAAGAGGGCAATTAACAAGTGTCTTGCCCAGACATGAGCAGGGCGCCACTCATATGGCTGAAGGTTACGCAAGGGCGTCCGGCGAACCGGGTGTAGTTTTAGTAACCTCCGGACCAGGCGCAACTAATACCCTTACAGGAATAGCCGATGCCTTGATGGACTCAACCCCGATGATTGTTATAGCCGGTCAAGTAGCAACACCTAAGATAGGAACCCAAGCATTTCAGGAAGCTCCGATTGTTGATATGGCAAAACCGGTAACAAAGTGGTCTTATCAACTCCAGCCCGGGGATAATATCCGCCAAATTATGGATCGGGCGTTTGATATAGCAACAAGCGGCCGTCCAGGACCTGTATTTATAGATTTACCCAGAGACATACAGGTTGACGAGCGTGATTATCCTTCTGCGGAAAGATTTGTAACACAACCTCCGGTTCTTGACCAGTTTAGATTGGCTCAACTACAGCATTCCGCAAAAATTTTAAATGAAGCACAAAGACCGATGATATTGATAGGCCAGGGTGTGCAGATCTCAAACGCAGAGAGAGGATTAATTGCCCTTGCGGAAAAATCGGGTATCCCCGTTGCCAGCACCCTCCATGGACTATCGACTATACCTGATACTCATCCGAATTTTGTGGGAATGGTCGGAATGCACGGAAGGTTAGGTGCTAACACATTAACAAATTCTGCCGACGCGTTACTTGTTGTGGGGGCAAGACTCGATGACCGAGTTGTTGGAAGGGTAAATGATTATGCAAGAAATGCCTGGATTGGCCATATTGATATTTCTCCCGCTCAATTGGATTTGGCAAAATCCAATGGCGTGAATATCGACACATCTATTAATCTGGATGCCAGAACTGCCTTAACGGCACTTTTGGGAAGGATTGACCAAGGAGATCACTATGATTGGCTTTCAAGATTTAGACAATATGATGCTGAAGAAGAAAGAGTTGTTACCTCAAAAGCACTCTCGCCTGGGAACACCGATCTGACTATGGACGAAGTCATATATTCCCTTTCAAAGATGACTTCAGGTGAAGCAATTATTGTTCCAGATGTCGGGCAACATCAGATGGTGGTTGCACAAAGATACGCGTTAAGCGGCAGGCCTCGAAGTTTTATTAGCTCCGGAGGAATGGGCACAATGGGCTTTGCATTACCTGCGGCTATTGGCGCTAAAATAGCTGCACCCGAAAGAACGGTAGTAATGGTTGCCGGTGATGGTTCTTTCCAAATGAACTCACAAGAAATGCAGACTCTTCATCAGGAAGGATTAGACATAAAAATGATCGTTTTGAATAATTCTCATTTAGGAATGGTCAGACAATGGCAAGACAGGTTTTTTGGAGGGAGATTGTCGGAAGTAGCTTTAGATAATCCAAACTTTCCGATTCTTGCTGCAGCTTACGGAATTGAAGGATCAAGGGTTGACTCAAGATCGGATCTATCTCTAGCTCTGGATAGAATGCTGACTTCCCGCGGATCATACCTGCTTGAAGTTGCTGTGGGTAAAAAAGATAATGTTTTCCCGATGATGATCCCGGGCGCAGCTGTCGATGAGATGGTACTGGAATAATTTACAGAAGGCGCAAGAATTTCAAATCTGCGGAGAGGGTGAGATTCGAACTCACGGTAGGCTTGCACCTACGATAGTTTTCAAGACTATTTCCATAAACCGCTCGGACACCTCTCCAGGCTCAGTAATTCTATCAGAAAGAGTTATTTTAGACCAGCGGATTAAACAAATATACGATATAATCCTAAAATATGGCTCAGGAAAACGAATCGGAAGGGCAACCTGTTGAGATACCCCAAGATTATGAAAGTTTTTTAAGACTTCAGGAAACTGCAATTCAAACAGCTGAGAAACAAAGAGCCCTGCGCATTAAAGGAATGGTGGGGGATTCTTCCGGACCGGAAGAACTGGCCGAAGCGGAAACTCTGGCGGAAGAGGAAATTATTAATTCCATACGGGAAAAGCGCAAACTGGATTCTTTACCCGACGGTTTAATCGGCATAATCCCTCCGGAGCCGGAAAACGGCAAAGGAATGATGGTTTCTCTATATTCCGAAGATCCTGTGACTCTATCCGTTTTTAATCTGGCGGCAAGCGAAGTTACTGAAAAACACGGCGGGTTCAATCAAGTTGGAGCTAGAAATAAAACAGGACTTTCTTCCTGGGAATTGCGGACACCAAAAAATGCCAGATCTTTAGATGTTATCAGGGAAACATTTGAAACGATGAAGAAAATGAATCCTGGCAAAGGCCGCTAGAGAATATTTATTGGTCCGCTCTTGAAGCATCGCGCCTGCTCATCTCAGCAGTAAATCCCATTTGGTTACGCTTATTCATATCCTGTCTTACCTGATCATAATCTCTTGATCTGGCAAGCATTGTTGCTGTAGTAATTAACTCAGGTGTTTCACCCCGAGCGATGGATCTAACCCGGGTAAGAAGCGAAAGCCTGACAAGTTCTTCTAGGTCAGCTCCGCTGTATTTATCGGTCAGCTTCGCAATTTCAGCAGTAGAAAAACCGGAATCAAATAATTGATCAAAAGGTTTTCCGGAACGGCCCAGAGCCTCCCTTACTTTAATATCCAGAATATCTGTTCTGGCCTGTAAATTCGGCAGTTCAACGGGAATCCGGACTCCGAATCTTTTAGGCCTTAAGAGAGCGTCGTCAATCAATTGCAGGAAGTTTGTAGCGCCAATTACCGTAACTCCGTCATCGCTGTCTTTCAGTCCGTCCATATTGGTTAACAGAATCGTTACTAAATTACTGGAGAAACGGTCAGAAGCTGATCTGGAACGGGCTATCGAATCAAGCTCATCAAAGAAAATAATAGATGGGGCTTCGGCCCTGGCTTGCCTGAAAAGCTCCTGCATATATTTCTCGCTCTTGCCCAGTAGTCCGTGAACCATAGACGCAATATCCACATTAAAGAAAGTGGCCTCGGCCGCCCTGGCAACAGCTCTGGCTAAAAGAGTTTTTCCGGTCCCCTTAGGTCCGTAAAGCAAAACCCCTTTTGGCGGATACGTACCTTGCGATCTGAAAGCTTCAGGGTCTTTAGTTCCAAGAACTACATCTTCAAGTTCAGTCTTAGCTCTCTCCTGGCCTCCGATATCGGCAAAAGTTACATTCGGGATTGCCTCCCTGGACATTATTATTTCCCGCCTGATATCTTCCTCATCTCCGCCATCAATAAAACCCATCGCAGCCATCTGCCTTCTGGAAATTTCCAGCTGCTGCTCCAGTCTTTTAACACCTTCTTCAGTCCCTTCCTCGGGACCAAGCTCCAGGATTTCCGCAGGGGAGGGACGTCTTTTTTCATCATAAACAGCCCTCACCAGTTCTTGGAGTACACGGCCGCTTGCGTTAAACCGTTTTGCAAATTCCGCCGGATCCTCTTCGATCCCTCTTTTTAACTCCAATGCATAAGCACTCTGCCCATCCTGCGACTCAACCGATCGGACCACCAAGGGTTCCGCATCCGTAAACAAATCTCCTGAGGTTATAAATACCTCGTCTTTGTCCGGTCCGGCCAACTCGTAGTCACCCGTCAGTCTGGTTCTTAAATTTCTGGCAACCGCGTCTATTCCCGGCAAACCGCTATCCCAAGTTCTCCTCCTCCTGTCCGCATCCAACACTCTAACCCTTCCGCCTCCTAATCCCAGAACAGCCCCCAAAGCACCCTGACGCATTTCATCGCAGGAACCGTCCACCATATATGCTGAAATTTCATATTTGCCTCCCGGCTGGTACTCCAGAGCTCCTGAAATAATATGAAGCGGTCCACCGTCTTCGTGGTGTGTGTGGCCTAAAGGAAGTTTTAGTTCCACACTTCCTGACATTGTTGCTGATTC
The DNA here is from genome assembly GCA_964406775.1 of uncultured Gammaproteobacteria bacterium. Lineage (GTDB taxonomy): Bacteria > Patescibacteriota > Microgenomatia > Daviesbacterales > UBA10151 > JACPKO01. The sequence continues at coordinate 14,758 of CAYOSW010000018.1, forward strand.
TGAAGCTTTGCGGGTTACTTTAAGCCATCTGTGAGCAATCTCAGCCCTAACAGGAGATACTGTATATTCTGTTACGCTCGGTTTACCATTTCTGCGTTCCGGAACTGACATAATGTTCGGTTTTTAACACAATGCGCATATTTCGTCAAGTTTAATATCTTTTCAGAAGCTTAAGGAGTTTTTTTACATCCTCAACAGATTGGGAAGGGAAGTTAGCGAGCCTGATATGTTCATTTTTGAGGTCGTTATAGCCGGCGCCCAAAATTAGGCCAAAATCGGCTGCAAATTTTCTTAAACGGTCACTTCCTCCTTTGATTTCAAAAACCGGAGTGGTTTTTGATTGAAATTCCCGAAGATTAACAAAAGCACTATAGTATTCGGGCTTAGAGAAAAAACTATACATCATCTCGGATTTTTCATCGGTTAATTTTCGGATCTTTTTTATGCCGATTTTCAAAAAATCCTTAACCACAGCACCTAAAAGATAGATTCCGAGTACATTTGGTGTCTCAGCTGTCTGGAATTTCCTGGTGTTATCAATGAGTTTAGCCAAACTATGATGAGATCCGGTTGAATAACCCTTCAGTTTGGATAACTTTTGAGCCTGTTTTATGGCTTCCGGGCTCAAAACCAGAACACAAAGTCCGGCGGGGAGACCGAAACCTTTTTGTACAGAGAAGAAAACAGCATCAAGATTTTTGTACTCAATATCAACATAAGGGACTGCCGAAACAACATCCAGAGCAAATAATTTTTTCGGGTATCTTTTCCTTAGAGCATAAATTTTTTCCATCGGGATCTCAAATCCGACCGAAGTGTCGTTTTGGGTTATACAAACCAGCTCCGAGTTCTGTGGGATTTTTATTTTTTCAAACGGAATATCCGACACCCGTTTATTGTCCCAATCAAAAAATTTGAAATTTTCGGGGGACTTACCTAAGTCTCTGGCGATACCTTCCCAGTTTTTTCCGAAAAACCCGCTAATTATATGGAACGTTTTATTGTGCGACATCGCCATATTTACGCGCTCCATAGCTTCTAGGGCAGAGGAGAGGAAGACAATTTCGTGAGTTTCCGGAATATTCAGCAGTTTCTTCAGGTTCTCTACCGTCTCTTTGTATAATTGCCTGAATTCTTCGCCCCGGTGACTGAGCGATAATATATCATTTTTCACGGCTGATTGAATATGGGAAGGGACAGTTGGGTAAATTTGTGTCGGCCCGACGGTAAAAAAAGTTTTTTTCATTTTTTAGGGCGGGATATTTTTAAATCTTTTGGAGAAATTTGTAAATAGGTCAACTTCCCCCGCTCCATAAAAACTCAGTAACTATAAGCTTAGCTTGCAAGGTCATAGGTTTTACAGACTATGGGATTTTATTTATAGATTACCATTCTGTCCTGCATCGGGTTGGCAACAACTTTCATTTCCGGATTAGGATAAACGGATAAACCCATCTCATTCCCTGAATCCATCAGTGTTCGGTAGTCAAAAGGTACTTCCCCACGCTCGTTAACAACCCCAAAAAACATTCCGGCAGCCTCTATCTGCCCGCCCAAATGCGACACCGGAGTGCCCGTATGGGCTCCCGTAAATGAGTGGATACTTCTTTCTATGAGTACCGAAGCATTACTGTAATGCTTAAATTCCATCAACCTATCCCCCATAAACCTGAGGTCAGGTCTGATTAAACCCTTTGCAAAGAGCAAAATATAGCCGGAATTTGCCTGATTAAATCTGTATAAATTATCCAGGTCGCTCTGGTTAAATATCGTGGCCAGCTTAGAGCAATCACGGACGCCCGATCCGACTATCATATTTGCTTCAAGTAATGGAGTCCCGAAGTCGGAGAAATCATAAAAATCCCGGCTGAAATCCGCATCGCTGATCTGGAGCATCCAGTTTTTAACGGAACCTTCTGTTGTCAGCGCCCATTCGAAATATTGAGGCCTGCCTAATAACCCTTCCAGTCTATCTATCATTTCAAAAGTACGGGATCCCAACTGAAGATCCCTGCCGAAAACTCCTCTTCTGACAACCTGTGCATCTTCAATACTACCCCTGTCTATATACTTATCCGGAAACTTGTAGGCTTGCCCTGAGGGATATAGATATGAAAAACCCCTGCCTGCTTGAAGTGTGGCAACCGCCTTATTATCAAATCTGCCCATAAATAACTCCTCTATATCGTCTTCATACCGGTCCAATTCGCGCGCAGTAATCCGGTCCCCATCTCTTCTCTCCACACCTGATCCAAACCCCGGAACAACATACAGATAAGATCCCCCTCTTGCCGTTGAAGTATAACCATATCCCGAAATAGCCGGAGCAAAATATCTTACATCGCGCATATATTCGTCCTCAAATAACTGTCCCGCCATTGGCTCAATCATCACTGCCATTCCCTCTCCGGCTCCTGACCTTCTTCTCCACTCTGAAGCGGATTCCGAAACATAGCTTGCTAATACATTTTTGACCGATGCTTCAAAACTTCCTGGATTCGGGTCGGAAACTTCCGATCTGTAGACTCCTGTTCCCCTTGAATCACCAACCGCGGAAGACCTGACCATAACCGGGACATCTCCGAATCTGACTGCCAGTGAACCTAAAAGCGGTCTTAAGTGATCCGGGAAAACTCCTGAGGCAATCCTTCTTTCCGCCTCAACTCCTACACCCGCATCCGTCACATCTCTGCCGATTGAATTTGCCTGAAAAAACGGATCAAAAAAATCCTGAGCCAAAACTACTCTGCGGGGAGTATGAAATCCCACGCCTCTTAATATTGGGGTTTTTGCCAGGAGCTGTCGGGCCTTATCGCCTATTTCCCCTGTTCCATAAACCTCAAAACCCGCCTGAGGATAATCTTTTCTTTGAATTTCCATTCAGGAATTGTATTAAATTCAAAACTCCGTTTCAACTATAGGTTAATAAAGAATTCTTAACTTGATCGTCCCTTCAATATTCTTCAGCTGGCTGACGACTGACTTATCGTATGTCTTGTTCACATCGGTAATGACATACCCCACCCCTTCTTCCGTTTTTAGATACTGACCTAAAACATTTATATTGTTATCTGCCAAAATCTTATTTATGGAGGATAAAACCCCCGGAATATTTTTATGAAGATGTAATAATCTGTGTCCTTTACCCTGTTGAGGCAGATTTATGTTCGGAAAATTAACCGATAAATAGGTATTTCCTGAATTCATAAAATCTATCAGCTTTCCGGAAACAAATTTGGCAATATTTCTTTGCGCTTCTTCAGTCGATCCCGCAATGTGAGGAGTAAGGATAACGTTGGGCAGACCCGCAAGTTCCGTAATCAATGGATCGTCTTTACCTTTCGGCTCCTCCGGGAAAACATCAACACCCGCCCCCCTTAACTTCCCATTCTCGATATATTTTGCAAGGGCTTTTACATCAACAATAAAACCCCGGGCCAGATTTAAAAATACTGACCCGTCTTTCATAAGCGAAAAATGCTTTTCAGTGATCAAGTTCGTATTGCTTTTCTTGTCTCCCGAGACGTGAAGTGAAACTACATCGGCCTTTTTAAATACTTCCTCCATCGAGAGCGCTTTTTTGGCATTCCCGAGTGCCAGTTTTTCCGCTTTATCATAAAAAATTACTTCCATACCGAGCGATTCAGCAAGCACCGACAGTTGTGAACCGATATTTCCGTAGCCGATAATCCCCAAAATCTTCCCCCGTATTTCATTTGAGCCTTTCGCTGATTTATCCCAAACACCGGAGTGAGCCTTATTAGACTTATCAAAAACTCCACGCATCAGCATAATCATTTCCCCTATTGCCAGTTCTACGACGGACCTAGTATTTTGAAACGGCGCATTAAAAACACAAACTCCATTTTCGGCACCGGACTGTAAATCTATCTGGTCTGTACCTATAGAGAAAGCGCCTATACACTTAAGTTTTCCCGCATTTTCGAGTACATTTTTAGTAACCTTTGTTTTACTCCTGATCCCGAGGACCGAGACATCTTTTATCCGGGCAATAAGGTCTTCCTCGGACAGGGCGGACTTTAAAGTCTCTACCTGATACCCCTCCTTAATAAAATTTTCTGCCGCAGCACTCTCAATATTTTCCAGAAGCAGAACTTTCATCCGGGACTTAGGATAGGAAATTCCAGAGGGGATTTTTTCCATAAAGAGGAACTCATCAAAATCGCGCGCCACAAAATCGGCTTCTTTTGCTATCGATTCGCGGTATATATTCTCAACAAAAGCCACAAACTTCTGCGCTTTCCCGAGCCTTTTAATCTCAAGATCCGTAAATCCGTCGCCTACCACAATAATCTCGCCGTCCAGACCGAGGGACCCAACAGCAGATGCTTTGCCCTGCGCTTCACTGGTTAGTCTGTCCAGATCAAATCCCGTTATTCTTCCTTTTTTATCCTGTAAAAATCTGTTGGCTAAAATGTGTTCAGATTTAATACCAAACTCCTCCACGACAGGCAAAATTAATTCCTCAAATCCCCCTGAAACTATGTATATACTCTCTTTATTTTGTTTGAAAAACTTTTTGTTGCGTAAAACGGAAGGGCTGATTTTCTTTTTAAGGATTTTTACGGTCTCTCCTATCTCCTTCATCCCGAAATCAATCAACTTTAAACGCTTTTCCAAACTTTCCCGGAAGCCAATCCGGCCGATCATTCCCTCTTTGGTAATATCTTTAATTTTTTGGAGAATTGAATCTTTTTGAGGATTTTCTTTCAGGGAAATTTCGGCGAGTAAGTCCAGTCCTTCAACTGATACAAATGTCGAATCAAAGTCGATTACGAAGTATTTGCGCACGACAATCAAAAACTTTAGTACAGAAGTAAAGTTTTTACAATGATCCAATTTAAAGGTCTTAAGTGATAGAATATAAATTTAATACCTCAAAAATCCCAAAATTGGGTTTAATTGCTTCTGTTTGGTAAAATACTGCTATGGCTTTAAGTCCTGAGTACGCATATCAAAAACAAGACTCCACTCCCGAAAAGAAGGCTTTTAAGTGGCTGATTATCGGAGCGGTTGCCGGAGGACTGATTGCCGGAGTTCCGGGTGCCGTTTGGGCCGGAATAGGAGCCGGTGGAATAAGCTGGGTTCACGAAAAATTAAACAGAAAAAGTCCCTAAATTTCCAACACTTCCCACTCTTTTTTACTTCGTTTATTAGTTTCGACAGGCGAGGTAATAAGTTGTTCGAGTTTATCAATTTTAAGAAACAATAAGAACCTGAACGTTACGATCCAATCTAGGTATTTTTCCCTAGTTAAACCGTTTTCATACTTTTCAACCAATTCCCATTCCTCCCCGTCAGGATTTTCAATAATTATTAATTTTCCAATCTCAAACTGTCCCGCTATCTCCCCTTTTTCTTTTTTAAAGAAAACAGTGTCCCCCAAAGACAGCTTGCCGATAAAGTCCGGCTTTTTTTTAAAAAATTTAAGAAGGTATTTCCGTGTGCCTGAAATCAGCTGATCATATTCAGATTCCGTAATTGTCGCTATGTGCCTGTTCATTCAGGCAATTTTACACCATTTGTGATCTTGTACTCTCTTCCGTTTAATAATAAGATGGTTCTACTGCCATGCGGATCAAGCTTGGACTGTTTTTGTGTGTGGTAATTATACTTTTTATCACTCCTGCCACCCTGTTTGCTCAGGAAATCTCACCTTCCGTTAAAAAGAAGGTTGTTAAGGATTTCCAGCCTAAGCTTTCCCAATTTATGCCTTTTGGGACGTCTGCAACCTGCAGTCTAAAGTCTAAGGGAGATGCAAATTGTGACGATTTGGTTAACCAATTCGACCTCTCGGTTTGGGAGGTAGAATTTAATGCAGCAAACAACCCGCGGAGATCAGATTTTAATAATGACGGGATAGTCAATTTATTGGATTTCGGAATCTGGAAAAACACTTTTTACCCTTCAAAGCCTTCTGCACTGACTTACATTTACCAAAAAATCGCTGATTTTCTGAATCTTTCCGTAACAGCTCAGGAGCAATCCGGGACAGCCTCAGGCGGGGGTGAAATAAACTCGTCTACGACTATTACCTCAAGCGCCAATAATAGCCTAATTATAAATAACAACCGAGACGGAAGTACCCAGCAGACAAGCTTCGATGCAAGCGCAAATCCAACCAGCTCTCAGATTTTTGCTGGAGGAGATGCCATAAGCGGGGTAGCATTTCTTCATAATGGAACAACTACTGTTACCACTCAGCAGGATGGAGTTTCAATTCAAATAACACAAACTACCGAGGGTCCTGTTCTTCAATTCTTCCGCAACCCGGACGGGTCTTTAATCGCCTCAAAATCCTGGCCTACTGCAGCCTCTTACGAAGCTCACGATCCCCCGATGTCGGTAACTTTGCCCGGAAAAACCCCCAATACTTTTTTAACCCTTAATATACAGCCTAACGGAAGTGGAATTTTACAGGAAATCAGCAGTGAAGGTGAAGTATTAAGTCAGACCCAGATTCTTGCCAACGGACTTTATTCAAATTACGACAACCGGACTAATATGCAAGTTCAAAGTATTACCCAGCTCGGGATAACCATTCTTAGTATGCCTAATAGCCTGGGCGGAACAACGGTTTACAGCTTTTATAAAGGCGGACTTTTCAGTATCACTCAAAGTGATAAAGACTCTAATAATTGGCTGGCTAATTTAAACTCCTCTAATCAATGGGAGATGCAGAACATGAAGAATGGCGCAAATACTAGAAAAATTGTCGATAATCCGATACAAGAATTAAACTCTAACACTCCTAACCCTAATGAAATAATGAGGCTCTGGAATTATTATTCAGCAGGCGCTGCAACATCAAATCCTGACGTGGATTTTGCTACATCATTTAATTCAAACTCCCGTACTTTAGTTAATCAGGTAAGGACTGCTGATCAGGCATATGATATAAACCAAGTTCCACCCGAATCTAGTGTCTTAGGAATCATTAAAGAGGCTTTTGCAAACGGATGGACTCCTTCCGCCCCACCAGGAAAAAATGCTGAAGGAGAGGATGCACCTGGACAACAACATTTTACAGACGGT
>CAYOSW010000019.1:0-20104 GCA_964406775.1 uncultured Gammaproteobacteria bacterium
TGAAGAAGACTCAGGTAAAAAATATTATTTTTGAGAAACTCTTATTTCAAAAAAAATCCGACTACACTTTCATTTCTAAATTACTCAAAGATAAAAAAATTAAAGCCTGGGTAAATTGCAGTATGAGGGTCACTCCCTTTTATAGGGGTTTAAAAAGCTTCTTCTCCGGCAAAAGAATTGTTTATCTTCTGACCGGGACAAAATTCGGCATTGCAACCCAGGCTATTCATTTTATAGATCATATGGCATATCTAAACAATAACTATGATTTTATAGTTGATACGTCAGCACTGGAGAAAAAAATAATTCCGAGTAAACGAAAAGGATTTTTGGAACTGACAGGATCACTGAAAGTTTCTTTCAAAAACGGAAGCCAGGGACTTTTTTCCGACTTTCAAACCGGAAATGCACCGATTTTGGCTCAAATTATTAGTGACGACATAGTTGCAATAGCAAATGAAACAACCCGCGAGACCTGGATCAGCAAATCTCCTGATTGGAATATGAGGGCTTCTGAAGAGAGCCTCTTATTTCAAAGCGATATGACTAACAAGGTAACTGAAGAGATTTTAACCAAAGGAAATTGCGGTTTGCCCTCTTTTGAGGAATCGAAAAAAGTGCATTTGAAATTACTTGATTCTCTTTTAGAATTTCTGAATTCAAATTCACGGAAAAAATACGATTACTACCCTTTTACCTAAAATGAATAATAAGATTTTACTGGTCGGAGCCGGATATATGGGAACAGAATTTGCAAAAGTTCTTAAAGCCCAAAAAATTGATTTTATTGCGGTCGGGCGCGGAGATAAATCTGCTGCTGAATTTAAAAACCAAACCGGAGCAGAGGTATTTACCGGAGGTTTGGATAAATTTTTAAAAGAGACGAACTTCGTTCCCAAAACAGCTATTGTCGCAATAAGCGAAGAGCAGCTCGGATCAGCTACTATAAAATTACTGAATAGCGGAGTAAAGAAAATCCTTGTAGAAAAACCCGGGGGGTTGGATTTTGAGGATATCAGAAAAGTCGGCAGGCTGTCTAAAAAGAAAGCGGCTAAGATTTATGTCGGTTATAACAGAAGATTTTATGCTTCAGTATTAAGGGCGAAAGAAATAATAAAAAAGGATGGCGGAGTTTTATCAATGCATTTTGATTTTACCGAGGCAGTTCACAAAATAGTTCCTTTAGTGAGGGCGCCCGGAGTAAAAGAAAATTGGTTTATGCAAAATTCAACTCACGTTTTGGATATGGCCTTTTTTCTTGCCGGTAACCCTAAAAAAATGGTCTGCAAAACAACAGGCTCTCTCCCCTGGCATCCTGCAGGCGCAATATTTGTCGGTTCCGGTATAACAGATCAGGGTTCACTTTTTTCATATCACGCAAATTGGAAGTCACCGGGCAGATGGGCCATTGAGATTATGACTAAGAATCATAAATTATTTTTTAAACCTTTAGAATCACTCCAAGTTCAAAATAGCGGTACGTTTGCTGTTGAAGATGTCGCTCTTGAAGATAAACTTGACCAGGATTTTAAACCCGGGATCTACCGCGAAGTTGAATCTTTCTTCGGAAACAAAAAAGATCTCTGCACTATAGAGGAACAGGTAAAAAATCTTAAAATTTATCTTGAGGTTCTTAAGGGCGGGAATTGAGATTATTCCTGTACCAATCTATTGTTTTTTCCAAACCCTCTTCCAAACCAAATTCTGCTTTAAATCCGATAAGTTTCTTCGCTTTTACTGTATCACAATTACGTCTCGGTTGACCGTCGGGTTTTGACTTATCAAATTCAATATTAATACTTTTTCCGGAAATTCTTACAATCATTTTAGCCAAATCCCCAATCGATATTTCCTCCTCTGTACCGATATTAATAGGATCGGCCTCAGGGTACTTTTCTATTACTTCAATCAGTCCCCTGGCAAAATCCTCAACATATAAGAATGATCTTGTTTGAGTGCCGCTGCCCCAAACCGTAAGAGGGTTTTCACCCTCAAACACCCGCCTGATAATCCCCGGTATAACGTGAGATGTTTCCGGATCAAAATCGTCTTTCGGACCGTAAGCGTTATATGGTCTGGCAATTCCCACTTTCATCCCGTATTCCTTCTCGTAAAACCGTCCCATAAGCTCCGCCACTCTCTTCGCCCAACCGTAACCCAAATTGGTAGGCTCAGGATCCTCCAAAAACCCTTCCGTTTCAGGCGTAGGAATTGAACAATGCCTGGGATAGACACAAGCGGAACTTACCACCAAAAACCGCTCAACTCCGCCTTCAAGCGAAGCCTGCATCAAGTTTTTCGCTATTTGAATATTATCCAAAAACATCGTTGCGGGATGATTGATATTAAATTGAATACCGGCCACTCTAGAAGCCAAATTCAGCACTATATCTTTATCTTTTGCGGCTTTTTTTGCGGTTTCAAACGATGTCAGATCAACTTGAGTTAATTCTATCTCCTTTTGAATATCACTTACCTTGGATAAATTATCCGACAAATGTGTAGCTGTCACACGGGCCCCTCTTTTCAGAAGCTGTCCGCAGACCGAGGAACCGATAAAACCGGTCCCGCCTGCAACCAGAACTTTTTTTCCCGTCCAAAAATCCGTCATTTTGAGATTAACCCGCGGGTCTTAAGATAACTACTGAAGCAGTTAACAAGAAATTTAATGTCCTTTTCTTTAAGGTACGGATGACAGCCAATGATAAAGCCGTCCTTAACCAGTCTTTTAGCTACCGGAAACTGGCTTTCAATGTTGCCGAATATCTTTTTATAAATCGGCTGTGTTAAAAGCGGGAAGAAAAGTCTTGTCTCGATCCCCTGCTCCTCAAGAAACAGAAGCAGATCATCCCTTTCGATTCTTTTATCCATAATAACGACCGGATAAAGCATATAAATATGTTCCGCTCCTTGTCTTAATTCCGGCAGTTGAAAAAATTCAGAATAAATTGACAGAGCATTCGTCATCTTCCTGCCGATTTTCTGCCTCTGCAAAATAATTTCATCTTTTCTTTCGGCCTCTGCCAACCCGAGGGCTGATTCCATCTCGGTATTTCTGTAAGAATATCCGATGTGAATGAACTGAAATCTTCTTTCAATAAGATCCTTAAGCTTTGATTTGTTTGAGGTATCATCATCGTCCATTGTCAGATAGATATTATCCCGGCCGTGAAACATCAGACTTTTAATAACCGTCGCTACCTCCTCATCATCTGTCATCACTACTCCTCCCACACCCGTCACTACAATATGGGCAATGTAAGTTGAGAATACCGAGATATCCCCCATCGATCCGACGGGCTTACCCTTATATGAAACAAACATTGTTTCACAGGCATCTTCTAAAACTTTAAGTTTATGTTTCTTTGCAATTTTCATAATTGCTTCCATATCGGCGCTTTGTCCGAATAAATGTACCGGCATAATTGCCCGGGTTTTAGATGTAATCTTTTCTTCAATTTTTTTAGGGTCGATGCAATAGTAATCGGGTTCCACATCAACAAAAACCGGCTTCAGATTATTTTGGATCACCACATTGGAAGTTGCGATAAAAGTTATCGCCGGAACTAATACCTCATCTCCATCCTTCCAGTTATTAAGTTCTTTAAGGGCGTGAAGTGCGACCTGCAGACCACTCGTACCGCTATTGATAACCATCGCAAACTTCCGTCCGTGTGATTTGGCAAGAAGACTTTCAAATTTTTTTGTGTAGTCGCCGTAAGAAAGGCGGTTCTTATTTAATACATCAAGCACATATCTCTTAGCTTTTTTGGAAATTTTAATATCGGAAATTGCGAGATGCCCGCGGTTTTTCATTAAAAGTATAGTAGCCTAACGTTTCACAGATTACAATTTATTCAAGCGCGCAAACCTTCAAGAATTTTTTCTGGATTTAAAGAAGGATTCTACAACCTCCTTAAGTCTTGCAAGATGTGCCGGAGTTAAACCCTGATGCACCCCGACCATAAATCCACCTTCCATTACGGCATCGGTGAAAGGATATTCTTTAGCACTATCACGGTGAGGAATATTCTTAAATCCCGGCTGTCTTAATATATTTCCCGTTGCCAACGGTCTTGTCTGAACATTATTTTCTTCCAGATATTTTACAAACTCTAGCCGGGTAAAAGGCGCACTTTGTCTGATCGTTACCGCGAAAACCTGCCATTGGGGCTGAGCATCTTCTTCTATTACAGGCGTTATAAAATATTCGGAATATTTGTCAAAAAATTTCTTTAAGAATTTAAAATTCCGCTCTCTGGTCTTTACAAAACTCTTAAGCTTATCCAGCTGGGCATTTCCGAAAGCTGCACTTATCTCAAGAGGCAGGAAATTATAACCGACGCTGTCAAAAATAAACTTACCGTCATAGGGAATTCCGTCAATGTTTCTGGAAAAACGGCTTTCAATACTTTCGGATTCGTTAAAAAGAGATGAGGATCTTCCCCAACCTCTTAACATTTTTGCACCATTCCTGTATTCATCAGAATTTACAACGACAATACCTCCTCCACCGCCGGCAGTAATAATATGTGATCCGTAAAAACTGCAGGTAGAAATATCCGTATAAGCTCCGGTCGGCTTTCCTTTATAGTGAGAAACAAGCGCATCGCAGGAATCGTCAATAAATTTCAGTTTATATTTCCTGGCAATTTTTGCGAGCTTTTCCATATTCGGAACATTACCGAACATTATCGGAATCATCATCGCCTTGGTTTTTTTGGTAATGGCCTTCTCGATTTTATCGACATCAATCAGATATGTTCCTTCTTTCACATCTACAAAAACCGGGACCAAACCTCTTTTTAAAAGCGGAGCAACTGTTGTTGAAAAAGTTAAAACGGGAGTTATTACTTCGGAACCCGGTTCAAGACCTAAGAGTTCAACAGCTACCAAGTTTGCCGAGGATCCGGAATTAACCATAATTCCGTATTTTTTTCCGAATAGTTTAGCGACACGGGATTCAAATTCATCCAGTTCCCGTCCCATCAATGTCCGGTGTTCTTTAATTACGGAGACTACCCTTTTGAGTTCTTTATCGTCGTAAACGGATTGCGCGTGAGTAACCCTTAAACCTTTAGTTTTTTTATTCATATAATGAATGGAAAACAATTATATAACTTAACTCATAAAAAATGTAAATAGCTAACATCATTCGCTTGAATTCTGTCCGCAAATATATTAAAACAACCCTATGATTATTGCGAAGGCTCCTTTGAGGATAAGTTTTGTAGGTGGCGGGACAGATCTGCCTGACTTTTATAAACAAACTCCCGGAAAAGTAATCTCCGCAACAATCGACAAATACGTTTTTGTAGCAATTAATCCGGCCCCGCTTCTTAACGGTATAACGGCGCGCTACTCGGTTAATGAGACAGTTCTTGATCCGGCAAAACTGAAAAACGACCGGATGAGGGAAGTTCTTTTAAGGTTCGGCGTCAAAGACAGTATGGAAATCGGAGTTTTTTCTCATCTTCAGGTCGGCACCGGCCTGGGCGGATCCTCCAGTTTTACGGTTGCTTTTATAAAAGGTCTTACAGCTTATTTAGGCAGAAGACTGGATAAGAAAGAGCTGGCTGAAGCGGCCTGTGAAATCGAAATAGGGGCACTGAATGAACCGATTGGAAAGCAGGACCAATATGCCGCCAGTTTCGGAGGGTTTAATACTTTCAAATTTAATTCCGATGAAACAGTTGATGTCGACCCACTACTGATTGATTACAAAACAAGAATTGATCTGGAAAAACATATTATGGTTTTTTTCACCGGTATTACCAGAACCGCAAAAAGTATACTGACCGACCAAAAAAATAATACCGTCTCTAATACAAAATCATTAAACTCCTTATTAAAACTTGTTGATAATTTCCGGAAAAAATTAATTAAGGGCAATTTTAAAGACTTGGGTGCGCTACTCCACGAGAACTGGATGATTAAAAAGACTTTGGCGGGTAAGATCTCGAACGAGCGCCTTGATATCTTATACAATACCGGAATTAAAAACGGCGCCTGGGGTGGTAAGATTCTCGGTGCAGGCGGAGGCGGATGCATTATGTTTTTTGTTGATCCGGATAAGAGAGATTCATTGCAGGAAGAAATGTACCGGAAGGCGAAAGAATTGGGACTGAAAGGCTTTCAGGAAGTTCCCATAAAATTCGTACACTCAGGTGCCGAAATTATCACAAACGCTTATTATGGATAAATTTATTAGCAGCTACATAAAAGAAAGCGGGAAATTGTTAAACGGTTTGCCTGTAAAGGAAATTGCCAAAGCGATAAATATTCTTCAGGCAACCTACGAAAGGGACGGAAGAATTTATGTTTTCGGAAACGGCGGGTCTTTATCTATGGCGACCCATTGGGTTGCCGATTTTAATAAAACAGTCTTCAGCGGACACCTCGATAAAGGACTGAAGAGATTTCAGGCAATCAGACTTCCCACCACCGAATCTGAGATAACAGCTTGGGCTAATGATGTCGGATTCGAAATGATCTTTGCCGGTCCTTTACGGAATTATATAAGGGAGGGAGACACGGTAATCGCGATATCATCCTCAGGCAATTCACCTAATGTTCTTAATGCAGTTAAGCTTGCTAAGACTTACGGCGTTCCGGTCATCGGGGTTACGGGATTTGACGGAGGAGAATTAAATAAAATGTCCGATGCTAAGATTTTGGTCAAGTCCGAAAAAGGTGCTTATGAGTTAGTTGAAGGAATCCATTCCGTAGTTCTTCACCTTATGACCCTCTATTTTAAAGAATCATTCAATTACCTTGCTCACTCAGAGAAAAAAATGCGCGTTATGGTGACCGGAAATCAGGGATATATCGGATCTGTTTTAACAGAAATCCTGCTGCAAAAAGGCTACAGGGTTACGGGGTACGATACGAATTTCTTTTCCGGATTGTCAGGCAAGAAAAACGGCAAATCGGTCACTCAGATCTCCAAAGATATCCGGGATATAGCTGCAGAAGATCTGAAAGGAATTGATGCCGTAATTCACCTGGCCGCTTTATCGAATGACCCTCTCGGCGAATTCGATCCCTTCCTTACAGAAAATATTAACTACAAGGCAACAGTAAAACTTGCAAAACTTGCCAAAAAAGCCGGTGTAAAAAGATTTGTATATGCCTCATCCCAAAGTATGTATGGAATTTCCGAAACCGACGAGGAGTTGGAAGAAGATAACAGTCAAAAGAATGCCATTACCGCATACGCCAAAACAAAATGGAAAGCAGAGCAGGAATTAAAGCTTTTAGGTGATGAGAATTTCATTGTTGCCTGCTTCAGGCCCTCAACCGTCTTCGGAGCAAGCCCCAAATTAAGAAGTGATATTGTTTTTAATAATCTTGTTGCCTGTGCATACACCACAGGAAAAATAGAAATAAAAAGTGACGGTACACCCTGGAGGCCTGTGGTTCATATAAAAGATGTCTGCGCCGCTTTCATAGCGGGTCTTGAGGCGCCCAAGGAATTAATCGCAAACGAATCATTTAATGTCGGGATTCCTAACGGGAACTTTACCGTAAAAGATCTGGCAGAAGCGGCGCAACGCGCAGTTCCGGGAAGCAAACTCACCTTTACCGGTGAACACGGCAAAGACGCAAGAACTTATAAAGTATCCTTCAAAAAAATTCTTACTGTGTTAAAAGATTATTTCAAACCTGAGTGGGATTTGGACAAAGGCGGCCGGGAATTAGTGAATTTCTTTAAGGAAAATAATTTCACAGAAGCCGATTTCCGCGGAAGACAGACAAACCGGCTTGCGCAACTTAAATATTTACTCGGCAAAAAAAGATTGGATAATCATCTCTTTTGGAAAAAATAAGTATGAGCTTGCCATTTGCTCCGCAAAAGGTAACTCCTTTAAAAGTTACACAGGCTGTAATTTTAGCGGGAGGAGCAGGTACCCGCCTCCGGCCATTCACGCTAAAGAACCCTAAACCCCTTGTCCCGGTAAACGGTAAACCATTTCTTGCGCATTTAATCAGTCTTCTTAAACAAAACGGAATTAAGGAAATTATTATACTTACCGGTTATTTAGGAGAGAAGATTCCTGCAAAATTCGGAGACGGAAGCAGGTTCGGAATCAAAATTAAATATTCTTACACCTCGTTTAACGATTATTCCGGAGAGGAAATAAAAAGCGGTATCAGGATTTTGAATGCCCACGAACTTCTCTCAGACCGTTTTCTGCTTCTTTACTGCGACAACTATCTGCCGTTTGACATAAAAAAACTGGAAAAACTTTTTGCTGAAAAAAATGCGGAAGTTTTAGTGACCGCTTACTCCAACAAGGATAATTCAACAAAGAATAATATGTTTATTTCTGAAGGATACGTCCGAAAATATGATAAGACCAGAACTTACAAAAAATTAAACTCTGTTGATATCGGCTATATGATAGTCAACAAAAAAGTATTGGAACTGCTGCCGAAGACTAATAGTAAATTTGAGGATATTATCTTTCCTAAGCTGATTAAGTCAGGTAAATTAGCAGGGTTCTTAACCGATCAAAAATATTACAGTATAGGCGATCCAAAAAGAGTAAAAGTTACTGCAGGTTTTTTGAAAACTAAGAAAGTAATATTTTTAGATAGGGATGGGGTAATAAATAAAAAAGCCGGGAAAGCAGATTATATAAAAAACTGGAGCGAATTCACTTTTCTACCCGGCTCACTTGAAGCCATAAGGATCTTAACCGAATCGGGTTACAAGATATTTATAATCACAAACCAGCCCGGGATCGCCAGAAAAAAAATGACAAAATCAGATTTGGATTTAATTCACAAAAATATGCTTAGAGAAATAAAAAAAAGCGGCGGCAAGATTGAAAAGATTTATTATTGTCCGCACGGTTGGGATGAAGGGTGCAGCTGCCGTAAACCTGAACCCGGTATGCTTCTTCAAGCCAGCCGCGAGAACCTGATTGACTTAACAAAGGCAGTATTTATCGGTGATGATGAGCGGGATAAAGAAGCCGGAGAAGCGGCATTGTGCAAAACTATTCTACTGAGACCAACTCAAAATTTACTTCAGATTGTTGAAAAAATGGTCACTCAAAGATAAACTCATCCAAGATGAAATTTAAAGAGCTGAAAATTAAAGGCGTTTATGAAATCAAACTTGAGCCTTTTAAAGACCACAGAGGATTTTTTATGCGGACATACGACGGGGATATTTTCAAAGAAATGGGATTGCAAAATAAATGGATCCAGGAGAGTCATTCATTCAGTAAAAAAAAGTGGACTGTAAGAGGTTTTCACTTCCAGCATTCACCAAACGAAGAAACTAAATTAATCAGAGTCCCCCAGGGAAAAGTTCTGTTTACTGTTTTAGATCTGCGTAAAGACTCGGCAACTTTCGGTAAATGGGATCAACTGATAGTTTCTGCGAGTCTTGAGAATATGATCTATATCCCGAAAGGCTGTGCTCCCTGTATGTGCACTTTGATGAATAATTGCCACTTGTTATACAAGATGGATACAGCATTCGCTCCGGAAAAATATGACAATATATTGTGGAACGATTCCGACTTAGATATCCCCTGGCCGACCGGTAACCCTGCGGATATTTCTGAAAAAGATGCAAAAGCTCAGACTTTTAAAATGTTTGAAAAAAAGTTCGGCGGACTTAATAGTAAAAAATGAGAATATTCATCACGGGAGGTACAGGATTCATTGGAAAGTTTATTCTGAAAAAACTTAATACCGGAAGAAATAAACTCCTTGTCTTAACCCGTTACCCGGAAAAGTTAAATCATTCAGCGTATGTTCAGGCTTTAAAAGGAGACCTCTCCGGCAGAGGGAACTGGGCAAAGGATCTTAAGGAATTTAAACCGGATGCCGCAATTCATCTCGCCTGGGAAGGTATACCTGATTATGGAATAAAAAACAGCATTAAAAATTTAAATCAGGGCCTGAACTTGTTTCAAGTTTTGGCTGAAACCGACTGTAAGAAAATTATTTGCGCGGGAAGTCTTTGGGAATACGGTAAACAAACGGGAAAAATTTCGGAAAATGACCGCACACTTCCCTTTAATACTTTCACGGCATCAAAAAATTCTTTAAATTATCTAGGGAGGGAAATCGCAAAAGAAAATAATATTGAGTTTATCTGGACAAGAATTTTTTATGTTTACGGACCGGGTCAAAAGAAGGCTTCTCTTATCCCTTACCTGATAGATTGCCTGATTAACAACAAGATTCCGGAAATAAGAAATCCTGATGCTGAAAACGACTTTATTTATGTTGAAGATGTTGCGGAGGCTATCGTTTCGCTTTTAAATTCTGATTCAGTGAGTGGTGAGTATAACATCGGATCCGGGAAATTAACTTCAATTAAAAATATTATTAAGATCATCAGTGTATATTTAAAAACAAAGATTGAATTTGATCAGGGAGACAAGAAGCAGCTTGATAAAATTTCCTCAATTTACGCCGATATTTCTAAAATCAGGAAAGCGACCGGCTGGTCACCAAAGACCTCTGTCAAGGAAGGAATCCTGAGAACTATTAGGGCTTTTAACAGTAAGCGGTAAATGCTATATTTAATCTCTGCTTTGCCCGGTGATATTAATGTCAATGAAGAAAGTTTTAATTACGGGTTCTGAAAGTTATATCGGCACAGTACTTCTTCCATATCTAAAAAACGAAGGGTTTGATGTCACGGGTCTTGATACCGGCCTTATAACAGACTGTCTGCTCTGCCCCACCAATCCGGTAAAAACAATTTACAAAGACACTCGGGACATTAAACTGAGCGATTTAGAGGGGTTTGATGCCGTTGTATATTTGGCAGGAATATCCAACGATCCTTTTGAAAATTTTGATCCAAAGAAAATTTATGACCCTGTAAGACTTCATACTGTCAGAACTGCGAAGATGTGCAAAAAACTGGGGATTAAATTTATTTTCTCATCAAGCTGCTCAATCTACGGAAAGGGTACTGAAAATTTAATGAATGAGGACTCCGAAGTCTATCCCCAGACACCATATTCGTTGAATAAACTTCAAATCGAACAGGATCTTCTCAAAATATCCGATAAATCTTTCGCGCCTATAATTTTACGGTTTGCAACCGTCTTCGGTCTTTCGCCACGGATGAGATTTGATTTAGTTGTAAATATGTTCTCTGCTATGGCTTTCATAACCAAAAAAATTACATTAAATTCAAACGGAGAAGCCTGGAGACCCCTGGTTCACATCAGGGATGTCTGCAAAGCGATAACTTATTCTTTAAGATATAAGACTAGAGGGGCTCAGCCCTTAATTCTAAATGTCGGAAGTTCATCCCAAAATTATAAAATCATCGATCTCGCAAGAATTGCTTCAGGACTTATAAAAGGAGCTAAAATAGACTTCTTAAATCAGTCAAAACCGTCAAACGGCCGGGATCTAATTAAGGACAGGAAGATTCAGGACGGTGTTGACAGCAGGGATTACAAAATTTCATTTGAAAAAATTCAAAAAGTATATCCTGGATTCGTTTGTGATTTTACGGTAGAAAAAGGAATGAAGGAAATGCTAAACAAATTTACTGAGATAGATTTGAAAGGAACAGATTTTGAGAATATTAATTTCTACAGACTCCAGAAACTCGAATACCTGATTAAACACAACTACTTAACCGGAGAGCTCAGATGGTTAAAAAAACCTGAAAGGATCAACAATCCCGATTTGACTACAAAACGCCTTCATCTGAGGTTATTTAAAGAAGCAGATATCACAGATCTTTATGTTAAAGCCTTGAATTCTAAATCAGTTATCGGACTTACAGAATCCAGATACCGTAAATGGAATAAGGAACAGGTACGCGAGTACGTAAGACTCAAGGGTAATATACCCGGAGAATCGCTCTTAATAGGTATTTTTATAAGAGGTAAGAAAGAGCGTCATATCGGCAATATCAGAATTCACTCTTTCAGCAACTATAATAAAAGAGCCGAATTGGGTGTTTTAATTTGGGATAAAAAAATGTGGGGAAAAGGTTTTGCCAGCGAAGCGATAGATGCTGTTTGCGACTATCTGTTTTACGTATTGAATCTTAATAAAATCTGCGCCGAATATTACGGCACAAATAAAGCATCCGAAAAAATATTCAAAAAACTTGGGTTTGAGATTGAGGGTATTTTTAAAGAGCATTTTTTTGTTGACGGCAAATTCATTGACGCAGTAAGAGTTGCAAAATATAATCATCAATAAATGAAGACTCCAAAAATTCCTTCAGCCGGACCGTCAATAACAAAATCGGAAATTAAACTTGTAAGCGAAGCGGTAACTCACGGCTGGTATAAAAACAGGAATATGCACATCAGTCAGTTTACGAAAGAATTTTCCGAATACACGGGCATTAAATATTGTTATCCGACTACAAATTGCACTTCAGCTATTCATCTCGCTCTTCTGGCAGCAGGAATCGGACCGGGAGATGAAGTTATTATTCCCGATATTACCTGGGTTGCATCTGTGGCACCGGTTCATTATGTCGGCGCAACTCCGGTTTTTGCAGATATTGAGGAAGATTCCTGGTGTCTGTCCCCCGAATCTTTTGAAAACCTGATTACTCCCAAGACAAAGGCTGTAGTCATAGTAGATCTTTACGGTAATATGCCGAAATGGGATGAACTGCTTAAAATTGCAAGAAAAAATAAAATTATTGTCATAGAGGATGCGGCAGAAGCAATGGGGGCCGAATATAAGGGCAGAAAGGCAGGCAGTTTCGGTGATATTAGCGCTTTCAGTTTTAACGCCACAAAAATAATGATTTCAGGGCACGGAGGGATTGTAGCAACAAATAATAAAAAATGGTTTGAACGATTTGAAATACTCGCTCATCACGGAATGCTTCCTTATAACAAAAAAACTTTTTGGTCTGTTGAGATCGGTTACAACTATCTCTGGACTAATATTCAGGCGGCTCTCGCATTAGCACAACTCCGCAGAATTGATGAGTTGGTAAATAGAAAGAGAAAGATTTTCGGGTGGTATAAGAAACGACTGAGTGGTATTGAGGGAATCCGGCTCAATGAAGAGGCTGAGAACACCCGAAGCACATTTTGGATTATTAATGCCCGTCTCTCAGGTAAATTTAAAATATACAAAGAAAAAATTATGGAGGAATTTAAAAAATATAAAATTGACACCCGTCCCTTTTTCTATCCCGTAAGTTCTCAACCGGCATACGCAAATTACGTTAAAGGAAAAAATTACAGGCAGCAAAATAAAACTTCCTACTCTATTTCGCCCTATATAATTAGCCTTCCTTATTCTTTGGAACTGAAAGAATCGGATGTTGATTACGTCTGCGGTATTTTCCTCAAAATACTCAAAAAACTCTCAAAATCCTGATGTCCGAAGTTGATCTGTTTATTCCTACCTATAATAGGCCTGATTTCCTGAGGCGACTCCTCAATTATTACCAGGACATAAAAGTAAAATACAGGATTATAGTCGCTGACTCTTCTTCGGACAAAAATAAAAAATTAAACAAGAAAATCATTCAGGAATTTTCTCGGCTTAATATTATGTACCTGGATAAATTTCAAACTTCCCAGGTATCGCATCAAAAATTTGGAGAAATGATTAAAGCAGCTAAGGCAAAATATACGGTTTTTTGTGCAGATGATGATTTTTTGATTCCTTCAGGCATTGATGATGCCGTAAATTTTTTGGAGAAAAATAAGGATTATTCTTCTGCTCACGGCACATATATTGCATTTTATATTAATGAAAATTTACCTTTCTTTAAAAAATTTATTTGGAGATATATCTATCCATATGAATCAATTACCGACGGGGATCCTTTAAAAAGAGTCAGTAAACATCTTACTAATTACTATCAGGTTTTATGGGCAGTAAGAAGAACGGATCATCTCAAATCAGTTTATAAAGACTTTTTAAAATCCAAGACAAGTCCTGTTCTTTTTGGCGAATTGCTTCCCGATATGCTTACTCTGGTTTACGGAAAAATGAAAAGATTAAACACTTTTTATTCTGCCCGCCAGGCCTTCTCTACAGCATACGGTTATTGGCCCAGTTTACAGGATGCAATCAAGAACGGTGAATATGAAACCGAATATGACAATTTCAGAAAATGTATATTTAAGACTTTAAATAAGCTTAACCGAAATTCTGAAGAGGAAGTAAACAAGGCGATGGATGAATCAATGAAAAAATATCTTAAACATTCGGAGCAGGAGCATATAACCGGACAGATTAATTTATTACTCAGAAAATTTCCGGAGTTTTTATCCAACTTAATCAGGCAATTGCATATACTGTATTTATATTCCAAAAAAAACTCGGATAGAATAGGTTATATTGATAATCCTAAATCTAAATTTTTTAATAACTTTGAAGTTCTTAAAAAGCACGTTATGAATTATTAATATGGATCTGAAGCAACTGGTTAAAAAATTTCTCTACTCGATTAATCACAATCCTATATCCGAAAACATTTTCTTAAACGAGATCCGAAGCCGCAAAAAACTGAAAATGACCGATATAAACGAACTTGCTAAACCAATCAGTATGTTCGCTCCTTTCACCCGCGAAATTCATCCGGCAAATGACTGGTACGGCCACGCACATATCCTGAAAAATTTTCTCGGCTTGCCACAAAGTTATCAATTTAAATTTATATTAGAGCACGGGCTTTATCTTAATGATCAGATTGATCCTATTGATTCGGAAACGGACTTACCTTCTTTTGTAACCTATTCCGTTTATAGAAAAAATATTCTGACCAAGTACCGTGAATTTGCGTTTTCAATCGGTCCCTTTATCACTTATGCAAAAAGCCTACTGACTGACAAGCAGATTGAGGCAGAGAAAAAAAGGCTCGGCAAATCCGTGCTTTTTTTTCCGGCCCATTCAACGCCTGTTATCGGAATGGAATTTGACACCCAGAAATTATGTAAAGAAATAAAGAAAATCAGTAATGGATATGATTCAGTCAGAATTTGTTTGTACTGGAAGGATATCTTGCTCGGACGGGCTAAGGTTTATCAGGAACAGGGGTTTGAATGCGTTACTGCGGGTCATATGCTGGATCCTAATTTTTTACCCCGCCTAAAGAGTCTTATCCTAATATCGGATTTAACCGGTTCAAATATTATCAGTTCTCAGGCAGGCTTTTGCATTGCTTTACAAAAACCCCATATTCTGATTAATAATAAACTGGAGTTAAAAACCACCAGGAATTGGAAAAAAAGAATCGGAGAGGTTTTAGCTTCAAAAAGTTATCTGGAAGTTGCCCGGGAATTTTCAAAGTTAAATTTTAAGATAACTCCGAATCAAAGAAAGCTCATTAGGAAATATTGGGGTATGGACAGTCTCAGGACCAAAACAGAACTTATGAAGATTGTTGATTTAACCGAAAAGTATTATAAGAATAAGTAATATGCCGAAAAAAGTAGCGATCGTTATCCCGACTCATAAATCAACCCTCAATACGGATGACCTTACGTCTTTAAGACATTTGAAAAAGCATCTTTTTAAGTACGATAAATTTTTTGTAATACCGGAAAAAGTAAATGAGAAAAATTTTAAACAAAAACACGCTTCATTTATAAAATTTCCGGATCATTTTTTTTCATCCTGGCGGGGCTATAACGAACTTTTACTAAATGAGGATTTTTACAGGAAATTTACGGATTATGAATATATCCTGATATATCAGCTCGATGTTCTGGTATTTTCTGACGAACTTTTATCCTGGTGCAAAAAAGGATATGACTTCGTTGCAGCCCCCTGGTTCAGACCGGTGATCGGTTCACTGAGTAATAAAAAAGGATCTCCCTCAAGCGGAGGTAACGGAGGATTTTCCCTGAGGAAGGTAAGCAGTGCCTTACAGGTTTTAAATGAAGTTAAATCTGAAATCAAAAGACATTCTTCTAATCCGCACATCAGAAAGTTGTGGTTTATAAAGGCCTTAATTCAGGGCAAAACACACCGAAGATGGCTCAATGCACCAGCCGATAACTATCCATTCGCAGAGGACGGTTTCTGGTCAATTGAAGCCCCAAAATATCTCAATAACTATAAAGTTCCCGCATTCAAAGAGGCTCTTAAGTTCGCATTCGAAAGATTCCCCCGGAAATGCTTTAAATTAAACGAAAATAAATTACCCTTTGGTGTTCACGCCTGGAAGAAATATGACGAAAAATTCTGGAAGCCCTTTATTCTGAAAAAATAATTACTTGCGTTTAATTACCAGCATAATATTCGGTGTTAAAGTTTTGAAGAACAGCCCTCCATTAATAATCATTACGGCCAGAATGAACAAGTGAAGAAGTTTTTGAAGTATCTTTCTTAAAATATTAAGCGGATTATCAGCCGGTATCTCAAAACCTTTTACCGAAACTTCAAAACCCAAGATTGCGGACATTCCGACCAAATCCAGCAGTGATTGGGTGGTAAAACTTGAAGTGTGCTGAATATCCGAATACCTTTCGGTTATACCTAATGGATTATTGGCATTCGGGACTATAATAAAAAGATATCCCCCATTTTTTAAATGCTTAAACAGCATATCAATAACCTGTCCTTGTATATTTAACGGCAAATGCTCCAGGACTTGCATCATCATAATCAGATCGTATTTACCTAGCTTTTTTCCGGCGGAAGATATGTCTTTAACCGGTATTGAATTTCTGATTTTAAACCGGCTTGAAACATATTTTAAAACTTCGCCGTCATTATCAACAATATCAATCTTATTAATTTTTTTGTCGTTTAAAAAACTCACAAACTCTCCGAGTCCGGGCCCTATCTCCAGTATCTCAGTATCTTTTTGTGATTTTTTCGGCAGATATTCCGCTATATTGTAGTCAAAATATTTTTTCTTGCTTAAAAACGTACCCGGCGACGAGAGCTGACGGAGATGATTGAGATAGTTGCCCATATTTTTATTTCTTTAACCAGTTTTTGGGCAATTTAGAGCTTTTAATTTCAATTTCCGTATAAATTGGTTTCTGGGGACCCAGCTTTTTTGCATACTCCCAAGTCTTTTTCAAACCCTCCTTAAGCGGAGTCCGGTCCTTATACTTAAGGTACTTTTTTGCCTGCGTATGGTCTGCAATAGCCACCTTTACTTCCTGAGGACGGTCTTCTATATAAACCGGCGGGATATTTACACCGGCAATTTCCTGAATTACAGACGATAATTCATTCAAAGAGTAATCCTTATCCGCACCTACATTGAAAATTTTCTTATCAACCTTCAAAAACGCACAGTTAAACAGCGCATCCACTACGTCATCAATATAGGAAAAGCACCTTCTTTGATTTCCGTCACCGTAGATGTAGTAAGGTTTATTCTTAAGAATTGCATTCATAAAAATAGTTACCACATTCCTATAAGGATCAGTCATATTCTGTCTGGGCCCGTAAACATTATGAGGTCTGGTTACAACATACTCAAACCCGTGAACACTTGAGAGAACTTTTAAGGATTCTTCCATTGCCAGCTTACTGATCCCGTAAAGGTCCTCAGGTTCCGGTTTATCCTGCTCCCTGAAAGGCGTCTGGAGCGCACCGTAAACGGCTATCGAAGAAGTTGTTACGAATCTTTTCATTCCGTATTTTACGGATGGGACTAAGGTATTTATGAATGTCGCATAATTTCTGCTGGTTATATCAATAGGAGAAAACTGTGCTTTATTTTCAGCGGCATTGGCAGCAAGATGAAATACAATTTCAGGCTTTATCTTTTTTATAATTCTATCGGATTTTTTCGCGTCTCTCAGATCAAAGCAGTAGAATTTAACTTTCGGTGACAGATTTTTTTTGGTTCCCCCGGACAAATCGTCTATTACCGCCACATCGTGACCCGCTTCAAGAAGCCGGTCTGTTAAATGTGACCCTATAAACCCGGCACCTCCCGTAACTAAGAATCTCACGATCTCACTCCTTTCGTTTTCATATACCAATCAATCGTTTTCTTAAGACCTTTTTTGAAATCGGTGGTTGATTTAAATCCGAATTCTTTTTCCGCTCTGGATGTACTTAACTTGCGTCTGGGCTGACCATCCGGTTTGGTAGTATCCCAGATTATATTTCCTTTAAAACCGGTCAAATCTTTAATCAAGTTTGCCAGATCCCTAATGGAAATTTCAAATGATGAACCGATATTTACAGGTTCGCTCTTATTATACTTTTCGGTTGCCGAAATTATCGCCTGAGCACAATCGTCAACGTATAAGAACTCCCGAGTTGCATCCCCTGTCCCCCAAACGGAAACAAATTCCTCATTTCTGGCATTCGCATCAACGAATTTCTTTATCAGAGCCGGTATTACGTGACTGGATTGAGGGTCAAAATTATCACCCGGACCATATAAGTTAACCGGAAGCAGAAAAATTGAATTAAAACCGTATTCCTCTCTATATGCCTGAGATTGGACAAGCAGCATTTTTTTAGCAAGACCGTAAGGGGCATTCGTTTCCTCAGGATAACCGTCCCAGATGCTTTCCTCCTTAAACGGAACCGGCGTGAATTTAGGATAGGCACAAATTGTCCCGATTGCGACGAATTTCTTGACGCCGGCCAGCATCGCTTCGTGCATTAGCTGAACACCCATCATTAAATTATCGTAGAAAAGAACTCCGGGATGCTCTCTGTTATAACCGATTCCTCCGACATTTCCCGCCGCGTGAATGACAATATCTGCACCTTTCACAACTTTTTCACAAACCTCCCTCTTTCTTAAATCCTCCGAGGAAGATCTGGGGATAATGGGTTCAATACCCTGACTTTTAAGTTTAGCGGTTAAAACTGAGCCTAAAAATCCGGAACCTCCTGTTAAAACGACTTTTTTACCCTGCCAATACTTATGCTTCATTTTTCGTCTCAGGACTGAATTTATGAACAAATCTGAGCAGTAAATAGACCGAGGTTATGAGCTTGATATGCAAACCGTGCAGAAACAGAATTAGAGTATTGTCAGTATATTTTTTTGCAACTTCAAGCTCGTCCTGAAACTGTTTTATAAATCCTGTGGAACTTTTTGATGAAGGAATTATCCTGAAGCTGCCCAAATATTTGTTGATAAATCCCGGATTATAAACTTTACCGACCCGCAACCAATTATCATAATCCATTACATAAAATTGCTTCGGATCCAGCAGTCCGACCTGTTTATGAATTTCTTTTCGCCAAAAAACCCCCATTTGGGATATAAAATTCAAAATAAGAAGTATCTGATAGTTATAGTGCTCCAGCCAAAAATTCTTATAAGAAGTAATTAAACTACGGATAGGCCTGTCTTCCGAATCGATAATATCGCATTTTCCGTAAACCCACATAGAAGCCGGATTATTTTCGAAATATTTTGAAACAGCCTTAAAAGTTCCGGGTTTATAAACATCGTCACAATTTAACCAGGCAATGATGTCTCCGTTTACACTTTTTATTCCGGTATTAATTGCATCGGTCTGCCCTTTATCCTTTTTTGAAACCCATTTAATTTTTTTTGGATATTTCTTAGCGTAAAATCTAATAACTTCAACAGTTCCGTCTTTTGAACCGCCGTCTTTTATAAATAGATCAAAGTTCTGATAATCCTGCTCTATTACCGATTTAATTGCTCTCTCGATATATTGGACACAATTATAGCTCGGCATAACTACCGAGATTTTTAAACTATTTTTTGCCACCTGAAGCCTCCTTTAATGCCTTCTCTCTTACTAATTTTTCAATTCTTTGCTCCAAAGACTTACTTTTTATATACGCTTTGTAAGAAAGAGTAATTACAAGGATGAATCCTCCGATAACCATAAAATCAAATACTCTGGTAATCAGGAACGTGCTGGCAAATCCCTGAAGCAACCCCGGAAAAATAATTATAATTGTAGCCCCAACCCAAATTGTCCACCAACTGATAAATTCAATTTTTCCTATTTCTCTTCTGCGATAGTTAAGATATGCAAGATAAATCATTATTAATGAAAATACTATTGCAATAAGTTGAAGTCCTGTAATCATAAAAGAATTCTCCAACGGAAAACATCAAAAAGAATATTGAACGCATCAAGAACTGTCACTCCTTTATGCTTATCATAATAAATAGTCTGAATCGGAACTTCACAGCTTTTTAGTTTAT
>CAYOSW010000020.1:0-19139 GCA_964406775.1 uncultured Gammaproteobacteria bacterium
GTATCCCTAGCCGAAGCTGGGGATGGATCACCTCCTTTCTGGAGACGTTATGTGGCTGAGGATTCCTTAAACCCGCAAGGGAAGGTAGCCTGGCGCACATACAGATCACCTTCACGCGTTCGGAGTTAACCGCTTCGAATACAGGTGAGAGAAGTTCTAAAGTTCTTCTTTAAAAAAACTCTCCGTAAAATCGGGGAAAATTCCCACCACTCTTTTGGAACAAAACGGTTGTTATTGTGCTCCGCACATTACTTTTACCCATAGATAGTTTTCTTTTTCGTATATTGTGTTATGATTAGTCTATGTCAGCAGGAAATTCTCCTGATAGAGTAGAAACTGCTCCCGGAGTTTCGGGAATAATTAAGGGCGATTCGGCTCCAATTCAGCC
The DNA here is from genome assembly GCA_964406775.1 of uncultured Gammaproteobacteria bacterium. Taxonomy (GTDB): domain Bacteria; phylum Patescibacteriota; class Microgenomatia; order Daviesbacterales; family UBA10151; genus JACPKO01. The sequence continues at coordinate 389 of CAYOSW010000020.1, forward strand.
TGATAAAAGGGTGAGCTGGAGGAAACGTGGCGGTGTAATGGGCGCAGTTGCCTCAGTATTAGGGGCTATCGGTTTGGGTGCAGCTACTTTAATTCAGCCCAATCCCGGTAATGTTGACTCACCTTCTGTTCCCACAGATTCATCTGCATATGATAACAGTCACGGCGAAGGCTTGCCGTTACCCCAGCCTGTTGATATTCCTGATGACAGTCCCAGACGGGGACCTGATGTTGATACAGATGGAGATGGAACTCCTGAGAAGACTATTTGGCCAATGGTTCCGAGCACAGATGCTTTAGCCAAAGCCGATACGGATCCAGCAATAGGCCCGCTGCCTGCTCCTGCCAACGGTAACGAGGTACCTGTACTGCCTATGACAAAGCCGGGTGATGAAACTGTAAAAGCTTAAGCAGTATTCGTGCCCTGTGCATTTCTTCTGAAAATAATATATTTTCCGTTCCTTAATCTGAAACCAAATGAAGACAGACTGTCGTCGGTAAAACCTGATTCAACCCACCTTTTTCTTACCGCTCTCAACCGTTTAATAAACCCCATATCCGTCTGGTACTCGCTGGTGTCGGCAAGATCGCCTCTATGAAGAGCCGCTCCGATCATTACATCGTGCTCGCCTTCGTGGTAGACAATTGCGATGACATCCTGAGCTCCGTAAAGATAAGAATTGGGGTCCATAGGATTTGCTTCGAAGTCGGGTTTATAGCGGTCAGGATCGGGCATTGAGTCTTTTTCTGCCGGTAGATATGACTTACGGTGAGGATTTTTCTCTGATTTAACCTGAAATTTGCCGTTTCCGTCAAAAAACATCTTAATCTCTTCTGCGGGTTGGACGGAATCACCGGCTGCAATAAAAATTACTGCTGTCCCCGGTTCCTGCTTACTTTTTTCGGGATATTTGAAGGCGTGAGGGGTTTCCGGGTCGTAAGGAGGAATATACAGCCCGCTTCTTCCGGTTGTTTTCTCAGCTAAAAATTTCATAAGTTCAGGTCCTTCTAAATGATCCAGCTTGAATAATAGTTCCTTAGCAGCCTGAATCATCGAGACTGTATACTCTCGTGTTCCGTGTCCCTGTTCAAGCTGGATTCTTAAGGAGGCAAGCATCTTTTCTTGCTTTTCGCGGTATCTGGCGGCGAAACCGGGCCGAAGAAATTCATCAGTTTTTAAAAATTCGGCATCCTCGAGATATGCCCGGACACCGTCATACCGCGGATCCTGAAGGAAAGGGGCCGCAGCAACCGGTCCGTCTACTAATATTATTTTAAGTTTTCTCGGACCGTCTTCAGTAAAGGTTTCAAATACTCCTCCTTCCTCAAAAGCCGGGGATCTTAAGAAAAATTCAACTTCCGGCGATTGGGTAATTGAAATGCCCCTCTTTTTAAGCTGCTCTTCATTGAGCGCGTTCGTTGGTCTTTCGCTGGTAACAGGATGCTCAAGAGTCGGTTCTGTGGTATCAGCAGTTGCCGGTTCCCTAGGTAGAATTGTGACAAATTCAACCTCGTTATTTTTAATCGCCGCTTCTCTGGCTTTTGACAAAGTATCCCTGTCCAGTCTGACTTCTTCTCCGCCAGGCGTTATGTAATGTGTCGGAAGATCTTCGGGTCCGAAGAAAACTCTGAGTCCTTCGAGATTGCTTTCCCGGGGAGCGTTTGCAACTCCTTCTTTGGGTTTTGGAGGCTCCGTTGCCTGGTGGGGGGGCAAAGAATCATCTTCGGCTGCAAGAACTGATGCTGCCTTAGAGATGCCCGTTCTCTCAAGAAGACCTAATCCCAAAGTCGCCGCGCCGAACTTCAAAGCCGCACCTAAGAAGCGCCTTTTTTGAGGACTCTTCGGGGCCGGTTCAGAAGATTTTTTTTCTACCTCACCTCTGTGATCCACGAATTTATCTTATAACTCATTTGCAAAAAATACCAGTTTTAATTTGTAAGAGTTTGATACAGACCGGCCAAGCCTTGAAGATTATTCTTTAAAAAATGTATTCCGGTGTTCAAGGGTGGATTAAAGCGTTAAGCTGATTTGATATACTGATATTATGATCCCCTGGGTATTGGTTATCATTTTAGGGTTTTCTGCGCTTTTAGCCTACAGAAAAAGATTTACATCCGAAAGACGGATAAGCGGAATGTATTATGTACAGCTGTATTATCTGATTCTGTCGGTTGTGATGTCCCTGCTTTTAATCTATATCGGTCTTAACATTTATCTAAGGCCAGAAATTAAAAATCTACCCATAGGCTCGACTTTTATATTGGGTTTATACACCATTTCAATGCTTGTAGCCGCAATGGGTGCGGCAATTCACTCAACTGCAACTTCTGTTTACCAGGCCTTCGTCAAAGAAAAACAGACCCACCTTGAAAGCTTCAGAATAAATGAGATTTTTCATCTTAACTTAAGCCATAACCTGATTTTTATCGGGGTAATATTTGCCTCCTTTTTTCTCTCGGTTCTCGAAATTAATCACCCTTCAACGAGGGATTCAATGTTTTTAAACGCCGGATCAACAATCACCTTAGGTGTAGTAATCGGTTTGATCGAAACAATCACAATTTTGCGGAGTGCCCACATAACTTTTTCCTCGCACATTAATTACAGCATAATAGGTTCACTGATAGGGAGTTTGGCGATTTTTATTTTCTGCAGACCGTATATGACGTCGGTTGATGCCTTTCCTGTCGCTTTCATAATGTTTTCCTCTTTAGTGACTGTGCTTCTGTGTTTGGTCATTGTTACGGCTATATTCATAACTTCTCAGTCGCTGAGTGAAAAAATAGTGAACAAGACCTTCCCTGTGGGACATCCGTTCAGAGAGGTTTTAAAGTTAAAAGTTTTTTTGATTAAGATTGAGAGGGAGTGGTTGTAATTTTAGTAAGGTTTTGGCGGGAAGTATTTCTTTGCTTCGCAAAGTCGAACCAGATTAGCTACGGCAGGAAAATACACCCTCGCCTGCGGCGAGCCGAACCAAATCAAAGATTTGGTGAGATGCCCGATCCTACCCTTAATTTATCAGTCTAATTTAAAAATTAGCCTAATAAATTAGAGGTGCAGGCGGGAATAAGAACCTCTCGCTTCGCTCGGAACCTTGTTCCCTTTGCCCTCCTCAGCTACGCTTCGGAGGTGCAGGCGGGAATCGAACCCGCGCAATCGAGGTTTTGCAGACCCCAGCGTTTCCACTTCGCCACTGCACCGACTCGGAAATTCTAACAGATCCGTATTTATTCTTACAAGCAAGGCAAGAAGATATCTGTACCTCATAGTAATAATTTATGATACAATACATAACTTATGAGCTTGGAAAATAGGCCTAAAATATTGCTGATAGGAAACCCTCAAACGTCAAAAAACGCTTCGCTGCAGGGCATTGATCTTCTTCAGGTACCTGCTTTTAAAAGCGTTCCGGATGAATTTGAGCGCGTTCTCGGTATGGCTCCTCAAGCCAGCCTTCACCCTGACAGGCAAATAGCGAGTGTTGTTATGTCCATTGGCGCACATAGGGCGTTTGTTACCGGACTTGAGGAACGGGTTCAGCCCGGCCTGATTGAGCCTTCAAGAAGGAAATTTGACCTGGTTTACAGTGGACACAGTGTTGGTGAGATGGCGGATTTCGTAGAGGCAGGGATTTGTACAATTCCCACTATGGCCTGGATGTTAAACGAAAGAGAAAGAATAACCCAGAATCCTATCGGATCGGGACTTCGGCAGATGGTAGCGGTTGTCGGTATTGATGCCGATAGGTTTGAAGCAAGTATAGACGGCTTAAGAGGCCAGCTTGCCGATAAAGTCGATCTGTTTTTGGCAAATGTTAACACTAACGATCAGGTTGTTGTCGGAATGAGTGTCTTAGAAGGTGAATTAAAGGCAGCGAGGGAAAGTCTGGGCGGGTTTATTGCGGAATTGAGGGATCCGATCACCGGTCAACAGCTATTTCCTGGAGCGAGACTGCATCCTCTGCGGCTTCCGAATGCATTCCATACAGCCATAATGGGTCTGGAAGAGAGGATGTACATAGGAACAATCGGATCCAGATTGACCAGAGAGAATTTTCAAACTCCGAGAGAAGGCACAGTTTATTCACCGACTTTGCCGGGATGGGTAGAAACACAGGAAGATGTTTATGATGTTGTCCAGCATATACTGACAAAGCCGGTAAAATTCAGCAGAGCAATGCGGGAACTAAGAAGGGTCCCGAACCTGCGAGCAATAGTTACAGCGGATGTTTTGGGTACAACTCCCGATATGGTCAGGAAAAATATCGGTACGGATATTCCGATTCTGAATATTAAAGATAAAGAGACTCTGGATCAGGCAGTATCAACAGCTGCGGAGCTGGTTTCCTGAATTTCCCGGGTGTTTGCCTTTTTCGGGCACAAAACGTAAAATAGGAAAGGTTTTTGGGCGGTTAGCTCAGCGGGTCAAAACTGTAAATCAGTTTTGGCGGGATAAATACAACCTAGGTCGCAAAGCGACTGACTAAAAATATTTTTATCCCAGGAAGAGCGCATCTCTGAAAGCAAAAGTATAAGGGCGCATAGCTCAGTGGTAGAGCGCGTCTCTGATAAAGACGAGGCCTTTGGTTCGATACCAAATGCGCCCACTTAAATTTTGCTGCGAGAACTTCGTTCTCAAACAGCGCGAGGCGAGGGGTTCGACATCATCACCGCCCACTTATAAATTTAATCAAGGGTTGTTAGTTTAAGTACGGAGAATCGGGATGTAAGAATGCCCGGTGTTCGGAAAATTTTCCGCTGGCACTTCCGCTTACGTCACCCGGAGTTACAGTTTCCGGATCGACCCGGTGGAAGGAATTAGGAATAGCCCCGTGCATAGTCCAAATCCAAACTTTCCCGAAAATTATAGTTGGTCTTAAATCTACCGGGATAAGATTGCCGCCTCTGTTTACTTCCCTCATAAATCTGTCGAGTAATTCCCGGTTGGAAAGTAAAGGGCCTTGCGCTCCTGATTGTGCTATTACATCGGCCAGGTCGCGGTTTAAAGCCGTGTCCGCCACATTTGTTGCCGCGAGGACGTGGAAGGAAGTCTCCTCAATATCGGGAGTCCTCATACCGCCTATAATATAACCGTCTCTTAGTCCGGCTCTTCTCACGGCAGCTCCGTTTAATGCCAAAAATAATTTTCTGGCGCTTTTCGGTCCGTCAACGGAAGCCGAATGAATTTTTAATCCCTGGCTGTAACTTGCAGCACGGTCAACACTCATAAGTAAATTATACTAAGAAATGCGCATACAGTCAAAAAACTATAAGATATTTTATGAAGGTGAAGGACTTGGGCTGGATGACGGGCTTGCTGATGGCGAAGAGCTGGGAGATTGGCTAGGTGAAGGACTTGGGCTGGTTGAGCCTGATGCTGAAGGCGACGGGCTGGCGCTTGAGGCAGGTGAGGATGATGGGTTGGAAGAGGGAGAGGCGGAAGGAGACGGTGAAGGGGAGGTGCTGGGTTTGATGGAAGGCTTGGGTGTGGCTTTAATTGCAGGTTTAACGGAAGGTTTTGCGGAAGGGGTGGGGGACGGCGACGGGCTCGGACTCAGTTCGGGTGTAGGACTCGGGGATGGAGAGCTGGTTTCGCCCAGAACAGCGGGTTTTGAAGGGTAAAAAACCGACTTAAGCCAAACTCCTAAGCCGATCAGGATAATAAGAAGCACTGTAGATAAAATAATGGTTAACTTTGACGGTTTTTGTAAGAATCCGGTCATCTGAATGACCTTATTATACACAACAAAAAAGAGCCTGGGAGTACCAGGCTCTTTAAAGTTTTGCCGTCTAACTTATTATTTGAATAAGTTATTCAGTCTGTCAGAAAGTTTTTTCATTCTTTCATCCATTTTTTTACGCATCTCTTCCATCCTTGCCTGTTGTTTCTTTCTTGTCTCCGCCATTTTTTCCTGTTGTTTCTTAAAAATCTCTCCGAGATCAAAGCCGAACTCTATTTCTGGTCTGGGCCTGGGAGAAGAACTGGCTACAGGTGTAGCTGACGGACTCACCGACGGGCTCGATAAAGGTGTGGCGCTTGGGCTAGGTATAGCCGAAGCTGAAGGACTCGGTGAAGCGCTCGGCGTGGGTGTGGCACTCGGGATGGGTGACGGACTCACCGACGGGCTTGGGTTAGCACTCGGTAAAGGCACACTTCCTTCATATATATCCACCGGCCAGTATTGGCCCTCAAGAGCCAGTACGGCATAAGAACTTGTAAACGTATCGCCTGCAAATCCGTTTTGCCATTTAAATGAACCGTTTTCTTCCTGATTTTTAACCAGGTAGTCCTTGGCTTTTTGAGTACTTCCGCTCCCGTCCTCCAGGGTAGACAACGCCATCAAAGCCCAGGCTGTGGTTGAGCCGTTTGAAGTTTCTCCGGGCAAATACCCGAATCCTCCGTCTGCGTTTTGGCCAGTTAACAGATAGGATTTAGCACTGCTTATCGCGTTTTCCAGTCCGCTGTTTGCTAACCCCGCATCTTTTCCTGACTGTAAAGCCTGGATTGCTGCGGCTGTTGTATCTATATCAGCGCCTGAGGTTTTTGACCAGCCGAACCCTCCTCCTGCATTTTGATTTGCGATCAAAAAGTTAAGAGAATCCTGCTTTATCTTTGAACTTGATCCGTTTCCGGCAGATATCAGAGCTAAAAGACCGAACATATCGTCATTTAGAAGGTTTAAATCTCCCAGTTGTGAATTATTAGCCAAAGACTCAAGTGTCTGGACATAATTTTTACCGTTAAAATTAAACGGATTTTGTCCTGTTGCGGTCAGCGCCAATATGGACCGCTCCCATTCGGTAGCTGAAGCATTGCCGGCTGGAGGATTAGCTTTCAGATAATCCAGTAAACTGCTTCCGCCTTTTGAAATGCCTGAAATATCGATATTTTCTCCTGCAAAAGCCATTGCAGCCCAATCGGAAACTCCGTTAAATCCCGCAATCTGACCTGAAGATTGCTGCTGGGACTTAAGGTAACTTATTCCGTCATTGACTGCTCTTCGGGCTGTATCGGCAGCCGGATTTTCAAAGTGGAAAAACAGCGTGTCGCCCGCTTGGGTTTTATAACTTGCGGCTCCGACCGATGCGCCGGTTCCGTTTATGTCATAAAGCCAATATGTCGAGAAATCACTTGCGGGTTTATCCTCCGCAATGCTTTCCAGGAATAAGCCTAAAGAACCGCCGAAATCCTTCATTTCATATGTGAATCCGCCTATTTTTGAGGCTTCATCCAAAGCGCAGATTGCCATCGGTTCGGAAATTGCGTGAGAAACACCGGTTGTATCTGTCACAGTACATCCGTTATTAGTTACATCTCCAAACCAGATTGTCCTGTTTGTTCCGACGATCCTGACGTGATTTTGCACGGCTTGTGCAAATACAGACGGACCTAAAAGTAGCATTGTTAACACTGTAAAAATTGCACTGAATATTGTTGTTTTTTTCATATTTGTCACCTCCCTTCTCTATGCTGGGGGTCCTGTCAGCTCGCAACCCCAAAAACAGCCTCGCTCCGAAGACAAGTTCGGCTTGGATTTTGGGGCGCCCCGCTTTCCTGCCACCCCCTTATTTTTTTATCCAAACTTCCATACAATTTGGTCGTCTGGTTTTACCTGATAAAGAGAACATCCGAGAGGTGAGTTGCCGTTGACTTTAAAGGTCCAGTTATTCGACATTCCGTTCATTTCCCGGACGTATTGGCTGTTCATACTCGACATATAAGAATCATCCAAAGTTAAAGATGATATTTTCCCTTGGTCGCGGGCGCGTTGCATAACCTGGCAAACATTCAGATCACCTGATACCTCAACGGTAAAGCTTGAGCCCTGCACATCAATATTTACCGTTTGTACTGCGGGGCTCGGGGAAGGAGAAGGGGAGCTTGAAGGGCTTGGGTTAGTGCTGGCGCTTGGTGAAGGGGAAGTGGCAGTCCCCAAAACTGCGGGAGTCGAGCCTGCGGAAGAACCGGAAACGGCTGAGGCTGAGGGGCTAGGGGAAGGAGAGGGGGATAAGGATGGTTTAACAGATACTTTGATAACAGGCTTTACAGACGGTTTTGCCGAAGGGCTGGGTTCGGTACTCGGAGAAAGGCTCGGTAAAGCTGCAATATTTTCACCGAGCACCTCAGTTTTTTGGGTTTCGGGTTGCGGGTTTGAGGGCAGGAGTAGCGATCTAAAAAATAATCCCGAGCCTAAAAGAATAACCGATAGAAGTCCGGATAAGTATAAAGTCGGTTTTGATAGGTTAATTTTTTTCATAAGTTTATCGAAGAAAGAAGATAAAGAGTCTAAAAAAGCCTCTTTGAGAGGCTGAAAGTTTTTTCAGGCTTCTCCTTTGTTCGAAGGACGGCGCAAATATGTTTTGGGTATTGGTCCGGCTTTACGGTAGCGGCACTGCTTTGAATTCCCGCTCCGCCGAAGCTCTCAGCGAAGGGGAGTCACAAAATACTCACCAAAACTTGCTATTTAAAAATGTCCAGTGACTATAGCACTATGCTCAGGATTACTGTCAATACACAAAATATTGTGTGCTCCGGTGTAGTTCCGAATACTATCCCATAATTTGATTCGGATCTCCAAAAAAGCTATAATTAAAAGCCTGAATTTTCAGGAAAATATGCAAAGGGAAAGAGAAACCACAACAATTTTAAGCGGTGTCATCGGCATTCCGATGGTCCGTGTCGTTATCGAGCCCCGGAAAGTAATTGAAGAAATAGGCTCGCAAGTTACGAAAAACGGAATGCAGCAGGCATCTTCCCGCCGTCTGCCCCGAAGAGAGCTTGAAAATCTTCAGGCGCTCCAAAGAGCCCAAAGAAAAGCAGCTCTGGGCGGGGAATAAATAGTTTAAAATGGGTTAATGCGTAAAAACCCTTTTGAACTTTTAATCTACATCCTTCCTCTCATTTTTTATCTTTTTCTGATTTTATCTCCCGTCAATTTATCAACGGCCGATTTAGGCAGGCATATCAAAAACGGACAGGAATTGTTAAACGGGAACTTTGATCTGCTCTACAGGAATTATTATTCGTACACTTACCCGGATTTTCCGTTTGTTAATCACCACTGGCTGGGCGGTGTTGTTTTTTATCTGATCTCACTTTTAGGTGGGATAACCGGTATTCATCTGTTATTTATATTGATCAATCTGATCACTTTTTCTATTTTTTTCCGGATTGCCACAAAAGAATCCAATATTTATATCAGCTCTATATTGGCTTTATTGTTAGTTCCGGTTATTGCTTACAGGGACGAGGTCAGACCTGAAGCATTCAGCTACTTATTTGCGGGAATATATTATTTTGGATTAAAAGCTTATACCGCAGGAAAAATTTCGGGTAAGCGTTTATTGTGGTTATTGCCGGTTCAATTAATCTGGGTCAATACACACATTTATTTTTTTATCGGGCTTTATATAATCGGGGTATTTTGGCTGATGGAGTTATCCGGCCTACTGATAAACAGGCATAAAAAGGACCTTTCGGTACTTAAAACTTTAACTTTACTGGGCTTCGGGTGCGTGTTCATCAGCTTGGCTAATCCGTTTTTCTATAACGGTTTAATTTACCCGTTTAAAATATTCGGAAATTACGGCTACCGGGTTCTTGAAAATCAGTCGGTATTTTTTCTGGAAAGGGTTATCAGCGTTCCTGTTATTGTCTATTTTAAAGTTACGCTTATTCTGCTGGTACTGAGCTGGTTGTATAAGTTTTTCAGATTCTTTAAGTTCAAAGAAAAAATAAGCTGGGTTGATCTGTCTTTTTCTCTAACATTTTCAGTCCTGGCTTTAATTCAAATAAGAAACTTTGAGCTTTTCGGCTTATTTTCTCTGGTTGCAATAAGCGGGAATTTGTCTTCATTCAGGCTGGATTACTCAAAATATCTGATTATTCCGGTGCTGGGAGTGATGCTTGTTTTTATGCTGGTTTTGAGCCCCGGATATTGGGAGGCGCACAGATACGGATTGGGGCCTGCACAAGGTATCGAAAAAGCCGGAGAGTTCTTTTTGAGGGAAAAGATCAAAGGTCCGGTTTTTAATAATTACGATATCGGAGGCTACTTAATTTATTATCTCTATCCGGATGAAAAAGTTTTTGTTGATAACCGCCCCGAAGGTTATCCTGCCGAATTTTTTACTGAAACTTACGTTCCGATGCAGGAAGATAACGCTATATGGGAAAAAGAGGACGGGAAATATAAGTTTAATGCCGTATTTTTTTACCGCCAGGATTTAACACCCTGGGCTCAAACCTTCTTAGTTTCAAGAATTAAAGATCCCGATTGGGCACCCGTATTTGTTGATAACTACAACATAATTTTCTTGAAAAGAAACGAGGTCAACAGCGCTCTTATAAAACAGTTTGAATTGCCGGCTAATATGTTTAACATTAGTAAAGAGTAACTATGGCAGTAGAAGCAAAAGCACTTGCGATACCCGAAGTAGGAGCGCAGGCTAAAGACAGAAAAAAAGAAATGAGTAGTGCGCTTGAAAGCATAGACAGGCGCGTCCTGGAGGCTGTCAAGCGGGGTCGGTTTAGGGGTGTCGGAGTCACTCCGATGTTTAAAACTGTAAGAAGTGCTTTTGAGGCAGACAGGGCTTTAGGCGCTTCTGTGGAGCAAGATATAAATGCTGTTTTTATAGTCTTGCAAAGCCAATCGGAGGCTGTATTCGGCTCAGAGAGAATTCCCGGGTCAACCGTATTAAGTCAAATCGCATCGCTTGAGCTTATGCGGGGGATAGGCGGAAATCCTGAACATGCCTATAAGCGGAAAAGGATGATTGAAAGAACGATAGGTACAAAAGGACCTGTAACAATAATTCTTGATTCTCAACTTCATAAAACAGAAAGGCCTATAGACAGAATCGCACCCAGAGTAGTTGCGGGTAGTAAGCAGGAGATAACGGAAGCAGTTATCTCAAGTGCTAAAGCTACAATTTCGGGGAGTGAAATCGGAAGAACAGGAACCAGTGAACTCTTGAGATCGTTGTCAAAGAAGCAAGCCCGTTTGTCCGCACTGCCTTCAGGATTCGGTCCCTGGTTGAAGTTTGCCGGAGAGTACGTATCTGCTCAAAAGGAGCCGACGAATGGCACTTCCAATATAAGCCGTTTTGAAACCAGAGTACTGAGTGAAATGCATGCGGTAGTTTTAGAGAGATTGCTGGTTAAACTTATGGAGTCCTTACTGGAAAGTCCTGCCTTAACTATAGTCCGTCAGGATCCTACAGGGATTGTGGATACCCGGGTTCAGGTAATGAACCTGCTAGGTCAGGGAATTGAGGTTAATCACGTTCTAGTTGATCCGCAATATTTTACAGATTTGGCTAATCAAGTATTTTGGGGTACTGAGTTTGTAGGCTTGGCAGATTCTTCGGCGTTTCTGGATGTCGGCGCCAAAATTGAAAAAATCGTAGGACTTCCCGGCAGGGATTTCGGATTATATGCGCGACTGGTTTATTCGCTAATTGATTCAGGGTTGATTATACCCGGGAAGGCGGGTTTATCGGATCAGTTTACATCGAGGACGTTGGAAACCATTATAGGAAGTGCTAAGGGGTCGGATTATTACGAACAGTTAATTATGTTACTGCACTCATCGCATCTGATAACAGCTCCTGTCAGAAGACAACTAATGCTACAATCGGGAGGCAAATAAGATATGAGAGATCAGGACACAGGTCCGGGACCGGTGACGGAAATGGACGAGCTGAACAGGCTGATAACTACCGGTTTTGATAATCTCACCCGTGAGGGTGCGCAGGAGGCGAACATAAAGGAGCTTCAAACAAAAGTCGGTGTCGAGCTGCCCCCGTCATATAAGCGGTTCTTAGAATTAACGGACGGAGCAACCCTTTACCAGACTGATGAGCTTTTTGGTGCTAATACCATAGGTAATACGCCGGGAGTGGCAGAAGCAAGACAGCTTTTGATGAATGAATCTAAACTGCCGCCGCACCTTCTTCCTATCGGCAGAAAAGGGGGCCTTTATTACGCACTTGATTTGAATAAACGCCAGCCGGACGGTGAATTCCCGGTTAATGTTTGGAATCCCAGATCGGGCGTAGGAAAAGAAGTTGCCCCCAGCTTCAAAGATCATCTGAAAAGAATTGTCGCGGTACATCAGCCAACGGAATAAACTTTTAAGTGCGCATCATTGACATTTCCCCCGTAAAAAATTATAAATAAACCTTGAATTGGCTAATAAGAAACTTTTTCATATCCTGAAGTCTCAACAATTCAGCCGGCAATGGCTGGAGGAGGAATTTTTCCCTTTAACAGAAAAGATGAAGCAGGCGGTTCTTAATGGAGAACGGCTAAACGATCTTGCCGGTAAAATCGTCTCGCTCCTATTTTACGAACCCTCAACCCGTACCAGGACATCATTTCAGCAGGCAGCGCTTAAGCTTGGTGCGCAAGTTGTGGCGACCGAAAACGCCAAAGAATTTTCTTCAGCCGTAAAAGGGGAGACAATGAAAGATACCACCAGAATAATGAATGCCTATCATTTTGATGCGATCATTATCCGTTCGGATTATGAAGGTGCCGCCGAGGAGGCTGCTGAGGTCTCAACCTGTCCGATTATTAATGCCGGAGACGGAGCAGGGCAACATCCGACCCAATCCCTTCTGGATATTTATACAATCTATGAAAAGTTCGGCAAAATTGACGGACTCCGTGTCGCATTTGTCGGGGACTTAAAATACGGACGCACAGTCCGCTCACTCTCTTATCTTTTAGGAAAGTTTAAGAATATAAAAATTGATCTGGTTGCTCCGGAATCCCTGCAAATGAGGGAGGATATTCTGGATTACTATAAAAAACACGGAATGGAATTTGAAGTTTTTTCCGATATCTCGGAGATTATTGATAAAGCCGATGTGATTTATATGACCAGAGCTCAAAAAGAAAGAATGAAAGAGGGGGAAAACGCTGACGGCAAAGGTGTGGTTTTAAACCGCGGACTTTTAGATAAAGTTAATGAAAAGAGTATCGTGATGCATCCCTTGCCCCGCTCAAGCGATATCAACGAAATTCCCGAAGAGCTGACTGATGATCCGAGAATTGTAATTTTTGAAGAAGCTGAAAACGGTCTATTTACGCGAATGGCTCTTCTGAAAATGGCAATTTCTTAAATAATGGCTGAGCCTAATCCAGAACTACTAAGAACTTATTTCAGGCAAGCTACGGGCGCTGATCAAAAAGAAAAATGGGGTGCGGCACAGGCCCGCCGCTGGAGGATAAGCAGGGCCCTGGATGCGGCAACTTTTGGCAGTAACCAATTTATCCCAAGCTATCACGAGACGCATCAGGGGAAATACCAGTTAGCCAGAATGGTCGAAGGCTATGACAGTAAAAGATTTCCATTAACACAATTGACTTACGTAGCGGATAATCATAGCGGTTTAAGAGCTTTTGTTGCTGAAGCTGAATTTAAAGGCGATCAGATCGGTGAAGAAGGCAATGTGCAATTAGAATATACTTTACAGGCGATAATTGTTAAAGCGGCGACGGAAAGTGCTGAGCTTGAAGTTGTCAAAGGTCAAAAAGTTTTTCACTTGCCGGAAAGGTTTGGGGTGCCCATCGAAGCCAGGCTGACTGCAATTTATGGCTATAGAACTGAGGGGACTGTCGGAGTTTGGTATCCTGATATCACGCCCGAACCTGTCCATCATAATAGTCCGTCAGGAAAAATTGATTGGAGTTTACGGGCAAGATAGACTCCCTCATAAAGTTATCCGAAAAATCTTTTGAATATCAGTACCGAGTTTATTCCTCCGAATCCGAATGCATTTTTCATAAATACATCAATTTGTCTGAACTGAAGCTCAGTTATCAGCTTCATATCGGTGCGCAGCGGATCGCGTAAGCCGAAATTGGGGATAATCACCCCCTCCTGGAGCATTTTTATGCCAAGCACTGCTTCGGCACTGGCTGCGGCACCCACCATATGTCCGAGCTGCCATTTTAATGAACTGACCGGAACATCGTAAGCACTCTGACCGAAAACGGACTCGATTGATTCAAGTTCGATCCTGTCCCCGAGAGGTGTTCCTGTGCCGTGCGCGTTTATATATTCTATCTGTGTCGGGGTCAAGCCGCCCCAGGCTAAGGCCTTATTCATTGCTCGGACCTGGCCTTCCATAGCCGGAGATGTGTTATCGGCGGCATCTGAGGTATCGGCAACTCCGACCAGTTCGGCAAGGATTTTTGCACCGCGCGCCTGTGCGTGTTCAATATTCTCCAGAACCATAATGCCTGATCCTTCCGCCGCCACAAATCCGCTGCGCTCATTGTCAAAAGGAGTGCTGGCAAAATTAGGATCCCTGCTTTTAGATAAAGCCCCGACCTGGTCGTAAATTGCAAAAGTTTCTGGCTGAAGAGCTGCTTCGGTTGAGCCTGCCACCATTACCTGGGCCTGACCTAAAGCTATTCGGTTATAGGCTTCGATAATATTAATACCGCCTGTTGCGCAAGCTGCTACTGAGGTATGCGCACTATTGCGGAGTCCGAAAGCGATACTGGGAACCGTTGCAACACGTTCCGGTTCAACAATCAGCGCATAAAGCTGGCGCATACCACGGTCGTTACGGATCGCATCAGCCACTTTAATTCCGTCAAGAGCTCCTCCGATTCCCGTTCCGATTTTGGCACCGATGTCTTCAGGCTTAACATCCTGCAGTTTTCCGTCCTGCCAAAAACCGGCCTGAGTAAGAGCTTCGGCAGTTGAAACTAAGGAAAAAAGGTGGGAGCGGTGGATTCTCCTTGCTTCTTTGGGGTTTAAAATATCCTGAGTAAGAGCTTTAACATCTCCCTGAACAAAAATCAGATCTTCACCCTGATAACGGAAGGGCGTATCGAGCGAGGTTATTCCGTGTTCACCGCGGAGCATTCTATCCCAGGAAGTATTAACGGAGTTCCCAAGGGGCGAAACCAATCCTAGTCCGGTAATTCCTACGCGGGGGCGTTCTGCCATCTTGAGGTATATATAACATAATTCTTCCGGGTTTGAAAATGCAGTCCGATTTTTGTCAAACAAAGGCTGTTTATTATGTTAAGATATTTTAAGATGCGTGTTGTTGCCCCTGAACTGATCGAGAATAAAAGGGTTCTTCTTCGGCTTGATCTGGATGTTCCTTTAAAAGACGGCAGGATTGAAGATGATACTAGGCTGCTTGCCGGTATGGACACTCTCGGTCTTTGCTTAGAATTTGCTTCCTCAGTTACGATTTGCGGTCATCTCGGGCGTCCCGGCGGGAAGGAAGACCCTGCTTTATCCGTAAAACCGATCGTTGATTGGCTGGAGGAGGGGTATGGACATATTCAGTTAACTCCCGGGAAACTGCATATACTTGAAAACCTCCGTTTTGAGTCCGGTGAGGATGAAGCGGATATGGCTTTTGCTAAGGAGCTTGCTTCTCACGGCGATTTTTATGTTTACGAGGCTTTCGCTTCGCACCGTCCTTCAGCCTCAACCACAGTTGTCCCGACATTATTGCCCCACGCAGCAGGCTTGCGCTTTGCAAAGGAGGTAGAGGAACTGATGCAGGTTAGGGAAAATCCGGTCAGGCCGATGGTGGCAATTTTGGGGGGAGCAAAAGTTGAAGATAAGCTTCCGGTGATTAAGGCTATGGCCGCCAAAGCCGATGTGGTTTTGGTTGGCGGAAAACTGGCCGCTGAAATTAAAGAAAAGGGGATAGAAGGTTTGGGTGCAAACGTTATGGTGGGGAAATTAACCGAGGATGGTTTCGATATATCCGATGAAACGGTTGGGGCTTGGTGCAATTTATTGAAAACCGCCAAGCAGGTGGTTTGGAACGGACCTCTGGGTAAATTCGAGGATCCGAAATATAATCAGAGCGAAAAAATAGCCAAAGCGGTAATAGAATCCGGCGCAAAAAGCATAATCGGAGGAGGAGATACGATTTCAGCGGTTACCGAATATGGACTTGAAGATAAATTCACATTTGTTTCAACGGGGGGAGGGGCAATGCTCAAACTGCTTGCTGATGGTACCCTGCCTACGATAGAAGCGCTAAAATAGGCCGGTGCGCATATTTCTCCTGAAACTTCTTTTAGCAGCAATTCTTTTATTGACGCCGATTATTCCGGCTCAGTATGGTTTTGGATATGAGCTGGTAAAAATTTTGGTTTTTTTAGTTCTGGTTATCGTTTCGGGCTTAATTTTTACTTCCCTTGTGGCCGATAAAAAAATTACGATCCGCTGGACAAGAATCAAACTGGTCAGCCTGCTTTTCGTTGTATGTCTAACCATTACATCATTTTCCGGTGTCCATCCTACGGATAGTTTAACGGGGCAGTACCCTTATTTTCAGGGGCTGATTGTCTACTGGTTGTTATTTTTATTCAGCTTGATTGTTTCCGGAATTAACCCGGACGGCAGGATGATAAGGAAAGCGGTAATCGTTTCAGCGACATTAGTTGCCGTCTTATCCTGCATACAATTTCTTATGCTGAATGTGTTTGAAATCGATATCATTAATTATTCCGGAAGAGTGGTTTCGACTTTCGGTCAGCCGAATTTGTACAGCGGCTTTTTGCTCCTGACTTTACCCTGGGTCGTGTTGGGTAAAAAGCCTAATTGGCTGGTGTTTTTGATCATTTTTTCGGGTATCATTGTCAGCTTATCTAAAGCATCGGTAATTCTGGGTGTTGGCTTAGGGATATACTTGATTTCCCGGAAAATAAAGTCTCGGAGGGTACGTATTTTACTTCTTTTGGTAACCCTTTTATCCTTTTTGGTTATTGGTGTATTGTTGCCGGGAGGGGTGATCAGGGAAGAAATTATCAGGCCTTTAACCAGCAATAAGATAGAAGAAAATCACATTGTTGAGAAAAGGATTTATATACTACCGGTAATTTTCAGGGGATCCCTGGAGCGTCCTTTTGCAGGTTTCGGGCTGGACTCAATAGACCTTTTATATCGCAGTCAGTTTGCGGATTTTAAACCGGAAATAAGGGACTATCCGCCGAAGTATTTTAATTTGATGAATTTGGCCGTTGACCGGTCTCATAATTACTTCCTGGACCTGTTTGTATTTGCCGGTATTTTAGGTTTAGGCTTTTACTTGTATCTTAATTATCTTTTGCTCAAAAAACCTGCTCCGATATACCTGAAGATTACGCTGGTTCTTTATCTGGTTTGGGTCCAATTTCAGGTTCAGTCCATTGTGCATCTGATTTTTTTCTGGTTGATCCTAGGTCTTATTGACAAGATAAAAAAATTATCGGATGATGAATTTTAATGTCTGCAGTTAATCAAAAGGGGATAGTCCACGTATTTATGTTAATCCTGCTGGTCGCAGGCATCGCCTTGGGCATCTATCTTGTCCAAAACAGGACTAACATTTTTCCTCAAGCTTCAATTTCCGGCCCTGTGAATCCCAGAACCGCCTTTTCCTTTAAGGCCGTTAAAAATTCAACCTCAGTAGGAGGAGTTGTGGACGTTGATATCACTGCAAGTTCCGATTTTGATGCGGCCAATATGTTTAATGCCAAAGTTCTATACCGCTCGGATATGCTGGAGCTTGTCGGTATTAAACCGGGTGTTAATGATGCTACAACTTCCGGTTCCTTTATCAAGAAATGGATTGAACAGTCAGATACGGCATATCCGAATGACAGTAACTATAGAGTTATTTCTTTGGTTGGGGCAGTTCCTAACCCGGGCTATAAAACGGAAACCGGTAGCCCCGGGGTAATGGCGACACTTAGTTTTAAAGGTAAAAAAGAGGGTGAAACAGCGCTAGGATACAATTTTAACGAATCGGCAATATACAGAAATTCCGACAATCAGAATATCCTTATGGCTACCGACGGAATGACGGTTACAATCGGTCCCGCTTCTTCCGGAATACCTAATGTTGATACGGATGGGGATGGGTTTTTGGATGGGGAGGAGCTTTTTTACGGTACCGATCCGAATAAATCTTGTGGTGTAAATTCCTGGCCGCCTGATGTCAATGATGACACTGCCGTTAACGGTGGGGATGTTAGCTTTTTGGTGCCGTATATTGACGGAACAAAAACCTACTCGAAGAGATATGACTTAGACCGTAGCGGAGAAATTACCCAGGATGACGTAACAGTAATTCAAAAAAACTTCCTAAAAACCTGCAGTAATGCGAGTCCTTCACCTGCCCCTCTTTCCGTGACAGTGCTGTCGCCAAACGGTGGTGAAGCATTTAAACTGGGGGATAAGGTAAACTTGAAATGGAAGTCTTCAGGCGCTAACTACTGCACGCCGATGTTTATATATAAGGGAGATCCGGAAAAAGGGATTTACGGTAGGGCGCTGGTGGACGGGGATACGCTGAGAATAACTTCTGATTTTTATGATTGGACAATACCTGCATCGATAACAGATGGAGCCCCCTCCAATCTGCTGAAAATTGTTGTTTCCTGTACAATAGGAAGTACAAAACCAGAAACCAAAGTGGCGTTTGATGAGTCGGATGACTTCTTCTCTGTGAATCCACAAGTTACACCTCCTCCGGTTAACGGTAAAAGAGCCGATCTTTATAATGATCCCAACAAGCCTAACTTCGTCAACGATCAGGATGTGTCGGTTTTTTATACAAAGTGCGCGGCGGACGGTTTGGAATTTTTTGGAAAGCCTGCATCAGTCCAGCCGATTTGTGATATTCTGGAAGACGGGAAGATTACGGTCTCCGATTGGTCGGTACTTATAAAATTTAGTATCCAATCGGTTTATCAATGATAAACCTGCTTTATCTTG
>CAYOSW010000021.1:0-19054 GCA_964406775.1 uncultured Gammaproteobacteria bacterium
GGTTATCTCATCTGCTAAAACTTCTATGACGATTTCAGGTTTTATCCAGACAGAAGGAGGAAGAACAGCATTTACCCTGGCCGGCTTGTGATTAACCTTAATTTTATCCGACCTTCGGTGAATCTCACGCCACTCTTCATCAGTAAGCCCCGTTCCTATTTTTGAAACGGTAACAAATTCATCTTTCTCCTTATCGTATATTCCAACCAACAAAGCCCCTGCACCAAACTCCGCCCTCTTGCCTTTTCCGAAGACATAGCCCAAAATAACACAGTCTATCGTATCGTTTAGCTCTCCTGAAGAATTTCTTTTTTGTTTTACCCAATTAAAATTCCGGGCGCCGGCTTCGTATTTTGAATCGGGACGTTTAACTATCAAGCCTTCGAGACCCTCGGAAATTGCCTCATTAAAAACCTCTTCTATTCTTTTGGCTTTGTCCGTTACTTCTCCGGGCTGAGGAACCAAAACCTCATCCCCTTTTATTACCTTTTCCAGATGCGATACTCTTTCCAGTACAGACAGATCCATTAATGACTTTCCGTTCAAATACATAATGTCAAAAACCATCGCCCGGAGCGGGAGAGATTTTGCGGCCTCTTCAATTCCGTGCTTCCGGCGGCGCTTCGTAGTTTCCTGAAAGGGTAAAAACTCATCAGATTCGGGATTGTAGGCTAAGGCTTCGGAATCCAAAATCACAGATTTTGCATCAATCTGCTCTTTAACACCTTTTATAATATCGGGAAACATTAAGGTTGTTTCCTCCAGATTTCTTGAAAATAATCTGATCTTTTCCCCGTCTTTGTGAATTTGAACCCGGAAACCGTCAAACTTTTTTTGAATATGAGCGCTTCCCTCAAACTTCTCCAAGATTGCCTCAGGTGTAGGCAGTCTTTCCGCAAGCTGGCTTCTGATCGGACGTCCGACAGTAACTTTTAATTTTTCTACAGCCTCCAGTCCGCCCTCCCAAAGCGTTTTTCCGATCAGGCCTAGATCCGAAACCCTGTTATACGCCCCCTCAAGCAATTTTCTCTTCGTTTTTTCTCCCAGTTTAGCTTTTGCAAAGGCATCCAAAACGGTCGGATCGCCTATTCCCAGCCTTGAAGTACCTAAAGGAATCCGCGCCAAATGCTTGGCTTCAATCGCCGAAACTGATTTTAAAAGATCTTCCAGAGTCGAGATCTTCTTTTCAACGGTTCCGTCTCCGCTATAGCCGGCAATTTTTTGTAAAAGTTCAAAAACCTCAGTTACCGAATATTCCTGTTGTTTGGATTTAGACTTTTGGTTTAATTCTTCAGCGACTTTTCCCAAATCCCCGATCTTGCCGTAATCTTTTAAAACTTCCTCCCGGCTTACCCCGTATGCTCTGGCAATAGCAGAAGCGATCGATTTTTCTGCCATACCGATTTCTACTGCTTCGTAAAAAGGCGCCACTCTCCCCTGAATTAAATACGAAATCAAAGGAATTTCCGAAGGTTTAGCTTCTGAAAATAGCTCAGATAAAATATCGATTAACGTGAGTCTTGAGGAAGTTTCTTCAAGTTTTTCAAAATATACGGAAAGTTCTTTAAAGGTCATCGATTAGGATTGTAATAAATCAATTACTTCTTGTAAAATGCTAGTTATGTCAGACGGTGCAAAAGAAACCACTCTACCCTCTCCAACCGATTCGGATCCTCTGGAGAAAGAGATGCGTGAGATTTATGGGAAGAAATATGACCGATTGGCCAAAATTCCCAGCGAAACGGAGAAGCAAGAATTTATCGACGAGGAAATTACCGATACCTGGAATATTGCGGATATCATCCATAATGCTGAAAAACAAAAACTGCTCGATCCGTTAACAGGGCTTTTAAATAGGCGGGGTTTAGATTTGCTGATCAAAACTGTTTATAAGAATGCGGAACAGTTTCCGGATACTGAGATTTATGCATATATGGTAGATCTGGATCATTTCAGGGAGGTTAATAACAATTACGGTCATCAAACCGGGGATGAAGCACTAAAAGCTTTAGGCGGAGCTGTCCGAGCGGCTACAGACTTGGCTGTAAGATACGGCGGCGAGGAGATACTGATTATTACAAACAGTAAAATCCCTACTTTCGATAACCAGCATACGCAAAGAATGGATCCGAATGTATTTATTAACAAACTAAGGTACAGGATCTCAAAGAATGTAGCAGATAATACCAAAATAAAAAAACAGGGTGTTAGTGCGGGATTTGCAAAATTAGAGAAAGATCCGTCAACTGGACAATTTATTCCTCCGGAAGAGCTGATACGACGGGCTGACGTAGCTTTATATCATTCTAAAACTCACGGCAGAGGAAGAGCGACAGCCTATCAACCGGGTATGACTATGACTCAAAACGGGAAATAGGTTTAAACACTGAGCTTTGCTATGACAATCAATCTTTTCGTGTTGAATCCCGGAGGGACACAAGTCATCAACGAAATATAACGGCCGTTGGAATCGGGAGTAAGCAGAACGCTTATATCCTTGGGATCGACAATTTTCAAATCCACTACTTTATAAATATACCTTTGCCCTAAAGCATCAACAATAATTTCGTCCCCTCTTTTAACGTCAGGAAGTTTTGCAAAAAAAGCTTTTGATCCTTTCGGTGCTAAATTAGGAAGCATAGAATGGCCGGTTATAAAAGCATTTCCTTTTTCGCCCGGCAAAGCTGAGCCCGGAAGATGCGCCAGGTTCTCCTCGAAATGGTTGCTATACACCAAAACAGGAGACGGGTCCAAGCCGATTTTAGGAATAGCTAATTTAAATTCATAATACGGAGGGGTCAGGTTCTTATTCCTGGCAATGAAAGCGGGAAAGTTATCGATATTTTCAATCTGGAAATCCGAAGAGAGATTACCGTTCGTGCTGATTGGAGCGGGATCGGCTAATGCCTGTTCTGATTCAAACGCAAATATTTCCCATATTTTAAAGGAAACAAACGGCATTACAACCTGCATCAAAACAAAAACACCTATTCCTAAAAAGAGAAGCGACAGACCTTTGACCATATAAAAACACCCGGGTCCGTCTTCCCAGTTATCTCATTTTAAATGAATCTTGTCGGAGATTTCAACTTTTTGCGACATTGATATAGTGAGCACACAAACCGGGTGCCCGGGCAATGATGAAGATGGCGATTCCGAGTTCAGGTCTTAGTCCGAATCCGCAAAAAACCGCGGCTATGGCTCCGTCAATATTTACAGGCAGGCTTTTACCCGACTGCTTTTCCATCTCATCCCTTAACTCGTTAACTATTCTTATATATTCTTCCCCTATTCCGTTTTCAGAAGCTGTTTTTAATATCAGTTGAGCTCTGGGGTCAAAATCTTTATAAACTCTGTGTCCGACACCGGGCAAACGTTTTTCGGAGATAATGAGATCCTTAATCACTTCCTCCGAAGTCGTTTCTCCTTTTTGGATTTTATACATTATCTCCATTAATGGCCCTCCGGCTCCTCCGTGACGATCACCGATTTGGGCCATCCCTGCTCCTACCGATTCCCCCATTGTCTTTCCTCCTTTGGCCGCATCTATTGTGGCAACTGCGGACGGAGAGTTCGGCCCGTGATCGATTGATAGGTTTAAAATCAGATTCAGAAGCTTAAGCTCGGCACCGGAAGGTTTTTTTTCAGTGAGCACCTCAAAAATCATTTCGGCAAAATCCATACTTTTTGCCGCTTCCATATGATCCCTCTCTCCGAATAAGGCGGGCTTTGTCTCGTCATTATCAATATGTGTGATTGTTTTTGCCATTAATTCATTCCCTGTTTTATTAGTCCGGCTATCTCATCAATACTTAAGGCAACTTTTACACCCGATTCCTTTAAAAACTTCCGTTTAAAATCCGGAAGACCTCTTTCACCTTCAATGATAGCACCCGCGTGACCGAATTGAACCTCATTAGGTAATTTCATAGTAAAGTCGCCGGCTATTAAGGCAACTACAGGTTTTTTAATTTTGCCCGCTCTGACGAGCTCTCCGACCTTCTCCTCATATGTCCCTCCCAGTTCGCCGAATATAACCGAAGCTTTTGTGTCCGGGTCATCCTCAAGTTCAAGCAAAAAATCGGCAAAATCCGTGCCTTCAACTATATCCCCGCCGATTCCTACCGCCCAGGAGGTCCCTAACCCGTTATTCTTTAAATGCAGTCCGATCTCAGCCGTCATCGACCCCGATTTTGATACGATGGCAATTTCACCTTCAGGAAAAACCCTGTCCGGATCGGATCCTCCGATTAATCCCAGCCTTATCCGGTTATGTGTACTTAGAAGTCCGACAGAATTCGGTCCGATAATACTTGCGCCGTAAGTTTGAGCTAAAGCATACATATATGCCTCATCAGAGGTCGGAACTTTTTCCGCACTAATTAAAATAAATTTAAGACCGGACTCAACGGCTTCTTTTACTGCTCCCTTAGTAAACAAAGGAGGAACAAACTGAACTGCCCCGTCTACCTCTCCAACTGCCGCAACAGCATCCGCAATTGTATTGAATACCGGCACCCCCTCAACTGCCTGACCTCCCTTACCCGGAGTTACCCCGGCCACGATCTGGGTGCCATACGAAGTCATCCTCGGTAGAGCCCTTGACCCTTCCGTACCGGTCAGGCCTTGTCCTATGAATCTGGATCCTTTCTTTGGCAATCTCATTTTTTATTCCCTTCCGATAGGGCGTATTTTTCCGCCAGTTCTGCCATAGATTTGGCGGACTGGGCAATCGATGTTTCCTCGCCCTGAAGATGCAGATCAAAATCCTTAACTTTTTTTAACATCTTATATGCCTCTTCCACTCTGGGACCACCCCTTCTGATGACAATCGGGAAATCGAATTTAGTACCCAGCTCCTTTTCAGTTTCCCGCAGACCCTCTATGAAACCGGTCAATGTCTCATAAATATCCGTAAAATTTGCAACAACCGTTCCAATAACCCAAAGTCCGTGAATACCGGGTTTATCTAATACAACTTTGGTCAATTTCGCCACCTTTTCTTTCGGCGGATTGCCCGAGTATTCCGTGAAGTTCGCAGGTTTACCCCCGTAATTAATTAGGGAGTCAAGCGCAGTCAGAGATACACCCCCTCCTGAGGAAAGCACTGCAATATCCCCGTCTAAATCAAAATACGAGGATCCTGCAGTTCCCCGATAATCGCCCTCGTCAATTTTTTTAGCCTCGATCTCTCCTCTGGTTGGAGTGTGGCCCGGTGCAGATCTCGGTGCAAACTCCCAGTCTTTATGACGGGGTTTTGCAAAATCATCCAGTTTAACTTTTGCATCCAAAGCCATCCATTTGCCGGACTTAGTTTGAATCAAGGGATTTATTTCAAGAAGCAGACAGTCCTGTTCGAAGAAAAGGGAAATTAATTTCTCAAGAACCTGCTTATCTAAAACCTCAGGGAGACCTTCGGTATGGTTCAGAGGATTTACCGGAAATGTTTCAACACCCCTATCCTCTATCCCTGTCCCTCCTGATTGGGAAATGCTTAAAACGGGACCGCGGGTTTCAGTGTTATATGAAATTGAAACATAGAATTCTTTTCCGATATCAATCTTTTCTTCAACCAGAACTTTTTCTACCTTCTCTTTATTGATAACGGAGCCGAGTAATTCAGAGATCTGTTTTTTATAGTCGTCCCCGTTTTCGGCAAATAAAATTCCCCCGGCATCTGCTCTTTTACCCGAAAGCACCTGGGCTTTTAAAACCACCGGGAATTTTAATTCAATTTTTTCATCCGATCCGGAAACAAGCTTTGCTTGAGGCATATTTATTCCGGCTTTTGAAAGAAGATCTTTTCCTTCGTATTCGTAAAGTATCATTTGTTTTCTAAATAAATCTTAGCCAACGTCAAAGCGGTTATTGATTGACCGTCAGAGATTTCACCAGATTTTATCAGATCAAATATTTTTGTAAAGCTTACCTTCTTTATTTCGAGTATTCCTTCGTGAGGATCTATTTGACTGCCGGTATCTTCTAAACCTTTGGCCAGAAATACGTGACTTACTTCCGAAGAAATTCCATTCCAGGGAGTAAACTCTCCGACTTTTTCCCATTCTTTTGCTTTCAAACCGACCTCCTCCAGAAGTTCTCTTTTCGCAGCCTCAAGCAGATCTTCGTTATCCGATCCTCCGGCTGGTACTTCCAATCCGTATTTACCTGTTGGATATCTGTAAAGACCGGTAAGATAAATTTCATTTTCTTCGGTCAGCGCAATAATGAACACAGAGGGAGGAGTGTCTACAACCCCATAAATACCGGTTCTATTACCCGGTTTTTCTACCTGATCCTCACGCACTTTAAACCACTGGTTTTCATAGACTAATTTTGAGCTGATTTTTTTCCAGGGGTTATCCATATTTTTTCATAAGATAACTTTTAAATCCCGCGGGTCTTGAGAAAGCATAAATATTTTTTATACCGCTCTCTTTTGCGTAAAATATGGCAAACTCAATGAGCTTTATACTCGCTGAAGCGTTCGGATCGGAGATCAGTTTTGTTTCAGGATTAATCTCGGGATATTTCACAATCACATTATAGCCGACAGAGTCCGTATCATCTTCTCTTCCGTTCTTTATAATTTTATAAAGTTTGGCTCCTTCGACACCTGCTTTACTCTTAGAATGAAAGTTCAAAACATAGTCGTGACCGGAACTTATATATTCCCCGATTTCTTTTTCCGCCAACTCTCCGATGTTGGATAACTGGATATTCAGATAATCATTGCTTATATCCTTTCCTACAACCGAAATTGCAACACAAAGTAAACTATCCCCTTCCGGGTTATTATTTTTCAAAGTCCCGTTCGCTGTCGCCTGATCCCAGGTTGAGAGCAAATCTATATCACTTTTATTTAATCTGACACAAGACAAAGACCCGAGTAACTTTTCCTCATCAAAGACACCTAATAACTTTCCGTTTTGTGCCCGCGACTTAAACTCCTCTTTGGTTGACGGGAGGCCCTTAAACCTGTCATTGTTTATTGCTAAAGCTTCGTTCAAAATCTTATCTTCATCCGCCCTAATCTCCCGGACAAATAAGTGATGTTCTTTTTCGCTCATAATAATTTCAGCTATTTGCCTCTTAACCTCCACTCTTTGTATTTTTCCGGTTGATGTTTTTGGCAACTCATCCATAAAGAATAATCTCTTGGGTACTTCATATGAGGAAAGACCCTCTATCTTACCTATTCCGGAATTTATCTCCCTCTCTATTTGGGATTTAGAAATTCCGATCTTGGGGACGATCACTGCAGCTATCTCCTCACCCATACGCTTATCCGGAATACCGACCACACTTACTTCCCTTATTTCTGAGAAATTTTTATGGAGCACATCTTCCACTGCCGAGGGAGAGATATTAACTCCGCCTTTAATAATTATTTCTTTAATTCTGCCCACTATAAAAAAGAGGCGCTCCTTAATTTCCGAGCCATCCTGAAGAGTCAAATTCATCTCCTTAAAAAAACCCAGGTCGCCGGAATGAAACCAACCTTCTTTGAACGAAAAGGCGGTCGCGCGGGGATCGTTCAAATAACCGTCACCTAATACCGGTCCGGATATACAAATTTCACCCTCTTCCTCCTCTCTCATCTGCTCATTTTTGTCATTTAAAATAGCGACGCGGCAGTTGGCAAGCTGCACACCTATTGAATTTAAGCGGACAAGTTCTCTATAAGACTCCTCCGATAAGTTAACCGGCACTCCAGTTACTCTAAGTGATGTTTCCGTTTGTCCGTACCCCTGTATCGTTTTTACCCCAAAGGTTTCGGTAAATTTAATATTCTGATCAGGCAATATAGGGGCGGAACCGATACACACCCTTTTAAAAGAAGAGATCTCGGGCTTAAGTTCGAAAAACTCATCCGCCCTGACCAATAAATCGTGCAGGATAGTCGGTACAATACTTGAATTGGTACATTGGAATTTATCTACAACTTTCCAAAACCCAGAAGCTGAATATGTCGTATTCATAACGATTGTGCCTCCAGAAATTATTACGGCCAGACTGAAGATTGTTGAGTTGATATGATGCAGAGGCAATACCAGATTGAAGACTTCGTTCTCAGTAAAACCCTGCCATTTAATAATCCCCATTGCATTAAGCAGGCATGATCTGGTTTTAAGCGGAACTCCTTTGGGCATATTTGTGGTTCCGGAGGTATATAAAACTACATAGTGAGTATCAAGACTTTCATAAATTTTTTCCGGACCTTTTTCAGGTAGCGAGTCTTTAAATTCCTCAAAGTCTGCCCAGCCGGCAATTTTTAGGTCGGGATTTGTATCCGCAATAATTTTAAGATCCTCCCTACTCTCGTCACCAACCGTTTCAAATAAAACCTTCGCCCCTGTTTGTTCGAGCTTGAAGATCTTTCTCTCAAGAGTGTCTCTTTTTGAGTCCAAAGGAACCGTTGTTGCTCCGATTAAAGAACCGGCAAGCTCAAATATTATTACTTCGGCAGTGTTGTGCATCAGGATTGCAAATTTATCACCTTTACTCACTCCCAATTCTTCGAGCCTTGTCGCTGTTTTAAAAACTAAATCCTTGAGTTGTAAATAATTTACCGAGAAATATTCTAAGGTGTGAGGATTTACTGTAATTACGGCATCTTTCTCGGGATACTTATTGGCGTTATTTTCAAGCAGTTCTTTAATTGAGGAAAAAGTTATAGGTGCTCGAGTTTCAAAATTCATTTATAACGTTCATTTCTTCTCACCAAAATTCTGTAAGAATTTTAAAAAGAGAAGTCGCGGCGATTGCTGCTTCAAAATCTTAATTTTGAAGCGTAAATCTAAAGCGAACTTCGACGTGTAGCAGGGGTGGGGATCGAACCCACGACCTCGGCGTTATGAGTGCCGTGCTCTAACCAGCTGAGCTACCCTGCCGCGCTTGAGAGATTTTATCAAAAACGGGCTCGAATTGGAAATTTAGTATAATTTATTAACGGCAAACTTCATCAGGATATAAAGAAGTACGTCCGCTATAACCGGAATACTTAAAAATAACGAAAAATTCTTGTAGAAACCGGGATGCGCATCTATTAAAAACTCCCTGAAAAAAATAAAAACATTATTAAATCCCAATAAATAAAGCGCTCCTATAAGTGATACGAAGACTATAGTTACACCCAACGCCCCTTCCATATCTTTTCTACTAGAAAACATTGTATTTCCGATGACTAGCACCAAATAAATCAGCAAGGACACCAGCCAAACCGGATAGTCCCCATTTTGGAAAAATTGCGAGTTGGAGTAATAAATCAAACCTACAAGCGAGGCAATTCCTATAAATACCGGAGCAAATCCGATTAACGCCCGCCTTATGGGGTCGGTTTTCTCAATCTCGACGTGGCCTAACTTCACGCCCTGTTCCCTGATTACCGGAATTAATGTTATTCCTCCGACCGGCACCAGCAAAACCCCAGCCACCAGTAAATGGGCCATTTCGTGAACAAATGTTCCAGGAAAAAATAGAACTGATAAGACCCAAATTGAAACTCTTTGACTCCTTATAAAGAAATGGAAAAATTGAACTATCAGACTGGGAATAATTCTAGATAACAGAAACAGAATTAATATTTCTAATATTACGATCAGCAGATAAGTCATTTTTAACCGAGTACGTATTGAGCCTTCTTTGTTCCTCCGACTTTCTTAATCAGCCCTTTCTTCTTTAAGAATTTTATCTCCCTTAGAACTGTGTCATCGGAAAAATCAGGAAATATCTTTCTGAAATCCTTATTTTGAATCGAACCGTGCCGGTGCAGGAATTCCATAATCAGCATTTGTCTTTCGTTCAATTCAACTTGCGCACCTAATTTATTTTTTATTCTGGCATCTGTTGAGACTCTGCGCACTTTCTCCTTAACCCGGTTTAGTTCAATCGCCACTCCTTTAACAAAATACTCAAGCCAAGGAGTTAAGTCGCGTTCGTGAGTATCCAGCACCAGCTGATTGGAAACAGCTTGTAGGGTTAAATAATAATCCATCGGGTTTTCGTCGAAATATTCCTCAAGGGAAAAAAATTTCCGGATATCATAACTGTCCAAAAACAATAAAAGAGTTGCAACGGCCCTTCCGGTCCTACCGTTTCCGTCAAGAAAAGGGTGAATTCTGGAAATTTCATAATGAACAATTCCTGCTTTGATAACCGGATGTAAATCTTTTATTTCCTCTTCATTAAGCCAGTTAATCAGGTCCTCTATTAAAAATGATATCTCCGCTGCGGGCGGAGGCGTGTAGGATATTTGTCCTGTTTGAGCATTCCTGATTACAACTTGGGAGGTTCTGAACTTACCGGTATATTCAGGCGGAAGAATTCTGTCGGTTGTTACACGGTGAATCTCAAGAAGGGTTTCCAGGGTAAATAAGTAGCCTTCTGAGGGATTAATTCTCCCCGATAAACCTTCAATAAACCGCAGGACATTCCGGTAATTAATAATTTCCTGAACATCTCTGTCCCTTGCAAGAATCTCTTTTCCGTCCAGAACATCTTTCACTTCTTCACTCGTCAGTCTATTGCCTTCCAAATGAGTACCGTGATGGACAGTTCGCTCTATCGCCTCTTTTTTAAATTTCGCTTCCCAGGCAGGTATTAAAGGCGCGTTAATAACTACTTCCCTTGAGGCATCTATAATGCCGATATTCTTTAAAATGGAATTGGTAATTTTATATTTAGGTAAAAACATTTGGAGAATTACCGCATAATTATCGCAAATTTACCGCAGGAAGTCTATGGTTTATGAAGTATATTCGTCCCAGGATTTAATTTTAAGGTCAGGAAGCTTTTTTGAAGCCATCGCCGAGGACAAAACAACAGCCGATTGAAGATTAGTAACAAGAGGAACGGCAAAATCAACGCACTTTCTCCTGATCAGGAATCCGTCTTTGGAGCCTTTAGTATCAATATCGGTTTCGGAAATATTTATAGCCAACTCTATTTTACCCGAGGCAATCAGATCCAATACCGAAGACCCCTGATTTTCCGAAATCTTATAGACTCGGGTATTTTTTATTCCGTTATCACTTAAAAATTTTGAAGTTTTTTCTGTCGCGTAAATATTTAACCCCATTTTTGCAAGCTTTCCGGCTGAAGCAAGAAATTCTATTTTATTTTCATCTCCGCCGATTGAGATAAATATATTTTTCTTAGGCCAAACCCATCCGGTTGAGAGAAGAGCCTTCAGATACGCCTCTTCCAAATCATCACCGAAGACACCTGCCTCTCCTGTTGATGACATCTCAACTCTGAGGCGGGGGTCAGCACCCTTTATTCTGTTAAACGAAAACTGCGGAACTTTGACTCCAACATAATCCAATTCCAATGTCTCGTACTCTCCCGAGATATCTTCTCCCAGCATAGCCAAAACAGCTTTTTCGGCAAAATTTATATTGGTAACTTTGGAAACAAAGGGAAGAGATCTTGATGATCTGAGATTTAATTCTATGACTAAAACATTATTATCTTTTGCCATAAATTGGATATTAAAAGGACCGGTTATATTTAATTTGGCAGTTATTTTTTTAGTCGCATTTTTAATTTGTCTTATTGTTTCAAGATAAAGTTTCTGTGGAGGCAAAACTAAAGTGGCATCTCCCGAGTGCACTCCTGCATTTTCAATATGTTCTGAAATTGCATACAAAATCATTTTTCCTTCGTGGGCAACTCCGTCTATCTCAATCTCTTTGGCGTTAATGATGAATTTTGAAATGACAACCGGATAGTCGCCTGAGATTTCCTCTGCGTTCTGCAGATATGCTTTGAGTTGTCCGGGTGAATATGCAACCTTCATAGCCGCACCTGATAATACATAGGAGGGTCTGACAAGTACCGGAAACCCGACTCTTTTTGAAAATTTAATCGCATCATTTATGTTTTCCAAACTCGCCCATTCCGGCTGGCGGATTTTTATTTCATCTAAAAGGGCTGAGAATTTTTTTCTATTCTCGGCTTTGTCGATATCGGACGGATCCGTACCGAAAATTTTCATTCCGTATCTCTGAGCTTTGAGGGCTAAATTATTCGGGACCTGTCCGCCGAATGCCAGAATAAGCCGGGGATTGTTTTCGATTTCGTAAATATCCGCTACCCTCTCAAAAGACAATTCCTCAAAATACAGTTTGTCGGCATTGTCAAAATCAGTTGACACTGTCTCGGGATTACAATTAACAATAATTGTTTGGTAATCTTTCTTGCGTAATGTTTGCGCTGCCGTGACCGACCCCCAATCAAATTCAACAGAGGACCCTATTCTGTAGGGACCAGACCCGAGCACAATTGCCGTCTTTCGCTTCTTATTTGTAATATATGAAGATTCAGATTCGCTTCCGTGATAAGTAAGATATAAATAGTTCGTTTGAGCCGGAAATTCGCCGGCAAGAGTATCTATTTGCTTGACGAATGGCTTCACACCCCATTTATTTCTAAGTTTTCTTATCTCAACTTCCGGCAAGTTAAAACCAAATCCTAGCAATCTGTCTGAGAATCCTAATTGTTTCGCTTTAAGAAAAGTGTCCTTATTTTTTGGAAGCAATTTGTTTATTAACTTATCCTCAAATTTTACTATCTCCTCAACCTGATATAAGAACCATTTATCGATGCCTGTACTTCCATAAATCTCATCAACTGTTTTACCTTCTTTTATACTTTGTGCAAGCGCAAAGAGCCTACCCGTATTGGGAGTCAAAACCTCATCCAATTGCTGACCCCTTTTTGACTTAACTCCTCTCAGTAAACCATCCTGGCCCGTTTCAAGCATTCTTACCGCTTTCTGTAAAACTTCAGGAAAAGATCTTCCAATAGACATAACTTCTCCGACTGATTTCATCTCGGATCCGATTTTATCCAAACTTCCTTCAAATTTTTGCAAGTCCCACCTGGGCATTTTTAAAACTATATAGTCCAAACTGGGCTCAAAAAATGCCGAAGTTTTTTTTGTAACAGAATTTTTAAGCTCCGTAAGATTTTTGCCCAAGGCAAGTTTTGTAGCTATATACGCCAGCGGATATCCGGTGGCTTTAGAAGCAAGAGCGGAAGATCTGGATAGTCTCGCGTTAACTTCAATAACCCGGTAATCATTACTGAAAGGATTCAGAGCAAACTGAATATTGCACTCGCCTACTATTTTCAGATGTTCTATGACTTTCAGGGAAATTTTTCTCAGGAAATGATACTGATAATTATTCAAAGTTTGAGACGGGGCTACAACGATACTTTCACCGGTATGGATACCCAAAGGATCAAAATTCTCCATATTACATACCGTAATTTTAAAACCGTTTTTATCCCTTACAACCTCATATTCGATTTCTTTCCAATGCTTCAAATATTCTTCTATTGCGATCTGAGGGGCATTCGTCAGAGCCACTTCAACAGCTTTTTTAAAATCGGCTAAGTTCTCAACAACGGTTGACCCCAGTCCACCGAGAGAAAAACCCGAACGGATCATTACCGGAAATCCCAAATTTTCTGCAATTTTAGCAGCCTGATTTAAGTTCTTGGCAAATCCGCCCTTGGGAGTTTTAACACCAATCGAATCCAATTCTCTGGCAAATAATTCCCTATCCTCCGTTACCTCGATACTTTTTACAGGCGTACCTAAAACCTGAACTTTATATTTCTTCAGAATACCGGTCCGGTCGAGCTGTAAACCGCAATTTAATGCTGTCTGTCCGCCAACCGAGAGCATTATTCCGTCTGGCTTTTCCTTTTTGATTATTTCGGTTATAAAATGCGGGTCAACGGGAAGGAAATAAATTTTATCCGCCAGCTCTTTTGAGGTTTGAATTGTTGCGATATTAGGATTAACCAAAACTGTTTCAACCCCTTCCTCTTTAAGCGCTTTTAATGCCTGCGAACCGGAATAATCAAATTCTCCGGCCTGCCCTATTTTTAATGCTCCTGATCCTAAAAGTAAGATTTTTTTCATAAATATTTTAAAAATTCATCAAATAAATAATCAGCATCAACAGGACCCGGAGACGCTTCCGGATGGAACTGAATGGACATAAAAGGCTTGGTTTTATGCTTTATCCCCTCATTGCTTCCGTCATTTAAATTTTTAAACCATTCAACCCATCCAGGCTGAAGGGTTTTAGTATCTACAGCAAATCCGTGATTTTGAGAGGTAATTATGGCGCGGTTATTTATTACATCCAGACAAGGCTGATTCTGACCCCTGTGGCCGAATTTTAATTTATAAGTATCTGCTCCTGATGCCAGTGCTAAAATTTGTGAACCTAAACAAATCCCAAAGGTGGGAATATCTCGTTTTAATAGATTTTCAACCGTCTGAATTGTTTCTGCCGCCAGTTTAGGGTCGCCGGGGCCGTTTGAAATCATAACCCCGTCAAATTTTAGACCCTCCTTAACCGGATCAAAGTTCCACGGAACTACACAGACTCTGGTGCGCCTCTTAACAAAAGACCTGATTATATTTTCTTTATCTCCGCAATCAATTAAAACGATTGTTTTTTTACCTTCTCCATAAACCTGTACCGTTTTTCTGGAAACCTCGGGTAAGACATTTTTCAAATTAGGGTCATATTCATCCACCTCAGTATTTTTTACCTTAATGCTCCCCAGCATCACACCGTGATGCCTCAATTTAAGAGTAAGTGACCGAGTATCAATCCCGGAAATTGCCGGTATTTTTTCCTCCTTCAGCCAATCTCCTAAGGTTTTTAAACTTTCAAAGTGAGAGGGCTTATCGATATAATTCTGGACAACCAAGCCCTTAATCCAAATCTTGTGTGATTCAAAAAATTCCCTCGGCGGAACACCGTAATTTCCGACAATCGGATAAGTCAAAACAAGTATTTGTCCAAAGTACGAGGGATCGGTGAGAGATTCAGGATAACCGGCCATACCGGTGTTGAAAACAACTTCCCCTGACGAATTTACATCCGCCCCGAAAGACTCTCCTGAAATTTCCGTTCCATCCTTAAGTATCAGTTTTGCCATTTTTTAACCTCTTTTTTCGAAAAAATGCTTTCTTTTTTTGATTTATTCAAAAAAATAAAAAAAATCCACCCTTAGGTGGATAAAATTGTTATTAAGATGTTTATACTTAACCCTAAATGCATTTTTTCCGGCCCAAAATTGTAGTAAGTTTATCCCCTTTAGATATCTCTGTCAATTAGCAAACTTGCTGATGTAAGTTTGCTATGAGATAATTTGAAAATGCCGAAAGCAAAAAAAAGAAAAAAACAGGAAGAAACAAAACCTTCTGAGAGAAGTTTGCACAGAGAATTGACGACACAAATGCTTCAACTGATAACTTCAGGGTTTGGAGTCGTTGCCGCACTGGCGTGGAATGACGCAATTCAAACTTTCGTTAAAGAGTACATCGAGCAGATATTTCCCCGCTCCGGGTTAATTTCCAAATTTATTTACGCAGCCCTTATTACAACCTTAATTGTTTTAATAACTTATCAGCTGTCGACAATTGCTGCAAGATTCCGCCCTAAAAATTAACTGATCCCTTTTTAACCCGCAGAACCTGTTCGTTTTCAAGAATATTTTTCAGATAATCGTCATATTCAACAGTTGCTATTATTGTTTGTTGTAAGTGCGATAAATCAATAACGTGCTGCCTGTGACTTTCGTCGAGTTCTGAGAAAATATCATCAAGCAGCAGTACCGGTCTGTCTCCTAAAACCTGATCGAAAAAGTTAATCTCCATAATTTTTAAATCCAGAACCGAAGTTCTTTGTTCACCTCTTGAGCCGTACTTTGCTAAATCTTTCTCTCCTAGAAAAAATTTAAAGTCGTCTCTGTGCGGCCCGATCAGCGAAACGGCAGCCTGTATTTCCCGGTCTTTATATTCGTCCAATCTGCTTACTGAAATTTTGTTAGGCAAGTATTGGTATTCAAAATCTCCGAATTTCTTTTCGTAGGAATTAATTGCTAAAAAAAATTCCTCTCTTTTATTTTGAAGAAGTATTCCTAAACGGATTTGCTCGCTGTTCCAATAAATTAATTCGTCCAATTTAGCGAATCCCTCCCTGATTAATTTCAGCAGTTTATTTTTTTGAGTTATAACTTTCTGATAAGCATTAAGATTTTTTCTATAATCTCTGTCTACCTGACTTATTGTCTGGTCCAAATACTCCCTTCTGAGTCCGGGTGAACCCGTGACCAAATCTATATCTTCCGGTCTGAAAAAAACCGCCACCAGATTTCCTGAATAATCCAACAGTCTTCTGGCTATACCATTTACCAGAAATTTTTTCCGTAAGCTGAATTCTGTTTTTTGCAGCAAAGCTGAGATATCCGTCAATAAACCACTCTTATCTTTTACTACTCCTCTCACACTTACAACACTCTCGCTGAACCTGATAACTTCCTCCTCAGTTTCGCTTTTAATCGGCTTTCCTGTCGCTAAAAAATAAACACTTTCCAGAAAATTAGTTTTACCTTGAGCATTATCCCCGATCAATACGGTTATGTTTTTTTTAAATTTGATATCTAAATCGAGCAGGTTGCGGAAATTTTTTAAAACGATCCCTTCAAGCTTCATCTTAACTGTCCCAATGGCCTAATCCCAAAAATTCTCTGACTTTAAAAGGCAGCTGTTTTTTTGAGAAATAGAAGTCAGGTTTAAAAGCCAGTATTCCGAGTAAAGTGATAAATCCGCCTATAAAAAGAATTATCGGTATCGTACCGAAAATATCCGCAAGCACTCCGACAGTAAGCACAGGCACAAGGGTTAAAGCCGCCATCAATACGGATAAGGCAGCGTAAACCTTCCCTCTGTCTTTATCCGGACTGTATTCCTGGAGAGCAGTTTGTGACGGAACAACTATAGATACCATTGATAAGCCCAGCAAAAAAGCACCCGCTATGAAAAAAGGCGTCAGAGATAGGCCGCCCGTCAATTCCGGACTCTGATTAAATATGAGCGGTGAAAAACCTGCGGATAAAAACAATAGGCCAGCAGTAACAATTCCACTTGAGACTACACTGCGTTTCGGCGCCAGACTTCCATATCGGCTGAGCAAAACCCCGCCTAACACCATCCCAATTCCCAGCGGTAAAACCAGAATAAACGAGGCGTTTGCTGAATTAGTTTTTAATACATTTTCAAAAAATGAAGGTATCAGAGTCCCTAAAATTGCGATAATTACCTGAACTGAGGCCAATATAAAAAGAGATACCATCACGGCAACCCTCCCGCGTATTAAGGCAAATGTGTTCTTCACCTCTTTAAGTCCAACTTGAGATATTTCCTGTAAATTTCTCATTTTAATTGCGGCAATTAAGCGTTTACCTAAAACGCCGAGATCACTAACTATCGGCGGAAAAACAAACGACAATAAAAACGCAGCCGATAATAACCCCGCACCCAACAGGAAAACATAATTAATACCCCAGAGGTTTATAAGCGGTCCTGCGAAACCGAATCCGGCTAAAAACGAACCGAAAAGAGTAATTGAAAAAAGTGAGTTGGCGGAATACAGCTCGTTCCTTTTACAAATCAGGGGAATACTTGAGGCCTCAGCCGGAAGATAGAATTGCACTAAACTGTTTACCAGAAATACTACAAAAAGTACGGCAAATAAACTTCCTTTGAGCACTATCAGACTGAGCAGACTTAGCGCTAAAAGCAAATTTATATACCTGATGATAAGTCTGCGGTCAATGATATCAACAAGTATTCCTGAGAAGAGTCCGAAAACGGCCGACGGCAGGTATGCCGCAAAAAGCATTAACGAAACTGCAGCTGTGGAATTAGTCAGTTTATATACCCAGACGAGAAGAGCAAAATTCAAACTGTTGTAAGCAAGCTGAACGAATATCTGATTAATCCATAAATTGACAAAACCCCGGTTTTTTAAAATTGAAGACGTTTTCATTGATACTGAAGGCAATTTTACGCTTGAATCACTCTTTATTCAACTTGACAACCGGCGCAAAAATATGTACCCCGGCCGCCGAGTTTAATCTTCTTAATAGGCTTACCGCATTTTTTACAGGGTAAATTCTCACGCCCGTAAACGTAAGCATAATC
Source organism: uncultured Gammaproteobacteria bacterium (assembly GCA_964406775.1). GTDB lineage: Bacteria > Patescibacteriota > Microgenomatia > Daviesbacterales > UBA10151 > JACPKO01. The sequence continues at coordinate 18,017 of CAYOSW010000021.1, forward strand.
CAGAAAAAGCCCCTTCTTCCCTTCCGGATTTGCGAAATGAGTTTTTGATGAACCACCGTATTTTATTCCGTCATTTAAAGTCTCCTTAACTGCCTCAAGAAGTTTTTTAAATTGCTCCCCGCTTAAATCGGCTACCTTTTTTCTGGGATCAATGCGCGCAATAAAACAAGCCTCACTTGCATAGATATTACCTACACCGGCAAGGATTTGCTGATCCAAAAGCGCAACCTTTATCGGAGTGTTTTTTCTTTTAAGCAGATTCTCTTTAAATACTTCAACACTAAGTGAATTCTCCAAAGGCTCAGGACCAAGCAGGTTCAGGAACTTATCGGCCTCCACCTCGTTCTTACTCGCCACGCGGATCCAGCCGAATTTACGCTGATCATTAAAAAGCAGATTGCTTCCGCCGGAAAGATTAAAAATTACTCTGGTGGATTTATTCGGCAAATCGCCGAACATATCCCTTGTCGGATGCCCGCCGATAAATTTACCGTCATTTCCTATATTATTAATCCATACTAATTGTCCGGACATTTTCAGATGAATAAGTAGACTTTGTCCGCCAAGATTTAACTGTAAAATTTTTCCCCGCCTCCCTACATCGGTAATCTCTCTTCCAGTAATTTGATTCTTGTCGCCGATAAAGGATTTACTGTTCAGTATTTCTACCGACTCAATTTTTAGTTTAACAATATTTTGGGCTAGGAAAAGTCTGATTATTTCAACTTCAGGAAGCTCCGGCATAGGGATTTATTCTAACAGATGAGTTAAGATGTCTTAAAAGCTTCGAGCCTTCTTACTCCAATCGGCATTCTTTTTATATAACCGAGTAAATTTCCCAGTTTTTCAAGCGGAGTAAAGTCTCTTTCAACCACTCTGTAACCCAATGTTCTGAGTTCCGCTCCTATTCTGTAGAAATCGCGGGGAGGTAGTTTAATTGTCTCAGGGCTTGCCATTACTATAATATACTTTATCGGTTTAAAATTTGTCCTGACAACGACAGGACATTAAATTAACTTTTTAATCCGGTTCTTAAAA
>CAYOSW010000022.1:0-18917 GCA_964406775.1 uncultured Gammaproteobacteria bacterium
GATGTTTTTTGACCGATCGCAACATAAATACAAATCACGTCCTTCTGGTTAATAATGGTATCAATTGCTATCGTGGTTTTTCCGGTGTTTCTGTCACCGATGATAAGTTCCCGCTGTCCGCGTCCGATCGGGATTAAAGCATCAATCGATTTAATACCGGTTTGAAGAGGTACCGAAACGGATTTACGGGTAATAACCCCGGGGGCAATTTTCTCAACAGGATAATTTTTGTCGGACTTAATCTTGCCTTTTCCATCTATCGGTTCACCCAGAGCGTTTACAACACGGCCGACCATTCCTTCTCCGACGGGAACCTGGAGAATCTTACCGGTTGTTTTTACGGAATCGCCTTCTTTAACCGAATTATTCTCTCCGAAGATAACCGCTCCAACGTTATACGATTCAAGATTCAGCGCAAGTCCTGAAACACCGGACTCAAATTCAACAAGTTCGGATGATTGAACTTCGGAAAGGCCTTCAATTCGGGCAATACCGTCACCGACTTCGGTAACAACCCCGACATTCTCTTTTTTCGCCTTAAATTTAAGGCCTTTAATCTCGTTTTCAATATCTGAAATAACATTAGCCATTTATAATTGTCTCCTTGAGTTGCTCAACACGGCTTTTCAGCGAGTTGTCAAAAATAATGTCTCCAATTCTAACCTTAACTCCACCCAAAAGTGAAGAGTCAACTTCTTCGCGGGTTTCAAGTATCTGATATTCCTTTTTAAATGCTGATTCAATATTTACCAGTTCGGATCTAGGGATTTTAACTACCGAATCAACAGTTAGAACTGTTTTTGCGGTCTCGCGTTTGATCGCCTGCAAATAAAAATTTAAGCTGATGATTGCTTCGTTTAACGGTAGTGCTTTAAAAGATTTAACGAATTTACGCGCAATCACGGCATCAAGTGCGCCTTTTTTGAAGCTTAATTGCGCTGCTTTTATTGCCTGTTTTTTAAGTGTTTTTATTGATTTCATTGTTTATGACTTTATCGTCTTAACTGCTTCGTCAACTAGTCTCTGGTGAGATTTAGCATCCAAAGCTTTTCCTAATACTTTCTCAAGGCTCAGTTCTATCATAGAAGCGACTTCAGTTTTAACTTCCGTTGTCATCTTGTCGCGCTCTCCGGCTATCATACGCGCACCTTCAGCCATCATATTATCCATATCCTCTTTAGCTTTTGCGTGTGAATCGGCAACAATTTGGTTAGCGCTGGCGGTTGCTTCGGCAATAATCTTTTTGCCCTCATCGATAGCTTCATTAATTACTTTCTCGCGTTTAATTTCGGTTTCCTCTAATTCTTTTTGGATCTTTTCCGCGTTAAGTAAGCTTTCCTCAATTCTTCTTTTCCTCTCCTCAAGAACCTTTAAAATGGGTTTATAAAGGAGCTTCTGAAGGATAAAAAGCAGCACCAAAAAGTTAACAATTTGGGCCGCTAAAAGTATAGGTTGAACACCAAAATCAGCTAATATTTTTTCCATAATAATTCTTCGTGTACCAAATGTATCACGAGTATCAAAAGTATCACGGGTAGGAATCAAAATAATTAATCCCTGTGGTACGCGTGGTACCCTTGATACCCGTGCTACTCCCTATTTTGTGAATGCTATAACCAATGCGTAAATCGCAATAGCCTCAGCAAAAGCCATTCCTAAAAGCATCGCAGGTAAAATCTTTGCTTGCGCATCAGGATTTCTGCCGATAGCTTCCATAGCTTTCATACCAATTAAGCCGATCGCAAAAGCGGGCGCAATTGATCCGATACCGATAGCTAAAGCGCTAGGTAAATGTTCCAAATTATTTATCCTCCTTTCTTCAAAGAATAATTAGTGAGCTTCATGTTTCTCCGAAAGGAGAACCATGAATACAAGCGTCAGCATCATAAATACTGCTGCTTGTACAAATGCCACTATAATTTCCAAAAAGTAAAAGGGCAAAGGCACAATAAAAGCGAAGAGGCCCGCAATCGTCGCCAATACAACTTCGCCGGCGAATATATTACCAAAAAGCCTCATCGAAAGCGAGAGGATTTTTGTAAATTCCGAAACAATCTCAAGAAGTCCAACAAAGAGAAAAATAGGATTTAGGGAAAACCATTTCGAAAGATAACCTTTTATTCCTAAATAGCGCACGGCAAAAAAATGTGTTGCGACTGCGGATACCAGCGCCAATCCCAAAGTCATATTCAAATCGGAGTTGATGGACCGGAGAATCGGAACGAAAGTTTCGTGACCGTCGATATACTCATAAAACCCGACCGTCGCAAACCCGGGGAAGAGTCCGAAGATATTAGCTACCGCTATATAAATGAAGAACGTAACGACTATCGGGAAAAAAGTTTTTGTTTTAGAGCCCGCAAGATCGGACACAGTCGAGTAGGCTCCTTCAATAATCAGCTCCATAAAATTCTGAAGTCCGGCGGGAACCAAAGCGGCACTTCTTCCTGCTAAGAAAGCAACAACGGAGAGAAAAGCAATAACCAGCCAGGAAACCAGTAATGTATTGGTAATAGGTAAGGGCCCGATATGGCCTAAAGTCTCGGCCGAGAGTACTATTGAATGTTCCATTTCTTTTTGCCAGAGTATTTTAAGGCTAAACCCGATTTGGCGTCAATGAGGAACTCTGAGGGACTTCAGTCGATAATTGAAATCCTGAGGTAAGTATCAATCCACCCGCGCTCGGTAAAAAACGGGCATCTGTAAAGTTTTTCGACATCGGCAATTTCGGTAACCAGACAAAGATTCTGTATGTCGGAATCGCCTGTTACAACCTTACACTCTGAGGGAGCAAGCTCCGGAACTTCGCTTACAAAATGCTCGTGGGTTAAGTTTTTGCCGTGATTTATTTTAACTTCTCTTTCATTAAGAAATGCTATCCCTGACGCCACCTCCGAATAGTAGGTGTACCACAAAGACCAGGCAAGGGAACTATTAATTTTTGAAGTCTCGTGAAATATCCAATCGGGCTTTGCCTGAGAAAGAGTATTAACAAAAACCTCCAATCTTCTTAAAACAGTTAAAAATCCCTGATCTACATTCAGGCCTGAATACATAACCCTCCTGCCTTCAGCTACGTCCTCCGATACCAGAAGCTCTCTTACCAGCTCCTTTGCTTCCTCGCTTAAAGTGTCGGCTCCTCTATCTTCGTTCGGATATTTACTTAAGTCTATTTTGGGAGACAACCGTTCAGCCTTAGTAAGAATTGTTCTTCTCGCGGTTTGGTAAAAACCGACAAAAGCGTCCGCAATTTCCGGCCCTTCCGGTCCGGCTTCACTATGAGCGTCCAGAATTTTAACGGCATTTCTGTAGGAAGGTTTTATAAAAGGAGTTACCAGAGCTAGTGTCAATAAAGGTTCCATATTACCCATACCTCCGATTTCGCCAAGTTCAAATAAATCTTCGGGCTGTGCATCTAAAACCTCGGATAAAAAACCGCTCAAATTCTGATCCGTCCTTCTAATACCCGAAAGCTTTGCGGTTTCCGCTCCTGCCCCGGCTATTGCTGTCAGGTTTTGCAGAGTAAGCATTGATACTTCTGACATTGCGATAACGGCCCGTGCGGTTCTGAGGTTAATTCCTGAAGAACCGAAATCAATATCTGCTCGATAAGGGGAAACTATGTGCATATCGGGGTCATATGATTTTGTGAAAGCCCGGTAAAGCAGGGGATTTTCCGGATCTTTTTTAAACCGTGTATCTGCCCAAATATAGCGGGGGAGTTCAACTTGCATTTGTGCCTATTATACCATATAATATCCCATAGAAAAAAATTTGGTGTGTCAGGCATTGACAAAAGACTGGAAGAAAAATAAAATTCCCAGAAGTAATTTATCTTCGGTTAATTTACTCTCTGCCCCAAACACTGTTTAAGAATTCAATATGAAATTTAAGGCTAAAAGACGTACTCAAATCAAACAATTTTATTTAAGTGTCAGCAATCCCATACAAAAAACCAAAAGGTCTTTTGCATTTGCAGGCAAGCAGTCAAAAATTATTTCAGGCAAAGCAGTTTCTTTTTTAAAGAGCAGACCTTTTACGGGTTTTTTTGCGGTTCTACTATTGTTGGCTATATTAATAGTACTCGGGAATACTGCCTTTAAGCCCAAACCTTTGGTAGAAGAAAAAGGCAGCGGAGTAAAACAGGTTGAAACTTTCAAAATCGGAACTTCACCAAAAGTTTCAGTTCAGGCAAAAGTCGAGAAAACAGGGGTAATAAAGATAGTCGCACAAGCGCCGGGAATTGTTTCTTCTATTAATACATACGAGGGTGAGTTAGTTGAGCGCGGAAGAAACTTAATTTCGCTTTCAAGCAATTATTACGGCGGAAATGCAGCCTCAATTGGCAGACAGATAGCTCAAAACCAATTTAATCTCTCAAAACAAACTCTTGACACTCAAAAAGAAATTATCGAAAAACAGAGAAAAATTGCTGAAAGATCCGATTCTAATAACGACGAAATGCGGGATATTGCCAATAAATCTCTTGACGAATCGCGTTCTCTTTTGGACTTAAACGAATCACTCCTCGGAACAATTAATTCAAATCTGACTCAATATACGGCAACAAATTCGGCCGGAATTAACGATACCTTAATTTTCCAGACTAACAGCCAGAAATCCCAGCTTTTAGCAGCGGTAAACCAATTGAAAAACGGTATCAGAAATACCGAACTGGCAGCAGGAACGGATAAACCGCCTGCAGATCTTTCAAATTTGCAAAGAGAAATTACATTAAAAAATTTAGAGATTCAGGAAAAATCCCTTCTTGTCGGACTCGAAGTTGCTAAATTACAGCTCGCGCTTGCCTCTGTCAACGAAGCAACTATGTATCCCGCAACTCCATTTAAAGGGGTTGTTGAAAAAGTACACGTTACGGTCGGTGAATCAGTAAACCCCGGAACGACTCTAGTTACGGTTTCCGGTGTCGAAGGAAAAATCATTCTGGATGCTAAGGTCCCTGCAAGTGCTGCTAAAAATATATCTAAGCTTGAGGAAAGCGAAATAACTGTTAACGGAAAAATTATTAAAGCTATGCCTGCTTATGTTTCAAGTGAAGCAACCGAAGGTCAGCTTTACTCAGTTATTTATCATATACCCGATGAATATCAAGAATTCTTTACCGACGGAGGATTTGTAACAGTTTCAATTCCTGTCGGCAGTCCGGATTCAAACTCGGTAGTGCCTTTTATTCCTCTGGATTCAATTTTCCAAACCCAGGAAGAATCAACTGTGTATTTAATCAAAGATGGAAAAGCAGAGGCCAGAAAAGTCGGTCTGGGAGAAGTTCAAGGTTCATTTGTTGCTGTGACTGAGGGTATCGGAAAAGACGATGAAATAATCTTAAGCAGAAATGTCGTTGAAGGAGATACTGTAAAAATAAACCAATAATCCAATGCCAAATAAACCAATTCCCAATAAAAAGACATTGGGCATTTGTATATTGGGTTATTTGTTTATTGGTTTATTACACGCCCCAAACTATGGACACAACATCAAGTTATCTAAAAAAACTTAAATTCAATCCGAAATTATTAGTGTCCTGGGTTGCAAAATACCTGACGAATATGCGGCTGGTAATTTTGGTAATCCTGATGATTTCCGCTTTCGGAATCCAAAGTTATTCCGCTTTACCCAGAAGACTTAATCCTGAAATTAAAATACCGATTGTTTTAGTTTCAACAGTCCTGCCGGGAGCAAACCCAACAGATATTGAGTCATTAGTTTCAGTGCCTCTGGAAGACGCGGTGAGAGGAATTAACGGCGTAAAATCAGTTAATTCTTCCTCAAGAGAATCTGTTTCGATCGTTCAAATTGAATTCCAGTCAGGATTCGATCCCGAAAAGGCCAAGACAGATATCCAGTCGGCTGTTGATACAGTGAATGATTTGCCTGAGGATGCCCAAACCCCTAATGTTCAAAAACTTGATTTTGAGAATCAGCCGATTTGGGCATTTTCTCTTGCCGGTGCGAAAGACCGGGGGAGTTTAATAAGATTTTCCAGAGATTTAAAAAAAGATCTTGAGGATTTATCAACCATAGATAAGGTTGAAATTACCGGTATCGACGAACAGGAAATCCAAGTAATAGTAAAGCCTGAAACCGTTTCCAGCTATAACATAAATCCGCAGGTGTTAATGGGTGCTATTAAATCCTCCTTGAGCTCGTATCCTGCGGGAAACGTCAGAACCGACAAAGGAATCTTTTCCCTAACTATTGATCCGGGAATAACTAAAATAGACGATTTCAGGTTAATCAAAGTCAATCTCGGAGGAACTCTTGTTTCGCTTTCCGATATTGCCGAAATTAAGGAAATCTCAAAACCCGACCAAAGCGAATCATTCATTCTTGAGAATAATCACGTCTCAAGCTCGGTAAGCTTTGCCGTTTACCGCGTCAGCGGAGTTAATTTTGATGTAGCTAATAAAGCTGCTCAAGATAAAGTTAATGAAAAACTTAAGGCCAGCGGTAACGGATTTCAGATATTCACAGTCTTAAACACGGCTGAGGAAATTGACAAAGAGTTCTCCACACTCCAACGAGACATCTCAATTGTAATAACTCTCGTATTTGTTGTTCTTTTACTTTTTCTCGGTATCAGACAGGCATTCGTTTCGATGTTATCTATACCTCTGACTTTTTTGATTACATTTATTGTAATGAATACAACCGGGATTGCTTTATCCTTTTTAGCAACATTTTCACTTTTGCTTTCACTGGGACTCCTTGTTGATGACGCAATTGTGGTCATTTCCGCAATGACGGCTTACTTTCGGAGTAAAAAATTTACACCGCTTCAAACCGGGCTTTTAGTCTGGAAAGATTTTTGGGTGGCGATTTTAACAACAACAATAACGACCGTTTGGGCATTCCTACCTTTACTTTTATCCTCCGGTATAATCGGCGAATTTATCAAGCCCATCCCGATTATTGTTTCATCAGCCTTAATAGCTTCAATTTTTGTGGCGCTTTTCATAATTCTACCTTTAATGGTTTTCCTGTTAAAGCCGATGATACCTTCAAGAGTCCTAGTTTTAATCAGAATAGTTTTACTTTTCGGAATTTTAGCCGGGTTCTACTTCCTGTTGCCTAAATCGGTTCTGCTCTTACCTCAACTAGCAATACTACTGATCCTGGTTCTGGTTATTTACTTAATCAGAGATGCTCTTATTACTTTTTTTGCAAAAAGATTTAAAGAACATACGGGAACAACAAAACGTTTGGCCGTACTTTTGGATCACGGAATTATCAGTTTCGGACAAATCGAAAGAGGCTATAACAGGTTAATCCACAAAATTTTACTATCCAAATCAGCCAGGAGAAATACGATTATTATGGTTATCATTTTCTCGCTTTTCTCTTACGCCTTAGTCCCGACAGGTTTTGTTAAATCCGAATTCTTCCCCGGGACAGATGAGAATAATCTGTACTTATCTGTTGAATATCCGGCCGGAACAAACGTGCAAACTGCCAAAATCAAGGGTCTGGAAATTCTTGAAACTCTTAAAGATTTTCCGGAGACAAAGACGGTCACGCTGGAATTAAGCCGCGGATTCTCGGGCGACGGAGGACCGTCAGGGTCCGGTAGTAACAATATTCTTTATTCTTTCGCGCTCGAGGAACACCGCAAACATACCTCTTCCGAACTTGCACAGGATTTAAGAAACAGGTTAAAAGACTACAGCGCCGGAAAAGTTAAGGTAATTGAAGTTTCGGGAGGTCCGCCGGCAGGTGCTGATTTACAGATAAAGTTATTCGGACCTGATTTAAATTCTCTTGACGGTTATGCCAATCAAATTCAGGAGTATTTAAAGACTCAAGATGGAGTTACTAATATCGATAAAACTATCAAACCCGGTACTTCTAAATTGACTTTCATACCTGATAAAACAAAGCTTGCGCAAAATAACTTAACCACCGACCAACTAGGGTTTTGGCTAAGACTTTATGCATCAGGATTTAAAGCTGACGATTTTAAATTCGGAGGTTCTGAAGATCTAACCGAGGACGTAACAATCCGCCTGGGGCAATCAACACAGTTTGCATCGGATCTTACAAAAATTAACATACCTACCCAAACGGGAAATACCCCTCTTTCTTCGCTCGGAGAAATTAAACTGGCTGCTAATCCGGCGATTATTACACGGGAAGACGGGAAAAGAACTATATCTGTAACTGCTGCTGTTACAAAAGGCTTTAACGTAGCTGATTTAAACAAGGGTTTAGAAAAGTACGCCGACTCAATAAACCTGCCTGCAGGATATGGCTGGGCTACAGGAGGCGCTAACGAAGAAAATCAAAAATCCGTGACGTCTATTTTACAGGCGATGATCCTGTCATTCTTGCTCATTATTATCACTATGGTCTTACAATTCTCATCTTTCAGAAGGGCTTTAATCGTAATGCTGGTTATCCCTTTGTCTATTTCCGGAGTATTCATTATTTTCGCCCTGGCTCAAATTCCGTTATCCTTCCCGGCCCTGATCGGAATTCTGGCTCTCTTTGGAATTGTTGTTAAGAATTCAATATTGATAGTCGATAAAATACTGATTAATCAGAAAACTGGTATGGAATTTGGAGAATCAGTCGCCGATGCAGCTGCGTCCCGTCTTGAGCCTATCGCTTTGACCTCCCTTTGTACAATCGCCGGACTTGTCCCGATTACTGTTTCCGATCCTTTATGGAGGGGTTTGGGAGGAGCGATCATTGCCGGTCTTACTTTCTCGGGAACTATAATGCTGTTCTTTATCCCTGTTGTGTACTATATGATTTACAATCCTAAAGTACAAAAAACTTTAAGAAAATGAAAATATTAATTCCTGTTCTTTTCGTGCTTCTGATATTGCCTCTCTTGTCAACTTCAGTTTACGGAGAAACCTGCGGAGTATTCCATAAAAAAACTAACGATAAATGTATCCGCTTCGATGTTCCTTCAAACGCCCATTTGACGTATTCGGGCAACAGCTGGGACTGCAATCGCGGTTTTAAACGGTCAACAGACGGAAATACTTGTGAAGAAATTAAAGTACCCGTATACGCTTCCGCAAATTTCATAGGAAGTTTCAACTGTAATTCCGGTTATAAAAGAGTAGGTGATAATTGCGTTAAAACAGAAGAGGTTGAAAACGGTAAGTTTTACCAAACAGCAGCAGATTTTTATTGTCTTAATGGATATAGGAGGAACGAATCGGAGCGTGAATGCGAGAAAATAGTTATCCCGGCAAACGCCCGGGAAGATTCATCCTCGCTTGACGGATGGAGATGTTTTAGCGGTTATATTAAGGAGGGGAGTGAGTGCAAGGAATTCAAACTGCCGGACCACGCGTTCTGGTTTATTGATTTTTGGGGATGCGAACCCGGGTATAAGAAAAATTCAGATAACAAATCCTGCGATAAGATTTCTATCCCTGAAAACGCGAATGCAACAGCCACCTTTGACGGCTGGGTCTGCGATCCGGGATACACGAAAAACTATAAAGAAAACCGCTGCGATAAAAATTGATCAGATCTATTTACCTCTTGCAAACTTTCCTTCAAATGATTTAAATATCAATACCAAAAAGGGAGGTGAAGTTATGCTTAATTTAAACAGTCTTTTATTATTTTCCGAAAACCCTTCCGAACTCGGGGCATTTTATGAAAAAGTTTTTCAGAAAGAACCGGACTGGAAAGACGGAGGATATTCCGGTTTCCAGGCTGGCGCCTGCCATTTTATGGTCGGCCCTCACGATAAAGTAGTCGGTAAAAATCAAAATCCCGAACGCGTAATGGTTAACTTCGAAACCGAAGACGTTGCAGGCGAATTTGACAGAATTAAAGAACTCGGAGCAACCGTTATTGCCGAACCATATCACCCTGACGAAGAACCTGAAGGTTGGATAGCAACCTTAGCAGACCCTGACGGAAACTATTTTCAATTGATGTCGCCGATGAAGTCTTCTTAACTCTTGTAAAGTTTTCCTTTTAAGGGATAAGATAGATTAGAGGAGGTGATTTAATTGAAGTGGATTCATCCAATAAGTTTTATTCTTGTGGTCGTAGGTGCCATTAACTGGGGACTAGTCGGTCTTTTTGACCTCAATTTAGTTACTATGATTTTTGGTATGTCGGGACTTACTAATATAGTTTATATTTTAGTCGGTGCAGCCGGCGTTTACAGCATTTTTGATCACAAAACCAACTGTATGTTATGTAATGGTAAGGGGAAAAAGAAGTAGTGAGGATCTTATTCAGAAACTATAACCTTGGTGAAGGAACAAAACAGCAACTGCTCTATGGGGTTGCTGTTTTAATTTGTATAGTCTCGGTATTCGGGATAGTGCTTTTTATGGCTTATTTCAGCGAAGACCCTTCCAAAGGCGGCTTCCCATCGCCTTCGCCTGGTGCTTTTTCAAATCTTGCCGCCCAGGCTCAACAACAGCAAGGCCAGGTGGCAGGTGCACAAACTCAACAACAACAGCAAATGCAACAGCCTACGTCCCCCGAGGGACCGGTTATGCCATCACTTCTGCCGAGTCCTTCACCTTCGCCTCTGCCTCTGCCCAGCCCATCTGTACTGCCGGCTCCCAATCCGCCCTCACCGAATAATTCAAGCCCAACACCTGCTCCTGTGAATGGAGGATGGTCAGACTGGAGCTCCTGTTCCGCTTCGTGCGGAGGGGGAACAAGAACCAGAAGTTGTAATAATCCGTCTCCAGCAAACGGAGGTAGCACTTGCTCAGGTGCCGGTACGGAATCCTGCAATAATCAGTCTTGTCCATCTCCCAGTCCGTCAGCAACGCCCACACCAACCCCAGCACCTTCAGCACCCGTTAATCTTTCCGGTGTTAATTTTTGTAACGGCTCAACAGCCAAAGTGGATCTAACCTGGGATACAGTCTCTTCGGCTACTTCTTATAAGATTTATCGTGACAACACTTCGTCTCCCTCAAATTCTACAACTAATTCTTATGTCGACAGCGGGGTCTCCGCTGGACAACACGTTTATACCGTCAGAGCAGTTAATGGGGGAGGTGAATCAAGCGACTCTACACCTGCAAACGTCAGTGTCTCCTCGTGCCCCTAATTCTCCCGCAGTTTAACTTTTTAACGGTTTTAAGTTAAAATTAACGGTTCTTATGAAAAACATTTGGAAATTTCTTAAAAAACCAATATTTGTACTCGCACCAATGGATGATGTAACGGATACGGTTTTCCGCCAAATTATCGCGGATCTTGCAGCGCCCGATTTGTATTTTACTGAGTTCACATCAGTGGACGGACTCGTTTCCGAATTGGGATTTAAGGCTGTTTCAAGAAGGCTACAGTTTACGGAAAAAGAACGACCGATTATTGCCCAAATTTGGGGGAACGATCCTGAAAAATTTTATGAAGCTGCAAAAATAGTTAAAAAAATGGGCTTTGACGGAATTGATATTAATATGGGATGCCCGGAAAAGTCGGTTTTTAAACGGGGAATGTGTTCGGCCTTAATTAACAATCCTAAAATGGCTGCAAAAATCATAAAGGCTGTAAAGAGCGGCAGTGGCTTACCTGTCAGTGTTAAAACCAGAATAGGTGTCAGAGAGATCAAAACTGAGGAATGGTTAGGGTTTTTACTGAAGCAGGATTTAGATGCTCTGATAATCCACGGCAGAACCGTTAAGGAAATGAGTAAGGTTCCGGCCCACTGGGATGAAATCGGCAAGGTTGTTGAGTTAAGAAATAAAATAAACCCCGAGACTATAATCATCGGTAACGGGGACATAAGCTCCTATGAAGACGGATTGGAAAAGGTAAAAAAATACGGAGTTGACGGAGTAATGATAGCAACAGGTATATTTAAAAACCTCTGGATTTTTGAAAAAAACGGTAAAGTTCACAATTTAACCGTGGAAGAAAGACTGAATCAGCTTTTAAAACACACCCGTCTTTTTACGGAAGTTTGGGGTGATACTAAATCTTTTGCGATACTGAAAAAATTCTTTAAATGTTACTTATCCGATTTTGACGGAGCTTCAGAAATCCGCGCGAAATTTATGGAAACGAAAAATCTTGAAGAAGTTGAAGCCTTAGCCTCGGAAATATCCAGCACAATTGACTGAGCTATTATTATTTGATACTATAGGTTCTCAAAATGCCGAATATTTCCCGCAGAGAAGCTCTCATTTTCCTGGCAGGCGCAACAGTCACAGCTGATATTATCTGGACCTCAAATTGGCCTGAAGGCAGACAACCCCTAACTCCCGAAGCTCACCGTTTAATCCAAGCTGAAGGGGAGCGTCTGCAAAGTTCAATCGGATTTGCAGGTTTTGAAAGGGGATTTACGAAGACTAGCCCGAGTACTATATATACACCCGAACCTGCAAAAATCGCAGAAACATTGCTGCAGATCGGCTATATCGACGGAGGAGAAAGCACCTTAGCTAAAACAGCTGATTTTGTCAGAAGACGGGGATTAACTATCACCGTTGCTGATACCGGCGGGGGTGTTTCAGGATTTAACGGTTTAAAAGCTTACGCAGAGAGACCTTATATTACTCTAGATAGAGAGATGTTTGAGAACGGATACCCCAATCCACTTATAGATAAAACACTTTGGCACGAATTTTATCATCTCGTCCAGATAGCCAGAAATCCCGGAGAACGGATCTTAATGTTCGGAGCCGATCTCAGCACGGACGGTCTGTCAGCGTCCGCAACATACCTCGGAATCAGAAGATATCTGAATCTATTTACCCGCAGACGGGAAGGAATTAAAATCGCCGTCGCAGGTGCCGCGGCCTACGGTGTGTATGAGCTCGTAAATACTGGACTACGCCCGAGCGAAGCTCAAGCTTACGCGCAAGTAGAGGCTTCGAGCATCGAAGGCTTGCTTGATAACCGAAGAGGTCTCTTATTTATAACCGCTAAAAATCCAGGAATATAACAGCTCTATTCACTTATTATCCGTTTGGCTTATAATAGCCTGATGACTGCTGAAGAGCGTTTTAATTTAATAACCCGCCGACTCGAAGAAACTTTAACCGAAGAAGAGCTGAAAAAACTGCTCGAATCGGAAACTCCCCTAAGGCACTACATCGGATTAGAAATTTCAGGTAAGGCCCACGTCGGCTGGGTTTTTATGATGAAAAAAATAAAGGATCTTCAGGACGCCGGGGTAGAAGTTCAGATTTTATTGGCCGACTGGCACACCTGGCTAAATAAAAAACTTGACGGTTCCCTGGAAACTGCCAAAAGACTGGCGCGGGATTATTTCGAAGAAGCCTTAAAGGCTGCGGCAATTTCGGCAGGAGCAAATCCCGAAAAGATTAAATTTGTTTTAGGCAGCGAACTTTACGAAGGACTGGGGACAAACTATTGGGCCAGCGTTATAAAAGTTATGAAGGCTACAACTTTAGCCAGAATGCTCCGCTCAACAACAATTATGGGGCGGAAAGAGTCGGAAGTTTCAGATACGGCTATGCTTGTGTATCCGGCGATGCAGTCTGCCGATATTTTTGCTTTAAAAGTTAATTTAGCGCACGCGGGTACCGATCAGAGAAACGTCCACGTAGTCGCAAGAGAGTCAGCCTCAGCGCTCGGCGAAGAAAAGCCGGTTGCCATTCACCACCATCTGCTTCAGGGATTACTCCAACCTATTTTAATTACCGACGAAAACGGTAAACAGGTTATGGATATGGAAGCGGCAAAGATGAGCAAATCAAAGCCTAATTCAGCAGTGTTTATTCACGATGATCCGGAAACAATAAAGAAAAAAATTAATGCAGCTTATGCCCCCGAAGGAGTTGTTGAGTTTAATCCCATTTTAGATTGGTGCAAGTACTTAGTTTTTTATACGGGTGAGGAGTCTTTAACAATAAAACGTGATGAAAAGTGGGGAGGGGATATGAATTTTAAAAATTATGAAGAACTTGAAAAAGCTTATGCAGAAAAACAGCTTCATCCTATGGATTTAAAAAATGCCGTTGCAGATTATTTGATAGAAATTCTTGAACCTGCGAGAAAATATTTTGAAGATCCTAAACGTAAATCAGCTCTCGAAGAGATTGAGCGGTTAACTGCCAAGTGAGATCATTTTCCGTGGTGTCATCCACCTCTCAACAAGTTTTAACGCTCCGACACCGCTTCACAAGTTCTTCTCTTGCCCGGTCAACAAACTCTAACCTCCGGATTTCAAAAAATTCTTTGGTATATTGCTGATTCTGCTATAGCCATTTTGGGTATTATATTAGCGCCCGAATAATTCAATAAATCTCAAATGAGAACCTTCCTTTTGTCTCTTAAATAATTCGTGCCGGCCTGAAGCAATATTTGAAAAATGAGGTGCTTCCAAAAGACCTCCTTTTTTTAAACGCAGAGTCAGAGCATTTCTATTTATCTTTTTTCCTGGAGCCAGAACTAAATCAAACCTCTCGGAACTAAATGGATGTCTCACACGCTCAATGTCTACAGCAATCATAACGAAGCAATATACTCCTTTAAAATTTCTGATTCAAGATATAGAATAAAAACGTGGATACACTTTTAAAGAAATACCGGATTATTTTTATTATTCTTGTAGCAATAGGAACGGTCAGTTTAATCGCTTCTTCTTTTCTGCCATTTTTTTTCTATTAGACCAAATAGACCTTTTTTACTCATAAATGACTGGGTGGTTGTATAATTTCAGCAATGAATTTAGATACACCTTTAAGACACATCCCGGGAATCGGTTACGTACACGGAAGAAGACTGGCAGAAATGAACCTTTTAACTATTTCCGACTTAATAAATCATTTTCCTTTCCGGTATGAGGATTTTTCCGAGATTGTTCCGATAAATGAAGCACAACTTAACACGAAAGTTACTTTAAAAGGCGAAATCTGGCAAATCAAAAATATCTTTACAAAATACGGCAAAAAAATAACCCAGGCAATTTTTAATGACGGAACAAATTCCATAAATCTTACCTGGTTTAATTCAACTTATTTAACAAAAAGCATTAAAGTAGGGGACAGGCTTCAAATTTCGGGAAAACTCACAAAATACGGCTCAAAGCTTTCCATAATTATGCCCGTTTGGGAAAAATTGGAAGCAAGTAGTATGAATAACGCATCAAGCAAAAAGCCTTTACATACCGGAGGATTAATTCCGGTATATCCGGAAACTGAAGGAATTTCTTCTAAATGGCTTCGGACAAAAATCGCCCAAATCCTGCCCAAGGTAAATTTATTTATCGAAGACCCTTTGCCTGAAAATATTAAAGGAAAAATGTTAGGCCTTAACGATGCGTATCAAAAGATCCATTTCCCGGAGAGCTATGAGGATGTTGACAGGGCAACAAAGCGCTTAAGCTTTGACGAGATATTCCTGATCCAACTTAAAACTTTGCTGATTAAAAACAGCTGGGAGAATAAACCAAGCATTGACCGGTTTAGAATTGATAGGGAAACACTTACCGTATTTACGGATAATCTGCCTTTCGGACTGACAGGGGCACAAAAAAGAGTGCTGGAGGAAATTATCGCGGATTTGCAAAAAGGCAGGCCAATGAACAGATTAGTTCAGGGAGAGGTAGGTTCGGGGAAAACGGCTGTTGCAGCAATCGCCGCATATATTACACATCTTAACGGCTTTAAAACGCTCTATATGGCGCCGACAGAAATCTTAGCTTTTCAGCATCACTCTACTTTTAAAAAGCTTTTGGAGCCTTTCGGAATTGAAATCGGATTGTACACGGGTTCCAGAAAGTTTAAATTGAATAATGAATCGGGAATAGTGAATAAAGCCAAAAACAAAAAAACTGATTCTTCAGTAATAATTCATAATTTCGAGCCTCAAATAATTATAGGTACACACGCTCTTTTGTCCGAAAAACTTCAGGCTGAGAATACCGGACTTATAATCGTAGATGAACAGCAGAGATTCGGTGTCGAGCAGCGGTCAGTTTTAAGAAACAAGGCAAAAATTCCACACTTCTTGACTATGACCGCAACACCTATTCCGAGAACTGTAGCTTTGACTCTTTACGGCGATTTGGATCTCTCAATAATCGACGAGATGCCCATAGGCCGGATTCCGGTTAAAACTTATGTCGTCCCTGCTAAAAAACGGACTGATGCTTATAAATTCATTGAGGATAGGGCTAGAGAAGGGGAGCAGGTATACATAATAACTCCGCTCATAGAGATCTCCGAAACTCTCCTAACCGTTAAAGCTGCCGTAGACGAATTCGAAAATTTAAAGAAAGTTTTTCCCAAGCTTAAGTTGGGATTACTGCACGGGAGATTAAAACCTAAAGAAAAGAACGCAGTACTGCAGGACTTTAAAAACAAAAAAACCGATATTTTAGTCTCTACCTCGGTTGTTGAAGTAGGAGTTGATGTGCCGAATGCAACAATTATGGTTATTGAGGGTGCCGAAAGATTCGGTCTGGCCCAGCTCCATCAGCTTCGCGGAAGGGTGGGGAGAGGCAGTAAGCAATCTTATTGTCTTTTATTCCCAAGCACCGAAGAATCAAATATTGTTTCAAGACTTAAAAATCTGGAAAAAATTTCAGACGGATTAAAATTGGCGGAGATTGATTTAAAGATAAGAGGGTCGGGTGAAATTTTCGGCAAGCGTCAATCAGGCCGGTTTGATTTAAAAATAGCTTCGTTTAATGATTTAGAACTGATAGAAAAAACCAGAACAGAAGCCCAAAATCTGCTCACCGGGGATCCTGCACTTGCTAAATACCCCCTTCTTCGTGTAAAATTATCAAGTTTTGAGCAAGTAGCTCCTGACTAAGAAAGGCGGGCAATAATATGCCTCACGAACCAAAAAGAAGACACTCGAAAGCTGTAAAAAATATTAGACGCGCATCCATTAAATTGGCTGCTGTAAATTTGGTTGTTTGCAGCAACTGCAACTTTAAAACAATGGCCCATATGGCCTGCCGCAACTGCGGATATTTTGCCGGAAAGAAGATAGGTGAAGAAGCTGTTAAAGTAACCCGCGCTTAAACTCCATGCGCACAAAAGAAATTTCCAGAAGTATAGGTTATATTATGGTGGCCGGATCTTTGATGCTTGGATCATCCGCCTTATACGATTTTTTTCAATCAAATCCGCTTCCTGACTACCTGACAGTAATGACGCCTTCAGGGAGAGGACTTATTTACAGTTCAGGAAATCTCAGAGTCTTAAGAAAACTGCCTTGTATGCTAATTCCTGTAGACTCTTCCCGCCCTTATGCTTTAAGAATGAGTGGTGCGGAAAGTGCAGTGGTAACTCTACCGTTATCTTCGCTGATGAGTGACAGAGCTTCGTTTGACGATTACCGGATTTTTGATGCAACTAAGTGCAGGTATCCCGTAATTTAGATTTGGTATGATAAAAAAATGAAAACACATAAAGATCCAAGACATTTGGAGCGAATTAAAGTGATGCAGGAACTCTTTTCTGTAGGCTTTACAAAAGAGCAGAAAACCGAAAATACTAAGACTCAGCTTATCTTGAGGAAATTGGAAGATATTGATAAGTGGATTACGGAAGCCGCTCCTATGTGGCCTGTTGAGAAAATTAACAGAATCGATTTGGCTATTTTAAGACTTTCGGTTTTTGAGTTGATGGAGGAGAAGACAACACCTCCCAAGGTTATTGTTGATGAATCGGTAGAGCTTGCAAAGGAATACGGTTCGGAAGCCAGTCCGGGATTCATAAACGGAGCTCTCGGAAAGCTGATCAGCAAACACGGACTCTTATAATATTGAGGAAGTGGGGGTTGACTTTCGTTTCGGATTTCAATAAGTTAAAAAATGGAGGTAAAAAATGACTGACTTTAACGACAAAAATAATTTACAGACAGATCTTATAGCAGAAGTTGCTAAACATTTGGGTGTTACTCCCCAGGATATTGATGTGAATGCAGGACTCTCTGACGATTTGGGTCTGGGACCTGTAGAAATGGCAGATTTAATTGCCGCAATTTCAGAAAGGTTTGCTGTTAATTTTAACAGTGCGGAAATACCCGGGATAAAGACTGTCCACGACCTGGTTGTGACTGTTGAAGATTTAAGCTTGGAATAATTTGGTTATGGATTTTAACGCCGGAGCGCTGAGGGAAAAAGCAAACTCTAACCCTACATACAAAAAAGCTTTTATCCACCGTTCTTTTTTAAATGAAGCAGGACCGGATCTGGAATCCAACGAACGCCTGGAGTTTTTAGGTGACTCGATATTATCTTTCATTATTTCCTCTTATCTTTTTAAAAAAAGACCTCACGATGCCGAGGGGGACTTAACAAATTTAAGATCTTATATCGTTAAAACCAAATCTTTAGCCAAAGCTGCACTGGATTTAAACTTAGGTTCTTTACTGAAATTATCCAAAGGCGAGGAAATTTCCGGAGGTCGGGATAATCCTCAGATTCTGGCCAACACTTTCGAAGCTTTACTCGGAGCTATTTATCTTGAGGAAGGATTGGAAGTTGCTACGGAGTTTGTCAGCGGTTATTTACTTCCGCTTTTTGAGAAAGAACTCTTAAGCGGTCCGCCTAAAGATTCCAAGTCACACTTGCAGGAAATAGCCCAAACGCAAACCAAGCAATCACCCAAATATAAAATAATGGAAACGACCGGTCCTGACCACGCGAAGATTTTCAGAGTAGGGGTTTTTCTTGAGGGGAAGATGGTAGGCGAGGGGAAGGGTTCGAGCAAACAGTTAGCAGAAGAGGAAGCGGCAAAGATGGCTTTGGAAAAAATGCAGACCGCTTAAATAATATACAGGTTTACTTTATTTTCCTCTTTTGTTCTTTTAAGATCCGGAAATTTGAAATAATTGGATACGACTTTCGAGCCGGGCTTCATCTCCCGCACAAGCTTTTTTTCCAATCTGGCCATAATGTGGGCAATCCCGTAAACCGTTACCGCGTTAAACCCGGAAAAATCCTGATTCCAGAAATCCTTTAAATGAAC
>CAYOSW010000023.1:0-18437 GCA_964406775.1 uncultured Gammaproteobacteria bacterium
CAATTATGCTTTAATTACATAGGAAAAAATGACAAAGTCATCCTGAGCGAAGCAAGGGATCTACTTAAAATTTAGGAATGGACGATAACACAGCCCCCCCACAAAATATTGGAAAAATAGAACCAGCACCTCTTGTTGAAGAGATGCAGCGCTCATATCTGGATTACGCAATGAGCGTTATCGTTTCGCGTGCCCTACCTGACGTCCGGGATGGTCTTAAACCGGTTCAAAGAAGAATTATCTATGCAATGAGCCAGCAGGGCCTGCATCATACTTCAAGGTACCAAAAATCCGCCGCGGTCGTCGGAGAAGTTCTTAAAAATTATCACCCTCACGGTGATGCACCGGTATACGAAGCAATGGTTAGGATGGCGCAGGACTTTTCGATGCGCTATCCGATGGTTGACGGTCAAGGAAATTACGGGTCAGTTGACGGCGATTCGCCTGCCGCAATGCGTTATACCGAAGCCAGACTTTCCGGTATTGCCGATGAATTGCTCCGCGATATCAATAAAGATACAGTCGATTTTACAGAAAATTATTCGGGAACAACCGACGAACCTGTTTGGCTGCCGACAGTCATTCCAAATCTTCTATTGAACGGCGCACAGGGAATTGCTGTCGGTATGGCTACTCAAATTCCTCCGCATAATTTAGGCGAGGTTTGTGATGCATTGATCCATATGATTGATCATCCCGCAAAACAGGAGCTCGTCAAGGAAAAGCCCGCCGAAAACCCAGAAACTGATGCTTCCGGAGAAAAACTGGGACAAACAGTTGAAGTTTTAAAACAAGAGACTTATTACCAATCTTCCGCGACAGTGGAGGAGTTAATGCAATTCATAAAGGGGCCTGATTTCCCTACAGGCGCTTCCATCTACGACGCTACTGAAAGCCTGGCCGCTTATGCTACCGGCAAGGGCAGAATAGTTATGCGGGCAAAAGCCGAGATCGAGGAGACCCGCGGAGGCAGGTTTGATATTATCGTCACTGAACTTCCTTATCAGGTAAATAAAGCCGTTCTGATCGCAAAGATTGCCGATCTGGTTAAGGATAAGAAGATCGAGGGGATTTCAGATCTGCGTGACGAATCGGATAGAAGGGGAATGAGGATAGTTGTTGAGCTTAAAAGAGATGCCAAACCGCAGTCGGTTCT
Organism: uncultured Gammaproteobacteria bacterium; assembly: GCA_964406775.1. Classification (GTDB taxonomy): domain Bacteria; phylum Patescibacteriota; class Microgenomatia; order Daviesbacterales; family UBA10151; genus JACPKO01. Next base: position 1,157 of record CAYOSW010000023.1, read on the forward strand.
GAATAATTTATACAAGTTTACTGCTATGCAGTCGGTATTTAACGTTAATATGGTTGCTTTGGCCGACGGGGTTCCTCATTTAATGACCCTTAAAAGAATCTTGGGAGAATTTATTCACCACAGACAAATTGTTATTACTAGACGTAGCGAATTTGAATTAAAAGAGGCAAAAGCCCGCGAACATATTTTAGAAGGACTGAAGATCGCCGTAGATAATATCGACGAAGTTATCAATATCATCAGAAGAAGCAAAGATGCGGATGAAGCCAAAGAGAAATTGATGACCAAATTCAGCCTGTCTGAGATCCAATCGGTAGCAATTTTGGATATGCAGTTAAGAAGACTTGCTGCTCTTGAAAGACAAAAAATTGAGGATGAATTGAAGCTTGTACGCGAATTAATTGCCTATCTTGAAGATCTTCTGGCACATCCGGAAAAAGTTTTGAAGGTTGTGCGCGAAGAATTGAAAAAGGTTAGGGACCGCTATGGCGATGACCGCAGAACAAGAGTGTATAAACAAAAGGTCGGCGAGTTTTCCGAAGAAGATCTGGTTGCAGACGAGTCAACAATCGTAACGATTACTCAAGGCGGTTACGTTAAGCGCCAGCTTCCCGGAACATTCAGAACTCAAGCTCGCGGAGGAAAAGGAGTGTCGGGAATTACAACCAAAGAGGAAGATGCAGTTTCTCATATTTTCTATACAAGAACATTGGACAATATATTGTTCTTCACTAATAAGGGACGAGTTTTCCAAATCAAAGTTTGGGAAATTCCCGAAGCTTCAAGAACCGCAAAAGGCCAGGCGATTGTGAATCTTATTAACGTAGATCAGGGAGAAAAAATTACGGCGATTTTAACCCACCGCTCCAAAGATGATTTTAAATTTCTCTTTATGTGTACAAAACAGGGTAATGTTAAAAAAACTCCGATCGAGGAATATGCCAATATCCGCAAAAACGGATTAATCTCAATCAAGCTTGATTCAGGCGATCAGCTGGGCTGGGTTGTTCCAACTACAGGGAATGATGACGTTATCATCGTTTCGTATCAGGGACAATCAATCCGTTTCAAGGAAGCTCAAGTCCGTCCGACTCACCGTGATACATCAGGCGTGAGAGGAGTAACACTGGAGAAAGGCGATGAGGTTGTTTCTATGAATCTTGTAAGTGATACAACCGGCAATCTTCTGGTTGTTATGGAGAACGGCTTAGGTAAGAAGACTCCGATATCTTCCTGGAAAGTTCAGGGCAGGGGAGGATCGGGCATTAAAGCCGCCCAGGTGACCGATAAAACAGGAAAAATCGTCACTGCCGAGCTGATCGACCAAAGCCACGAGACCTTGGTGCTGACCAGCAATAAGGGACAGCTTATCAAGCTGAGCATCAAGGAAATTCCAACACTTCAGCGACAGACACAGGGAGTTATCCTGATGAGGGTTCGCGTAGGTGAGAAAGTTGCAGCCGCAACGGTCGTAGGAAAAAAGGACCGTGAGGTTGAAGCGATTGCAGGAATAGAAGAACCAACCTCCTAGCTCTTGTGATTTACGACAAATTAGATTTAAAATTTAAAAGATGCCTAAGTTTAAGCAGCTGCCTTTTGAAAAAGTCCTAACAAATCTTGTAATTATTTATTTCTCAGTTGGCGTAATTTTTGCGTTGGTGTTTGCCTGGTATTACCGCTGGGAATGGTTCGGTTATTTCAGTCCCGGGTTCTTTGCTGTATTATTCACCTGGCCTTATCAGGCTATCGGTTTTGCAGGAGATCTTCTTTATTACGGTTTGGCCGGCAAGCCTTCGCCTTTTTAATCTTCAAATTCATTCCACTCGGGGTGTATTAAGCGGTTTCCGCTATCGAGTCTATTCATTGCAATTACTTCTTCCTGATCAAGCTCAAAATTCAGAGATTCCAGATTTTCCCTGATATGATCCTCGCTTGAAGCTTTCGGTATGACAATAAGTCCTCGGGCAACAAGCCAGTTTAAAATTACCTGAGGAACGGTTTTTCCGTGTTTTTTAGCAAGGTCGGAAATCAGTCCAATATTTAAATCCGCACCCCGTCCGAGAGGGGAATACGCGGTAAGCAAAATGCCGTTTCTTTCAGCAAAATTTTGCAGATCAAGCTGAGCAAAAGACGGATGTACCTCTACTTGATTGTTAACTATTTCGATACCGGTATCCAAACAAGCCTGCAGATGTTTTTCGGTAAAATTTGAGACTCCGATATTTTTTATTATTCCCTCCTTTTTCAGACTGTCCATTTCCCGTAAGCTCTCCTCAACAGGAACACCCTTGTTCGGCCAGTGAATCAACAGTAAATCTATGTAATCCGTCTGAAGTTCTTCTAAAAATCTGGTAGCCGAATCCCTGAGGTTTTTCGGAGCCAATTCCGAATACCAAACTTTTGTGGTTAGAAAAAGCTCTTTTCTATCCAGTCCGGAATTCTTAATAGCTTCACCAACTTCGCGGTGATTGCCGTATTTATCGGCAGTATCAATATGCCTGTAGCCTAAACTCAGAGCAGTTTCTGTTGATCTTACCGCACTATCTCCTATAAGCATCCAGGTGCCGAAGCCCAGGGCCGGTACAGGATTTCCATTTTTAAACTTAAAGTTCTTCATTAAGATAGGATATTAAACCTTGGCTGATATTAAGTAAAGCTTAGTCATATTTAGTCAAAATATTTAAATTTTTACAATGCCTATCCTATAGTGTATAATATATTAATGAGATACGATTCCGAATCCCGAATTATCCGCGACACCGAATTTGCCTCCGCATTAGCAGTGGGAGGACTGGAGATGGCTAAAATGGCAGGACAAATCTGGCGGCTCCAGGCTCTTTCAACCGGTACATCTTTTGACAGCATAAACCCCGCTGTAAATTTTATTTTAGATTATACGGGGGACTTTGCAGCAACTTATATGGGTAACTGGATCTTAAAGGATTGGATTCCCAGAGGATCAGAAAGAACAAAACAAAATATCGCCTCAGGCATCTCTTTAGGTTTAGCCGTGCTAGTTGAGACCGTACCGGTTTTCGGAACCCCAAGAATTGAAGATTTAGGCGCCGCAGTGCTGGGAGTTGCAGCGTACCGGGGACTTCACTGGCTTCTCACTAAAAACCGCAGTTAAAGACCGAAGAGTTTTCTCAAAAACGGAACAGTAACAATTAAACCCTGGGATAGCGTAACCAGAGCAATCGAATATAGCAGATATTTATTCGACCAAAGCGAATGATGTCTTCTCATTACAAATATGAATGCCATTTGGAGTAATACTATTAAACTGAAAGCCGTAGCCCTGGCAATTTCTATAGACAAATTATTGACTGAATAAACAAACGCACCAAGTGTAACCGCAGCGATCAGGAACGCGTAAAAAGTTATAAATTTAATGGTATTTAGATCAAGTATCGATTTATTCACTAGGCGGGGCTTTTCTTTCATTATGTTAGATGAAGCTCCATCTGCCGCAAGACTAAGTGCAGGAAACCCGTCAGTGACAAAATTAATCCATAAGATTTGCGTGTCCGAGAGAGGAATAGGCAGGCCAAGCGCTGCTGCGCCGGCTATTACTAAAATTTCAGAAAAATTACCGGTCATCAAAAAGTTAACAACCTTCAAAATATTTGCATAAATCAGCCGTCCTTCCTCTACAGCTGAGACTATTGTCGACAAGTTATCATCCAAAATGACAATATCTGAAGCCTCTTTGGCCACATCAGTTCCGGCTTGACCCATTGCCACTCCTACGTGAGCCTGTTTTAAAGCCAGGGAATCATTAACACCGTCTCCGGTAACTGCCACAATCTTGCCTAGCGATTGGTAAGCTTTAACAATTCTCAATTTATGGTCGGGAAGGGCCCGAGCGAAAATCCTTATCTTTTCAATCCGTAATTTCAACTCTTCTTCGGTCAATTCATCAAGCTGGTTTCCGGTTAAAACTTCATCCCCCTCTTTCATTAATCCCACCTCAAGCGCGATAGCCTTTGCAGTCAATTCATTGTCGCCGGTAATCATTACTGTAGAAATTCCCGCTGATCTGGCTTTTTCTATAGCCGCTTTAGCTTCCATTCTGGGTGAATCTGCAATTCCGATAAGACCTAAAAACTCCATATCTTTCTCCATTTTTTCTATCCCTTTTTTCTGTATTGCAGTCAATTTACTAAATGCCAAAACCCTTAATCCCTGAGCGGCCATTTTTTTATACTCCTTATCGATTTCCTCTATCCTTGAGTCTGATAATTTACAAAGGGGTAGAACAAATTCAGGCGCCCCCTTACAAAAAAGAGTGGCTTTATTCTCGTGCTCCCAAATAACACTCATCCTCCTGCGCTCTAAGTTAAAAGGTTCTTCCTCCAAAATCTTTCCTTCGGAGCGTATTTCCTCATAATCGTGCTTCTGGTCTTTTGCCCAAAGCAGAAGCGCTCCTTCGGTCGTATCCCCTAGAACGTCATATGTTCCGTGATCTTCTTTCAGAACCAAAGATGCACTATTGCAGACAACCGAATTAATAATCAGATCCTTTAAATTTTTCGCTTCAACATATACTTTACGAACCGTCATTTTATTTAAGGTTAAAGTCCCAGTTTTATCAGTGCAGATAACTGAAGTTGCTCCTAGAGATTCAACCGCACTCATTTTCCTGACCAGTGTTTTTTTTGAATACATTTTGCGTACCCCGAAAGCCAGAAGAACAGTAACCACTGCGGGAAGCCCCTCAGGAACTGCAGCGACCATTAAAGCGATACTTGAAGTCAGAGTTTCTACAACCTGATATCCCTGCAAAACTCTCAATACAAAAACTAAAATCGCAACAAGGATTGCAATAATCCCAAGGTTTCTTGCCAAACCGTTTAGGGAAATTTCCAGCGGGGTTTTTTCCTCCTCGACCTCAGCCAGAGTCAAAGCAATTTTCCCGAATTTTGTATCGGTGCCCGTTTTTTCAACCCGGAGTATTCCGCGCCCGGCTGAAACATTCGTTCCGAAAAACAATTCATTTTCATCTTTCTGTGCAGTCTTAACGATAGGCAAGGACTCTCCCGTTAGCGCCGATTCGTTGACATACATTTCATAGCTCTCAATAATCACCCCGTCTGCAGGCACTCTGTCTCCGGCCTCAAGAACAATTAAGTCTCCCTGAACTATCTCCTTTGAGGGAATCAATATCTGTTTGCCGTCTCGGATCACTCTTGAAGTTGCAACTTCTAGTTTACGTAAGGCTTCAAGCTCCCTCGAGGCTTTAAATTCCTGCCAAAACCCCAAACCTATGTTCAGTCCGAGTATTACTAAGATAAGAAGTGAGTCAACAGGGTGCCCGACAAAAAAGGAAAGCGCTGAGGAAAAGATAAGCAGCCAAATCAGCAGATTTTTAAACTGAGCGGAGAGCAACTTTAAAACAGAATATGTCTTTTTTGAGGGAAGCTCGTTTAAACCGTAAGTGGCCAATTTTTGTTTTGCTTCTTCAGTTGATAATCCTTTATTCATTTACAAGCTCCTCGCTCCGGTCGTTTAAAAAAACTATAACCTCAATTACCAGTTTTCTTACCCTTTTTGGCATATTTACATATTAGCAAATACCGAGTGTATAATGTATCAATGGGACTGCTTATATCTCTTCTCTTAAATACAATTGCACTTATAATAACCGCCTATGTAGTTCCAGGTATTAAGGTCGACACGTTTACCTCGGCTCTTCTGGCGGCTGTTGTTCTAGGAATAATAAATACGTTCATTAAACCGGTATTACTCCTTCTGACTCTCCCTCTGACGATCCTGACGCTCGGATTATTTATTTTTGTGGTCAATGCCATCGTATTGCGCATCACAACATTGTTTGTTCCGGGTTTTATGGTAGACGGCTGGCTTCCGGCAATACTAGGAGCCATCGTTTTATCTATCGCCTCAACAATCCTCTCAACTTTAGTTAAGGACTTCTCCTCAAAGAAATAATCTCACATAAAAAATTCCCCGACCGGGGTTTAGGACTTATTTTTTCCGTGGAATGAGCGGTGAACTTCCTTCAGTTGTCTATTAGTTATGTGAGTATAGACTTGGGTTGTAGCAATATTAGAATGCCCCAGCATTTCCTGAACCGAACGGATATCTGCTCCGTTGATCAGTAAGTCAGTAGCAAAACTGTGGCGCAGAGTATGAGGAGTCGCTTTAACCGATAAGCCGACGGCTTTAACATATTTTTCAACAATCCTCTCAACAGACCTAGTAGTCAGACGCATATTCTCTCCATCATCAGCTGGATCCTGTCTGCCCTGAAACCTGATAAATAACGGCTTATATGTGTCTTTCCGTACATCCAGCGCGTTCTGAATCGCAGCGCAAGCTGCTTCGGACAAAAAGACGATCCGCTCTTTTCCTCCCTTACCGACAACCGGAAATTCTCCCCGTTCAAAGTTAACCGAATCCCGGTTTAGCGCAGCAAGTTCTGATACCCGAAGGCCTGTTGAAAAAAGAGTCTCAAGAATTGCTTTATCTCTTAGTCCGTCGGGGGTCGTTAAATCCGGAGCCGCAAGCAAATTCTCAAGATCACTATTTTCCAACACCTTAAGAGGGGAGTCTTCTACTTCCCCAAGCTCAACTTTCTCCGGAGCTAAAGTGCTTACGTCAACCCGGGTTAAATATTTTAAGAAGGAACGCAGGGCTATCATAAAATAGTTCTGCGTTTTCCTTTTAAGAGGTTTTTTTGTTTCAGGGTCGACCCATCGAGCGAGATGAAGACGGTATTTTTTTATCAGATCCAAATTAATATCTGATGGGGGGATATCTCCTACGAAGTCCAGAAAACGAACTAGATAATGGTTATAGTTCTCGATTGTATTCTGAGAAACGTTTCGTTCAAGCTCGAGGTATTCCAAAAAATCCAGCTTGTAGGCAGATAGACTCAAATTAACCCCCTTTGATTAATAATCCAATTATAAAATTGCCAGGCCGGCGATGCCCAGAACTACCAGCACAATTCCGACGGCTGAAATAGCAATCGTATTATCCAACAATCCTGAGCTTTTTCCGTTTCCAGTAAAATCGTCGATGCCATTTGGCTTATATACCTGGTATTGAGCTGATTGGGTAGAAGAGGGACTGGTCCCTGGCAAAACTCCTCCCTGACCGCCTCCGGCGCTTCCGGCAGGACTTGGGCTTTGGGTTATACCTGCTCCGCACGAGCCCGCTCCGACAGTATAACTTCCGTTCGTTACCGAGCTTAATACATCGGCAATTGTGCCTCTTTCAACCACATTAGTATCTGTTGTCTTTGTTTTGTTATTCGGGTCAAAGTCAAAGTTTAAGGTAATTTTGTCATTTTCCTTAAGAGTACTCGCCACATTAAATTTTATTGTTGCAAAAGTTCCGGTTCCGGAATAAGGACTCGAAACAGAGGATATTCCTGAAATACTTATTTTACCGGAGGTATCTACCGAATTTCCGGGGTATTCCGGATAGATCGTTCCGTTTGTTATCTGTGAAGTGGATGTGGAGAGCTGTGCCGGAGTATATAAGACGATAACATCCGTGCCGTCAGTCTGGACACCCTGAGTATCAAGATTTATTTTAACCGTAACCTCACATCCCTTGTTTAAAACCCCGGAGGCAGGATCAAGTGTTAAAGTCGCAGCAAACGCTGACACCGGAGTAATCATCAGAAAACCGAGAACGGGGATTAAAGCAACAACTTTTCTAATCAGTTTCATTGTGTTTTGCATACCTCGCAGCTTGATGTATTAACAGTATCATATCCGCAAACTCCATTCACAACCGAACCGCCGGTACAAATCTGGGTACCTGCCAGTCCGTCTGCGGTTTGGCAGTATTGAGTAAAGCTTTGGCAGCTCACAGAAGCATTCTGACCTGATTGAGCAGTACCGGACTCAGAAATATTAATTTGTGCATTATTAATAACCTTGAGAATATCATCAGTAGTTCCGGAAAGAACAACGTTAGAGTCCGCTGTCGCATCCTGCTGATAATCGACAGTAACTTGAGTCTGTCCATCCTGCAAAGCTGTAAAGTAAAGAGTTGCAAAAGTCCCAACTCCGGAAAAACTACTTCTGCCTGGTAAAGTTATTCCTGAAATTCCTATCAAACCCTGAGCATTATCTGCCTGAACAGCGGGATATTCCGAATATATATTGCCGGGTTTGGCAAACTCCTTAGCCGGCTGTAAGAATGCCGGATCAAATTTGACTACCAGGTCGGTACTATCTGTCGAATAGCCACCTGTAAACAATTTCACGTCTATTGTAATCTGATCTCCTTTTTTGTAAGAGGCCTTATCCGGCATTAGAGAAATCACTGCATCGCTTAAACTATTGATTTTAGGAACCAGGGGATTTAATTTACCCGAACTTGAAGGGGAAAATAGGGTAAAACCTCCAAAAACCAACTCTGCAAATACGGCGACTACTAATACCGCGATAATTATTTTAACGATATTTTTCTTAAACCAGCCTGAAGGATTTTTTTTAATCTCAGCGACTGTTTCTTCCGTGCTTGTACTTTTAGTTATATTCGGCTTGGCAGAAAAATCCATATTTTATTTTTACTTAAATCCAGGGCTTACCACTATTAACCCTAATAAATTAGCACTCCGTGTCAAACACAAGGCTAGATTACTAATTTAAGCTTACTTTCTTCACTCTAAAAAAGCAATATTTTGGCCTCAAATCCCGTTAGTCGGGAGGAAAGGGTATTGCTATATCGAGTGACACAAGGGAGCCTAACATATCCTTATTATCTGAATTACTGTAAATTCTAGATTCCGGTGTCAGAGAGATTGAGGTTGCACCGTTAACATATTTTTTTGTTTTAAAGATAACTTTCCCCATAAGAGGAGTATTTCCGGAGGTTTTAAGACCCGGACTTGGAATACCGGCGGTCAGAGAAGCGGTTCCGGTTGAGTTATCAAAGTATTCTTCGACCCAATTCGGAAGAGTACTACCTTTTTCAATCCTCACGACTTCGAGATAGGCCGGATCATATTTAAGTCTCGCTTTAAACAAATTAGCCGCCTCATTATCCGACCAAATATTTATATCAAGAGAAAATTCCTTGTCCAAACCGTAACTACCTGTACCCTGGGGAGTCAATAATAAAAAAGCGACTTTTTGGGCAGGACCATTCGGTAAACAAGCATAAGCCGGACAAAGGCCCGGTTCTTGAGGATCACCGTGAACTAAAGTTTTCCCCGCCGGACATACAGGTGGGGTGGGACAAGGCTGACCTGACGGGCTGGGTGTAGCCGAAAGCTTGGTCGGAATGGCGTCGTCTTCTTTATTAAAATCATATCTCATACATGCCCAATCTATGGAGTTAACTTTACTGTCTTTGTTAAAATCTCCCGTTTTGTTTGAACCGGCACCGAGAGTAGACCACTGTCTGACTATTTCAGATCTGTCCAGCGTATTAATTTTTCCGTCGGGGAGTATTACCGGCGCTATATCTCCAACAGGCAATACAAAAACCTCATTATCCTCAGGCGTTAGAATATTCGTACCACTCGCCGCGGTAAATTCGGCATTTCTTCTCAAAGAATTAGGTGCTTTAACCGAGATTGCATATTTTTTACCAACCTGTAACTTGGTCTTAAGTCCCTTAATTAAACCCTCTTTGTCTATAGTGACATCCTCATTAACTTTGTTACCACCCTCATCAATAAGAGTTATTTTAACGGCACTCACATCAAACTGCCCGGGTTCTCGACAGAATAATCTGGCTCCTAAAGAAAGAACCGAAGTGTTAACCAGACAGGTGGTTTCCGGAAGTGCTTTACCATCAGCCCTAGTCATAACTATCTTGAATAACTTTCCATCCTCTAAATTATCAGTCGGTTTGATCGTTGCTGTGATCTGATTTGCATTCCAAGCCAAGATTTGCGTCTCTTTGGCATTTGCAGTGACTTTTCCGGGTGTACCCCCGAAGAGTGATCCGTTTAACGTCAACTTCAGATCTTTCCTTGATATATCCATAGTACAGTCCAAAGAAGTGATTACAGGCTCGGGCTCAATCACATCAACTGATATGTGTTCGTTAGTGGATGTATTATTCGGACCGATAAATTGTACCCAAATTTGTTTGGAGCCCCAATTTGTGTCTTTGAATGCAAAGTTTGTAACTGTAGGATGTTCGCTGTAGGGTATTGCAGGCGCATTTTGTAAATCGGCTTCACTTTCTGCCAATTTGTAATAAAGTGTTCCCTGAGGCGAGGGGCGCGGAGAGGGGCTTGCACCGGGCACAAGTGTTTTACCCTGACCTCCGTTAAATAAGGCGGAGATTTCAGTATCGGTCAAAACCCGGTTCCAGATTCCCACTTCATCAATTACTCCTTTAAATGGAAATGCGCCCGAAGACAGCATTCCGATCTCTATAGGCATACCCTGATTACAAATTGCTCCTCCAACGATCGGCGCATCAGCTCTGCCTGTTGAAGCGACGGGAGCACCGTCTACATACAACTTGATCGCGCCTGTACCTCCGTCTCTTGAGGCAGCAACGTGGTGCCACGAATTGAGACTTAAAGCAGCATTCGAATAAACATATCCGTTTGTGCCCTGGCAGTTGGCAGCAACTGAATTAAAGTGAAGATAAGGATTACCTGTATCCTGGTTTAATGGGGTTGTTGTTGCATTATAGTTAACCAGAGACATATTCCAGGACCCGACATTGGTCCACTGATTAACGATCGCTTCTGCTCCCTGACCCAAACCCGACACGTATATCCAAGCCGAGGTCGTCATACTTGAGAGTCCTAAACTGCTTGTATCGGTTAAAATCTTATCTGTGGCAGCACTGAAAGATCTTCCTTTATCAATTCTGCCGGCTACCGACGTCGTACCTGTCGCAGTTCCGTTTTTTTGACCGAAAGGCTCAGTCAATGTAGCTCCCGCCTGATCCAAATTCCAATAAGTTAATAGTCCGTTAAGTAGGGTATTGGGAGGAGCAACAGACGCGGAAGGCGAAGGGGAAGCGGTCTGACAAACGGCACCCCAAGCTCCGGTTGATCCCGGTCCTAAGAATCTCGGGAAGGTTGTGTTACAGCTATTGGTCAGGTTGTAATTAATTGTAAACGGTGCGCAGGCTTTAGCTGCATCTGCGGTTACGGTTATTGCAACCGTCTCCGCTCCTGCACCGAGGTCTGCATTTAATGCCGCTCCCGATGCTCCAGCCTGATTATTTACTTTAAAAGCATACCCTGGGGTTGCCGGAAAACTGACTTTTGTAATTTTGGAGGTTGCCGGATAGGTCAGCGAATAAGTGATTTCTTTGTTTGAAACCACATTACTGCTTAACGCTGTCGCATTAGTCGTGCACGCTGTCTGCGCAGATACTGTTGTTGCTCCGAAATTTGTCACGGCTTTACTTGCATTACTTATAAATTTGCGGAAAACATCATTAAGATTTGTTCCTGAGTAAGCTCCGGCACAAGAGGTTGGAGCGGTTATTGTGACGGTATTTGATTTCTTTCCGGCCAATGGGCCATCCTTCGCCTGGATGTAATAAGCATTCTGAGATCCAAGGGCAATAGCTGTATCCTTCATTTGCTGAGTCGGTGGGCGTGCATAAATACCGGCGAAATCATAGGGTAGAACCTGTCCGTTTTTATAAAGATTGAAATTATTTGTATCAGCTCTAGCTCCGTTGCTGAAAGTAATAACAGGTGCGCCGTTGGTACTACTTCCCGTAGCTTGTAGGTTCACCCCAAGCTCATCAGTCCCCGAGCTAACACCGGTTGTAGGGGTTGGTGTAGGGTTGGTACAGACGGTCCCCCAAGCAGCTGTAGTTCCCGGACCGAAGAATCTGGGGAAGGTTGTACCACAACTGTTAGTAAGGTTATAGCTGATAGTAAATGGTTGGCAGGCTTTATTTGCGTCTGCAGTAACGGTAATGGAGATTGCTTCAGCCCCTGCTCCTAAATCGGCATTCAGCGCAGCCCCGGAACCTGCAGTTTGACCGTTAACATTGAATGCATACCCCGGGGTAGCGGGCAAAGCGACCCTTGTTATTTTTGAAGTCGAAGGATAGGTTAAGGTATATGTGATCTGTCTATTTGATACTACGGTATTACCAAGACCGGTCGCATTAGTCGAGCAAACGGGAGCAGCAGAAGGTGAGGGGGAAGGAGATGGAGAAGGTGAAGCCTGGCAAACAGCACCCCAAGCAGCTGTAGTTCCCGGACCGAAAAATCTAGGGAAGGTTGTACCACAGTTATTGGTAAGATTATAGTTAATAGTAAACGGCGCACAGGCTTTAGCTGCATCTGCTGTCACTGTTATCACAACTGTTTCAGTACCTGCTCCTAAATCGGCATTTAATGCCGCTCCCGAAGCGCCCGTTTTGTCATTCACCTTAAAGGCATACCCCGCTGTTGCAGGCAAATCTACTTTGGTAATTTTTGAACCCGCAGGATAGGTGAGGGTGTACTTAATCTCTTTGTTTGAAACAACCGTTGTATCCAATGCTGTTGCATTAGTCGCGCAGGCTGAAGGGGAGGGTCTCGGTCCGACTGTCCAACCGGGAGGAACGTGGCAGGGTGACGGAAAATCAACACAAATTTCCCGAGGAGGACAAGGGGCTTGGACGCATTGAACCTGCTCAGTTGTACAGGCTGTTGTGATTACTGCGGAACAAGATATATCACTTGGCCTGCAGGTGCCCGGGTAATTTTGAAAATTAAAACACTTATCTCCAGCAGCACAGTCATTATCAGAGCGGCAAACACTTCCGGATTGGACCATAGGCCCCAAAGGAGAAGTAAGTTTGATTGGGAATGAGGCGCAACTGGCTTTATTCGGATCGGTTGAAATTACGCAGGAATTATCACCCATAACGAGCTCAATGGGCTTAACGTCAGCTTTAGGTGCAAAAATCTGAGCTCTTTGAAGAAGCCAGACAGCCAGGGGAATACCTAAAAGTAAAATAACCAGACCGATAATACTGTAAAGCCTCTTCCTGTTTAATTGGCCTGCAAAGCCGCTATTTGAATGTAAAAATCCGGTGCTTTCCATACTATTGAGTTACCGAGGTAACCGGTATATTAATTACTTGATTCGAATCATCAATAGGGGAAGTTAGAGCAAAATCAACGACACCCTCAAGCTGTCCGGTATTTGCGGTTGCCGACAAGGCAAATTTAGGACTTGAATCTTTGTCAACAAAGACGGAAATGTCATAACTTGCGCCCGGCAGATTATTTGTCACTTGAGTAAGAATTTTGGAATCAGCTAATTCTTCATCTGTAACGGCAGTGCCTATTTGGTGACTTTCCGGAAGCTGAAGGAGCCTGATTACACCGGCCCCTTGCGAGATATAAGACTCTCCAATATCAGCTGTTTTGTTCCTATTTGTATCCAGAAAAAGTTTGCCTCCAATACCTATCTTAGCAGAGTTTGAGGTATCTCTTGAAGGGCTTGGTTGAGGAGAAGACGAGCCGGTAGGAGAGGAGGAAGAAGATGGATTCGTCGAACCTCCAGGAATTGTAATTGTTGAAGATTCTCCTCCCGGGATATGTATCGATCCTGATGCAGGTTGAGGAACAGATGTTGGAAGAGGGTCATCTTCCGCACCGAAATCATAGTTCATACAAGCCCAATCGATCGAATTCACCCTTGTATCGCGGTTAAAATCGCCTGTAAGACGGTTGTCATTTTGATTACTTTGTCCCAATATTCTCCATTGTCTAATAAGTTCAGATCTATCCAAAGTATTTATTCTTCCGTCAGGACTGACTGGAGGGGCTATATCTCCGATTGGCAATATGAAAGGGGAGCCGTCCGGTTTAAGTATTTCCGTTGTTCCTTCCTGAGCCGTAAAAACCGCTGTTCTTCTCACTGATGAGGGAGCCTTTATGGACATTGCATAATTCTTATCAACTTGAAGTTTAGTCTTAAGGTTATCAATTTCTCCATCTGCATTGATAGTCACTTTCTCTTCAACTTTATTAAGTTTATTAGGATTGGCCGGATCCTCGGGATTATAAATAAGGTTCACAATCACATCCTTTGCGTCAAATTTACCGGGCTCTCTGCAGAAAATCCGGGCGCCCAATGACACCAAAGATTTATCGACAGCACAGGTTGCAATACCTGATTCAAAACCGTCCGGTCTGAGCAGTTTTATCTTAAATCTTTGACCCTCATTTATGGGAATATTGGGTTTTTTAAGAAACGCAGTAATCTGTTTATCGTTCCAGCCCAAAACTTCCGGTTTTAAGTTGGATGGGGCAGTTGTTTCGACAGTTCCTACAGTATTTCCGAAATGCTCGCCTTCAATCGTAATTTTCAGATTCTCTTTGGAAATATCCAGGTTACACGCCAATCCTAAAATCTGAGGAGTTTTGTCCACTAAATCAAATGTAAAGCTATCGACTCTGGTCGCTCCATCAGGGTGGAGGAATTGAACCCAAATTTGTTTTGTACCCGGCTTAGTATCTTTTAGCTGATATGTAGTGTTGATGAATTGAGGACCGATACTGTAAGTTGGGGTACCGCTTGAAGAAGGACCTCCTGTTCCACCTGCACTTCCGCCTGTGCCACCGGTTCCCGCTCCATCGCCATTTCCATTAGTACCGCCTGTGCCAGCTCCATCACCTCCGCCTCCGCCATTACCACCACCGGCGTTGCCTCCACCTCCTGCACCACCTCCGCCATTACCACCACCGGCGTTGCCTCCACCTCCTGCACCACCTCCGCCGGCTGCTCCGCCGTATTCGGAATAGGAATCCTTCACATCATAGGTATAGTTAGTTTCATCATTAGGTCCCTGCGGGTTGACCTTATTAAAGTAATTATATTCTGTAGTACCGTCCCCGAACTTTGTAATAACTAAAGCCGCTTTACCGGCCGGGGCAGTGCCCTGCTGGCCGTTTCCGTTTGTTTTATTAACTTTAGTACATTTTCCGTCACGGCTGTAAGCAAAACCGCTTTTTAAAATCCCTCCCGGATCTTTAAAATCCCAGGAAACACGGCCATCGGTCCATACAAATCTGATTGCAAAACTGCCGTCAGCCTGTTTGAATTGCTCCCTGGATCTGATATACGCTTTTTGACCTTCCTTGCGCCCAGCGGGATTAACATTCATATCTGTGTTGTTCGCATCAACGTTCCCGAGGGTGACCCCATCAGGCACGCAGTTACCCTGTTGAGCATAAACACTATTTGAGAAACTTCCGAACAGGGAAGCGACCAGGTTCTTTAAAAAGCCAGGTTTAGCTTCCTTGTTTTCTACAAAGATCTCAGTTGACGGGCCCATTGCAAACTCCTTCCAGGGAGCCTGGGATAAGCCAGCTTGAGACTCCGCCAATCTGTAAAGCAATTTACTGCTGCCGGGATTGTCTCCGACAAAAACATCGTCGCTGTCTCCCGACGGGTTGGGGGAGCCGGTGTTAATAAACTGATCATCGGAATCTCCCGAGTCTCCGGTATTAACAAACTGATCATTGCTATCCTGAGCGGATACGGTTTTGATTATGCTTGCCCAGAGAGAATTCCTTTTAGCAGCCGGCTTTGTGGGAATTGCCGGTAGGGTAGCCAGATTACCTGGAATATCACAGGTACTTCCCGAAATCTGGTTATTTTGACCGCTATCTGCAATCTGAGTTGATCTGGAGTTGATGTTATTTCCGCAGATCTTATTATCGTGAACAGTCGCCGGATTTCTGCTTTCTCCGTTTGCTCCGTTTAAGGCAATTCCGATATTAACGTTAGAGATTGTATTGCCGACCACATAAGAATTCATTACTGGTGTACCGGCATCATCGGGTTCCAGATCAATCCCCGCATAAATGATTGAGCCGTGCTTATTTGTTCCGTCGATCGTACAGTTATCAATTACGACGTTATTTCCCATAATCAGACCTATTTGCTGGCGCTGACTATGGTTAACTTTGCAACCGGTAATTCTGACATTAGAGGCTCCTTTGGGACCTCCGTCCTTATTTTTATATCCGATATAGATACCATCCATAGGTACATCATTAACTTCCACATTAATCACATATGCGTTATCAATATTCTCAAGGCGCAAACCGTGTCCTTTATCTACAATCCTGGGTACGTCCGGACCTTGAAGTGTTAAATCCCTCACAACTATATTTTGCTGACCGGAAGTTGAATCATTTGCCATCATATCGTCCACGGCAACTCCATCGGCAAACTTAATTATTGACTGACCCATTCCGTCCCCGAAAAGGGTTGTATTAGAATAGAGTCTGACTTTCTCACTTATAAAATAGGTTCCTGCAGGCAGGTAGACCGAACCTCCGGATGTTTTAATACTGTCTAGAGCCTGCTGGACGTTATTATTAAAACTCTTAACATTAACGCTTTGAGGATTTCCGCCTCCTCCACTGGCAGAAGCCGATGGAGAGGGGGATGCCGATGCCGGAGGTGCAGTAAAAGGAGTCGTTCCGCCCGCTAAAGAGGTAATTTCCCCATCAGTTAAGGCTCTGTTCCAATATCCGACTTCATCAACAGCCGCATTTAATCCGTTGGTCTGGGCGCTGTATTGACCTATTCTTACAAAAAAATCATTGGCAGTTTTATTAAGAGTTCCGACTTCATCTTTTGTTGCGACCATTTTACCGTTGATATAAAGCTTAAGACTGGTACCATTAAAGGTACAGGCGACGTGATTCCACTGATTTAAAGTTATTTTATCCGTTGCCGGCGCATCAACAGTTACGAATTTATCGGCATTTTCCTTAATAGGTGAGGCACTGCAGGACATTCTTCCGTCGCTCACAGCACCGGGAAGATATCCTATAGCAAAGGTCGGTTTATCACTGTCGGTAGGTCTTCTGGTAAATAAAGCTCCCGGGTTTGCGTCACCAAAACTGTTAGGTTTTATCCAGCCCGAAACGGAAACATTGTTACTGCCGAGCTCTCCATAATTTCCGATACTGATGTACGATGTTGTAGCCGACGCTATATTCCGGGCTTTTCCGCTTTTTCCCTCGTCGACTATTGTTGTTCCGTATGCAGTTCCATTACTGTTTGCGTTTTGATGCATAGCATCCTCAACTAATGCACCGTTATTTGCCTGATCAACTATGGTGTTTGTAGCCTCATCCATTTTCCAGTAAGAAACCAAACCGGTCAAAAGCGATGAGGTTGCACTCGGAGCCGGAGAAGACGATGATGAAGGATTGGCGCTTACATTACTAATATTGAAAAAAGGGTTTATCAGCTTCAGAGGAACAAGCGGACAGTCTACTGCTTTCTTTTTGTCCCTATTTATCTTGATACATCCGCCTTCACCGAATTGAATCAACTCACCGGCA
>CAYOSW010000024.1:0-17819 GCA_964406775.1 uncultured Gammaproteobacteria bacterium
CCTAAAACCTCACCCTGGATTGTTTTGTTCGCTGAACGCGATATCAGTCCGGTCAAATTCGCGAAAGAAAGTCCGTTGAATATTGCCACAAAAGGAACGATCAGATAAAGCTGCCACCAAACGGTGGGAAGAAACAATAAAGCTATAGCTATACCATCCCCAATAATTGTAATCCGCAAAATTTGTGCCTCTGTAAAATATTTAGCAATACGCCTGGTTATAACTGCTTGGGTAAAAGCGATCCAGATTCCGACAAAAGAAAAGAAATCTCCTACCCCGCCTTGAGTAAACTTAAATTTATCTATTAAGAAGATGCTGAAAAATGAAACAAAGAATCCGAAACCGGTATGAAATAAAAAACCGGTTGTAAAAAGCGGTGCAAGCGCCTTATTATCGACCGCTTTCCAGATATTTTTTAATGATTGGGACCAATTAATAGTGATATTTTTCAGCAGGTTTTTATTAGTTTCTTCGAAAAAGAAGTACACCGAAATTGTATTTAAAAGACTAAGCACCGCTGCAAAGTAAAAAGGCAAAGCCGGACTAAAAAAAGGCAGAATACTGGAATCCGATAATTTACCTCCTATAAATGGCCCTAGTATAAACCCCATCCCGAAAGCCGCACCGATTAATCCGAAATTTTTTGCACGGTCCTCCGGCTTTGTAACGTCCGCAATCGAAGCCTGCGCAACGGATATATTCCCTCCGGTTACCCCGTCTAAAGCTCTGGCAATAAAAAGCAGTGGCAGACTTTTAAATAAAATTCCTAGAGCAAATAGGAAATAGCCGAACGCGGTTCCGAGCAATGAGACAATAAGAACCTGCCGTCTACCGTATTTATCAGATAACTGTCCCAAAATCGGTGTTGCGAAAAACTGCATAAACGGAAATATTGCCGTCAATAGTCCCAATAATATATATCCGTGCTGAATATTGACGCCGTGGGGTAACATAAAATACGGACTACCCGGATCTACCAAAAGTATTGGAGTTACCGGAAGTAGGATTGCAAGCCCTAATGCATCAAGGAAAATTGTAAATACAACTATGGATAACTGATGTTTGAGTAAATTAGTCACGAAGAGTCATTCTATCAGAATTAGTTTAACTTTAAAAGTAACTATAGAAAATAAAGTAGGTTTATTTTATAATATCTACTATGCTTAACAAAACCGGTAAATGTTACGTCGCCGAAACTCTCAAGGTTATCGGCAGCAAATGGACAATGATGATCCTCCATAATCTGTTTGAAGGCAAGAACAGATTCGGATTGATTCAGCGTGAACTCAAAACAATCTCTCCTAAAACTTTATCTCAAAGATTGGATGAACTGGAGAAAACGGGGATTATTAAGAAAAAAGTTTTTACGGAGATCCCGCTTCACGTTGAATATTATTTAACAGACAAAGGACTCTCTCTTAAAAAAGTCTTCACTGATCTTGAATCTTGGGGCAGAAACCACTAGATCATTTAACAAGATAAACCCCAAGTAAACTTATAACCCCGCCCAGTATCTTAAGATACAAATGATTTCTTTCCCTTAGAAAAACTATACCTAACACAACAATTAAGATTGTGGAGGTTTGATTTAGAATTGCAATTTGGCCGGCATTATGCCCTTTCTCGTAAGCCGAAAAAGTACTTGTGGCACTTACTGCAAAAAGGAGAGACAGAAAAGATACTTTCAAAGTTTCCCCCCAACTTAACCAATTATTGGTTTTTATAAATCGTTTGTAGTTTGTGATTAGAGCAAAGACCGCCGGAAGTGCAAAAACTAAAGGGAGGTAAAAAAACAAATCTACTTTATTCAGCATATAGGTGTCGTTTATGAATGCAATTCCGACAAAAAATGAAGCAGCCAAGGTCAGCATTTCGCCCTCATTCAACCTGAAAGATTTTTTCTTCCAGGAAACCACAAACACGCTTAAAATTATCAGCGCTGCACCAATAATTTGTTTTGCCGAAAAACTTTCGTGGAGAAAGACAATAGCGGCAAGTACAGACCAGATAGCTCTGGTCGAAAATACTACCGTATATTCGGACGCTTCTACTTTTTTTAACCCTTTAAAGATTAAGATATTTCCGGTTCCTATCAGCACGGCCATTAAAATCAGATTCACAGATACATTTTTAAGATCGGGAATCTGAAAGCCCTGGTGTAAACCGAAAAGAAGTAAAAAAAAGCCTGCTATCAAACCGTTAACAACATAAATCACAACCGGATCCCGGCTATTTTTAAGTAATGTCCTTTGATATAAAGTCGCAAAAGAAAATACGACAATGTTAATAACTACGTACCAATACCACTGCATATAAATTAACTAAGTTTTGGTGCTTTTAGTACTGAGGATTCGTGTTTTCAGAACTACCGCCATTTAAAAATTCATCAGCATCCCTTATCAATACTTCCCTTTGTTTACTTCCGTCTCCCGGGCCAATTACCCCTGCTGCTTCCAGCTCATCCATTATTCTTGCCGCACGCGCATAGCCGACTTTAAGCCTTCTTTGAAGTAACGATGCCGATCCGTGCCCGTACTGAATAATCGTTCTGACTGCATCCTCAAATAATCCGTCCCTGTCGCTGCCCTCACCTCCGTTATTCCCCTTACCGCCTACTTTACCGATAGGCATTTGAGTAATCTCTTCAGAATATTGCGGCGTAATACCCAAACCCTTAAGATAATTTACAAGATTTGCGATCTCCGGATCGGTTACAAGCACTCCCTGAATCCTTAAAGGTTTTGAGGCGTCCGGAGGCATAAATAACATATCTCCGCGTCCCAACAGCTTTTCTGCTCCGGGCGCATCGATAATAACTCTCGAATCTATCATCGAAGAAACGTTAAACGCAATTCTTGATGGGATATTCGCTTTCATAAGACCGGTAATAACATCAACTGAGGGTCTCTGGGTCGCTATAACCAAATGAATTCCTGTAGCTCGGGCCAGCTGTGCCAAGCGGGTAATTGCATCTTCCACTTCAACAGGTGCAAACATCATTAAATCTGCGAGCTCATCGATAAAAATAACGATGTACGGGAGCGCCTGAAAACCGGACATTTCGTTATAACCCTGAATATTTCTGACACCGACCTGCTGGAACAATTTATAACGTCTGTCCATTTCCGCCATAGCCCATTTCAGTGCCGATAAAATTTTCTCCTGATCTACAATAACCGGTGTTAACAAATGCGGTACATTATTGTAGTTACTCATCTCCACTCTTTTCGGATCTATTAAAATTAATTTCAGCTCGTCGGGAGAATTTCTGAAAAGCAGTGAGGTGATTAGATTATGCATCAAAATCGATTTACCTGAACCCGTTGTTCCCGCAACCAGGGTATGAGGCATTCTATCAATATCGACCACAATGGGATGAGAAGCCGTATCTTTTCCTAGAGGTACAGCCAGTTTGGATTTGTGTTTTTTCATTTCGTCCGATCCGAGAACAGATTTCAAGGTTACAACTTCCAGGGTGTGGTTCGGCACTTCAATACCGACCAAAGATTTCCCCGGAATAGGAGCTTCAATACGGACCGTTCCTGTGCGCGTTGCCAGAGCCAGAGCAATATCGTGCTGCAGGTTGGCAATTTTGGTAATTTTGGTTCCCGCGGCAATCTCCAGAGCGTATTGGGTAACAGCCGGCCCTCCGTTAACCTCAGCCACCCTTGCCTGAATTCCGAAAGAATCCAGAGTTCTCTCAATAATTGCCGCATTTTTCTTAACATCGCCCCTGTCTGCCGGCGCACCGCCCTTATCGCTTAATAGATTAAGCGGAGGGTATCTCCAAACCCTTGCCTGACCGGCAACATTCTGAACTAATGTTTCCGCAACAACCGTCTCGCCTTTTACAGGCTTGTCCGGAGCTTTATTTACTTTAATCTTATCGTCTATTCCCGAAAGTTTAATTTGTCCGGCCCGGGCATCAAATTCGGCATCGCGTTTAAAAACTCCGCCAACTTTAGCAGTCGCTTTCGCGGCCTTGCCTGCTCCTGAAAATAATGTTCCTAAAAAGCCCATTATCTGCTCCAGCGAAGTATTAAGGAACACTACCAGTCCTATCGCAAAAATACAGATAAGGACAAAGACTGCACCGGCCGCGGTAACAACTTCCTTAAGCTGGGACCAGATAAAGGCTCCTCCAATTCCACCCGGAGTGTCGCCTATCCCGGCCAAAAGGCCCATCAGAGCCACCATCATTGTCAGCAAACCTACCAGGACATTCAGCTGGGCAAAAGCCCATTTAACCCGCTGCAGAACCAATCCTGAAAGTGCGAATACCAGAGGTACCAAAAATGATGCAAACCCGACATTAACTATCAGATATTCCTTCCAAAAAGCCAGATATCGTGTATTCGTAAAAAGAGATATTAAGGAGACCCCCGCCAGAATAAATGAAACAAATGTTGCAACGGTTATGATGGTTTTTTGTTTTAACTTTAACTTCGGAAGAGAATAAATTGATTTTTTTCTGGGCATATCTGACCCGCTCCATTTTCTGCGATCCGAAGCGGAAGATCGCTTGCCGGTTTAAAAACCCCGACAAGGATTAAAACCTTGAGATATCATTATACCACATAGACTATGGGGCAAATTAAGCTTCCACAACTACTGTAAGTATTAATGGCCTGCGCTTGGTTTCCTCATAAAAAAATCTCTGTAGGTGGTTCTCTATTTCGTTGCGCGCATAGCGCATATCTAGATGTCCTCCCCGGTGATCTACAAAAAGCGAGCTTACAATCTCTTTTGCCGCATCCAGCAAATCATTTGCCTCGTCCCCAAAAACAAATCCCCGGGAAATTAAGTCCGGGTCGCTTGAAAGTTTCCCGTTTTTGGAATCAATAGCTACCACAACTACAACTATCCCTTCCTCACTCATATGCTCACGGTCTCTTAAAACTATACTTCCTACATCACCCACACCTAAGCCGTCCACATACACGTTTTGATACGGTATAGGCGGTAATATTTTAAATCTATCTGAACTTAACTCTATCGGCTGAACCTCGGTTAAGCTGATAACGCGGTCTTCCTTGTAGCCCAAATCGGCAGCCAGAAGTCCGAATGACCGGATCTGCTTAAATCCGCCTCCGATTGGCATAAGAAACTTCGGTTTGGCTAAATTAATCATCAGCTTAATTTCTTCAGCAGCCGCGTGACCTGAAACGTGCAGAGATGAATCCGCCGAAGAATAATAAACCCGGCAGCCTATTCTTGCGAGATTGTCTATTAAAACGCCTTGCGACATCTCTGCCGAAGGCATCGGATCGGCACTGACTATTACTGTATCGCTCTTTTGAATCTGGACGAATTTATGCTCACCGTTAGCTGCCCGCGATAATGCTGAACCAGGCTGACCGAAAGCTCCGGACATAATAATCATTGTTTTTTGAGGGGCAAATCTTTTCAGTTCCTCCTGAGCGATAACAATACCAGGAGGAATATTAAGGTACCCTAGGTCACGGGCTACCTGGACATTATTTTCCATCGAACGGCCGACAAAACAAACTTTGCGGTTCATCTTTACCGCTACATTCAGTGCCATTTGTATCCTGGCGATATTTGAAGTGATTAAAGTGAAGATTAACTTCCCTGTAGTAGCTTCGGCTATTTTTTCAAATTCGGGCTCAATGTTTTTTTCGGTAGGAGTATATCCAGGCTTCCCCGCATTCAGACAATCAATTGTCATAAGCAAGACACCTTTACTGCCCACCTCCGCCACCCTGCTGACATCGGTAATCTGTCCGTTGGCCGGAGACCAGTCGATTTTAAAGTCAGACTGATGGATTATCGTCCCGACCGGAGTTTCGATAACGATTCCGGTTGAATCTGGGACTGAATGAGAAACGCGGTAAAAACTCAATTTAAATATTCCCAGTTCCAACTTATCATCAATTTTTAACTCTTTAACCATATTGGTTGGAACTCTGTTATCAGCAAGCTTGGCGCGGATTAATCCGCAAGTTAATTTCTGGGAGTATATTGGGACATTAAGTTCCGGCCAGATATACGGCAATGCTCCGTAATGATCATCGTGACCGTGGGTAATAACAATTCCTTTAATGTTCTGTTTTTTATCCCTTAAATAATTAATATCCGGGATAACTAAATCCACACCCCTCATTTCATCATCAGGGAAAGACACGCCGCAGTCTATTATCATAATATCCGCACCGTACTCGTAGGCATACATATTTTTGGTCACGTCGCCTACCCCTCCGAGAGGAACAATTTTAAGAGTTTGCCCTCCTCTCTGAGGAAGATTAAATTTTGGTTTAAAAGATTTCATCATATTTTTATATTCCTAAATACTGCTGGACGTTTTGCGGGTTAATTACAAATGGTCCTTTCTGACCTTCCACCACCATTCTGGCAATTTTACCCACCATATTTACTATATGGCGCTTTAACGAACGGATTCCGCCATCAAATCCCAGCGGACGGACTATATTTATCCAAACCTGCTGGTCGATCTGAACCAACCCCGGCTCGATAGCCGCATTTTTTAATGTCTCAGGCAAAATATAGTCCCTGCCGATTACTACTTTTTGTTCGTCAGTATAGAACGGCATCTCAATAACTTCAAGCCTGTCCATAACGGCGGTAGCAATATTGCCGGTATTGTTTGCCGTTGCTACAAACAATACTTGGGATAGATCAAACGGAAAATTGACGTAATGATCTAAAAACGCCATATTCTGCTCGGGATCCAGAAGCTCGACTAAAACTCCCATTATATCCGCCCTCGCCGATTCGGTGACACGATCAAGCTCATCCAGCAGTATAACCGGATTCTTATCATTTGCTCTTTTCAGCGCGCGCATAATAAGTCCCGGTTCGGCCTCTGTCTTGACCCGCGATTCCCCTCTTAACTGAAGGGCTGATCCTAACCCTCCGAAAGGAATCCTGATTATCGGCCTGCCTAAAGCTTCCGCTATCGAGAAGGCAATCGACGTTTTGCCTGATCCGACAAGACCCACAAACGCCAATATCGGCTGCCTGGCAACCTGCCCCTTCATATGATTTAAAATCATAATCGACAGATATTCCAGAATTCTGGCCTTAAGCGTCTCCAATCCGAAATGATTTTTATCCAAAATCTGCTTAGCTCTGTTTAAATCTAAAATATCCTGACCGACTTTATTCCAGGGCAGTTCACAGACAAAGTTAATATAATTTACCTGTCTATCAAGCTCAGGGGTGAATTGACCGGTTTTAAAAACCAGCTCCACCCTGGCCAGCTCATCCTGCAGCTTTTCAGAAACATCAGGAGGTAATTGGGCTCCTGCTAATTTTTGCTTCAAACCATCCAGAATTTGAGTCGGACTTTTTATCGGCTGAGCAGGTGTTTGAGCAGGATCCATTTTGTTATTTGAGCACAACTTTACCGGAAATACTCTTTCCGGACGCATTCAACTCTATTGTAGCGACTTTAGGCAAGGTTTTAAATAACCCCTCAACTTTTGAGGAAAGCGTCAGCATTCCTGAGCCGGTTGCGTAGTTTACCAGCACATCCGGTTTTTCTATCTGTATTTGGTATTTAGAATTATCGGTTAAACGAACTTTCAAGCTTCCTCCGGCTGTTGCAAAATCAATATCACTTTTAACTAATGCATTCTGCAATCCCCCGAATGCTTTATTTCTAAATATTAATGATTTAGCTGATATTTCCAGATCGAGCTCCGCAGGCAAAACAGGACTTAAGACCTCAGCGGTATTTTTATCCAATCCTACGGTTAAGGCCTGAATGTGATCATTCTCAGAATCCAGATTGCGTAAAAAGGCCGAAAAATTCTGTTTATCAGAATCTGCTATGTCAAATTTTAAATTAAGTTTGGAGTCGTTGAGAGAAACCATAAGCTGACTTTGTTTTCGGAAAGGGTTCTGCGAAAACAATCCTAAAAATCTTGATTCAAAATTATGTGTTAAATCCGGACTCAAACTGAATTTAAGAAATACGGCAACAGAAAAAATAATTAAAAGAACAAGCAGGATGATTGTCCATTTAGTCGATCGGAAGTTCATATTAATCTGGAGATTTTAACACAACAAGAATTGGGAATCGTAATGTTTATCTGTTGAATCCGCCGCCGCGCCCGCCTCGGTCCCTACCGCCACTTCCACCTCTACCAAAGTCTCTTCTCATTCCACCACCGGATCTACCTCCACCGCCAAAACCTCTACCACCTCTGTCGCCCCCACGGTCACCGCCACCCGGCCTGTATCCGCCCCTATCACCGCCGCCGAAACCTCCTCCGCCTCTCGGGCGTCCTTCAGTTTCAGGTTTTCTATCATCTCCGAATAACATTGATAGGCCGATTTTGCCTTGAGAATCAACATCAACAACTCTTACTTTTACAGTCTGACCCTCGGAAACAATCTCTTCCGGAGATTCAATTCTGTGAGGAGCCATTTGAGAAACGTGAACGAGTCCGTCTTTTCCGGGTAAAATTTCAACGAATGCTCCGAACGGCGCCAAACGTACTACTTTTCCTTCGTAAATCTCGCCAGGTTCGACTTTTTTAAACATTCCCTCGATCGACTCGAGAGCCATCTTGATTGCATTAGCATCCATAGAGGAAACCATAACTGTTCCGTCGTCTTCAATGTCAATTTGAGCTCCTGTTTTGGCAATAATTCCGTTAATATTTTTACCTCCGGGTCCGATAAGCATTCCGATTTCCTCAGGTTTAATATGGGTAATCTCGATTTTAGGAGCATATTCTGAAAGTTCAATTTCTTTCGGTGCGACTTCCGCCATTTTAGCTAAGATTCCCTCGCGTGCGGCTTTACCCTGGCGGAGAGCTTCTTCGATAATTTCAAAAGTCAGTCCGTTTAATTTTGTATCCATTTGGATTCCAGTTATACCATTCTTGGTTCCGGCAACTTTAAAGTCCATTTCTCCATAAAAGTCTTCAACTGCCTGCATATCGGTTATAACCTGAAATTTTTTATCATTTGAAACAAGTCCTAAAGCAATTCCTGCAACAGGCTCAATCGGTACACCCGCATCGAGTAAAGCAAGTGTCGCTCCGGCAACGGATGCCATTGAGGTTGAAGCGTTTGCTCCCAAAATCTCAGAAACTACCCTCATTGCATAAGGAAATTCTTCTTCCTTCGGCAAAACCGGCCTGATGGATTTTTCCCCCAGGTTTCCGTGTCCGATATCGCGTCTTGAAGGGGAACCGATTCTTTTTACTTCTCCTGTTGAGAAAGGATTGATACCCATATTGTAGTGGAGCATAAATCGCTTTGTAGATTCTCCCTCCATACCTTCCAAAGTTTGAGATACGGATAACGGACCGAGGGTAGCAATAGCCAAAACCTGGGATCCTCCTCTTTGGAAAATTGCGGATCCGTGAGTTCTCGGTAAGACATCGATCTCGGAATAAATCTCCCTGACTTCTTCCATCGCCCTTCCGTCAACTCTTTTGCCTTTAGTTAATACATAATCGTTCATTAACTCTTTGGCGATTTTATCGAAAATTGCTGAGATTTGAATTGCATCCAAATTGTCGGCGTATTTTTGAGCCATCTCGGCTTTGATCATTGATCCTGTAGCTTCATGCCAGGTTGAGTTTTCCGAAAATAGAGCGTCTTCGATTGCCTTTTTAACGTCAGCTTTAGCTTCTTTTAAGACGGGTTCTTCAATTTGCTCCGCAATCGGTACAAATTCTAATTTTTGTTTTGCCGCTTCTTTGGCAAAATCTTCAATAAATGAAACGATCGGCTGAGCTTCTTCGTATGCTTTTTTGATTGAATCAAAAACAACATTATCCGGAATCTGCTTTCCTTCAAGCTCGATCATTACCACTTTTTCTTTAGTGGAAGCAACTAAAAGATCCATATTTAAGTGCTCAAGGTCGTTAAGCTCGGGATTGATAACTAAATCGCCTTCGCGCTCTCCGATTCTGGCTATTCCGATAGGGCCCATAAACGGAACTGTGGAGATTGTCAGAGCTGCGGAAGCTCCGATAAAAGCTGCAATCATCGGATCGTGGGTTCCGTCAAAGGATAAAACTGTAAGGATTACCTGAACTTCGTATTTTAAGTCTTTT
Source organism: uncultured Gammaproteobacteria bacterium (assembly GCA_964406775.1). GTDB lineage: Bacteria > Patescibacteriota > Microgenomatia > Daviesbacterales > UBA10151 > JACPKO01. The sequence continues at coordinate 10,059 of CAYOSW010000024.1, forward strand.
GGGAAAAGGGGTCTGATCGAACGGTCGATAGCTCTTCCGGACAAAACTGCTTTTTCCGAAGGTCTGGTTTCTCTTTTGATAAATTTTTGAGTGGTAATTCTTCCCCCGGCATAATATTTTTCAACATATTCAACAGATAACGGAAAATAACCCATATCGGTAACTAAAGGTTTTTTGGAGACTGTTGCCAGAACTACTGTTTCACCAATAGTCGCAACCACGGAAGCATCTGCCTGAAGGGCCAGTTTTCCGGTTTCAAGCTTAACTTTCTTACCGTTTAAATCTAATTCTTTTGTAATAACTTTATGCATTTATATAGAATAATGAATAAGGAATTACGAATCAAGTAAACATTGTTCTTGATGTAACTGCTTAATTCTGATTTTAAGGAGATTAGGAAACTGGTAAACTAAAGACAATTATTGAATTATCTTCAATTTGCAATTCCCAATCTTCCAACTTTGTAATTCTACACTATAGTCTGAATTATTGCAAATTCAAAAAATAGCTAATGTGATCTTCGGGCAATCCCAGGCGCAAAAACCGTTCTGCTACCTGCTTTTTGGATAAGCCTTTACCCGTCCAATCCTTGCTTGTCTCCTCGATAAACTCCCTGAGCTCGTGAGGAAAAACTATCCAGGCATCGGTTTGATGATCGAAGAAATCCGGTGTCATTTTTGAGGAGGGTTTATAAAATAATGTTGCAGTTTCTACGCTTTTTACACCGTTTTTGATTAAAAGTTTTTTAACAAAATCCATCGTTTGGCCTGAATCGGCAACATCATCAAATAACAGAATATTCTCGCCCCTTATATCCGCTTTAATTTCCTGCAGAATTTGAGGCTTTTTAAAAGCTTTTCCTATTCCCCGGTACAACTTAACCCTAACCGTATCTATATCTGCAATCTGCAGATAATCCGCCAGCACTCTTGACCACGTAAGACCTCCTTTGGCAATTACCACAAGTCTGTCATACTTTTTTCCCGTTTGATTTATCAGCTTGCCTAATTTAAAGCACAAATGCCCCAGCTGATCCCAAGTCGGAGCTATAAAGAAGGTTTTACCGCCGTTGAAACTTATTTTTTTAAATATCATAGGCTTTTTGGCTTAAAGAATATTTTAGTCCCTCTGTCAAGAGATTCGTAAAAAAAAGAAGAATCGGAAAAAACTGTTATTTTGCGAGACCTGATTTTTAAATGGTTCTCTTTATATTTGAAGAATCGCCGGTTTATTTATTTTGCAAGCCCTAGCTTCTCGATAACAGACTTATATCTATCTGCATCTTTTTTAAGCAGATACTGAAGCAGTCTCCTACGTCTGTTAACCATTGAAAGCAAACCTCTTCTCGAGTGAACATCGTGCGGGTGATCTTTCAAATGGGAAGTAAGATTTTTAATCTGCTCTGTGAGTAAAGCTGCCTGCACTTCCGGTGAACCGGTGTCCCCTTTATGGGTAGCGAACTCTTCAATTATTTGCTGTTTTCTTTTTGGATCTAAAGGCATTTCTTTGACATCTCCTTAACTTAACTTTTAAGCGTAAAACCTCGGTGTCAAGAAGTAATACGAGTTAAGTTTTAGAATTTTAACAGTTTAGGCGAGAATATGCAACCACAAACTCAAGAAGACCGTTGGCGCAAAGCAGAATTGGCCGCGCGGAAAATAGGATTCCTCAACTCTTCTACGAGATAGGTTCCTGCAGTTACGGCAACCAACCCTGCGGCATAAAGCATTAATATGGGATGTGTTCCGTTCAGAACCCTTAAAAGATGGAGTACCGGAGTCGGATCCTGAATCAGAAGACTGGCTCTTAAACCGGGAGCCTCAGCCGCTAGCTCTCTATAACTAATAGCAGCTTCCCTTCTTGCCCGGCCTAACATTTCAACCATCATCCTAAATTTCCGCCTTTGAAAATTTTCGGCACAAGCCAGTCAGGAGTCGGAGTTGATTCTATTTCGGGCGAAGGTGAAGTTGCAAATTCGCCCATCGGACGCTCTTCTGCTGAAACCTGAGCCTGCGGAGGCATTTCGTAGCCCTTTTCAGGACTGCCGCCGATAGGTTGAGGCTGAGGTTGAACCGGAGCCGGCTCCTGAGCTTGCTGATTCGAAGGCTGTGCGCCTGACGGCATCTGCGGAATCTGAAAGATCTGCCTTAAATCAAACCCCTGGCTGTTAGCTTGGGGGATTCCTGTTAACGGCTGTGCAGACGGGATTGCTTGGCCTACGATAGGCTGAGCGAATTGAAATTGAGATGAGGGTTGAGCTTGAGGCTCGGCAATAACCTGAGGCTGAGGGATCGGAATAGTCACATCTTGAGGAGGAACTATGAACGGTGAGGACTGAAGAGAAGACTGCTGTGCCGAAAAATCCTGAGGTGCAGTATTATTAAAAACCGGGGCCTGAACGGGCTCTTGTACCGGAATATCAATTTGAGGTTGAACCGGAGCCGGCTGAACTTGAGATTCTTCAATAACCGGAGCCTGAGGCTGTGACTGGTATACAGGCTGTTCAGCAGGAGCTGCAGGAACGGGAGGAGTTGCGGTAACCGGCGACAAAGTTCCCGCTGACTGCACTGCCTGGGAAACAGCTAAGAAAGTATCCGGATTTACCTTGATTGTTAGATTATTAGTTGCTCCGTAAATGCCGCTGATAATATTAGAAGCTGTGTCGCGGTCCATATTCAGTGTCAGGGACGGTAAAACGTGGGCAATAATTTCGGACAACGATGAAGCCTGGGGGTCAATAACGTTTGCAAAACCGAAATAGGCATTTACCGGATTTACGTCGATATTTACTACCTGGCTCTGGGCAAAATAACGGCTGTTGGAGATAAATAAGTTACCCAGTTCGTTTAAGCTCTGGCAACCGAGAACCCAGGTCAAATCATACCCTGACTGTTCGTGACTGGTCGTTACGTTTGTAGGCTCAAAACGCTGTCCCGGCACAACGTGGAATACTAAATTTAATTTGCTTCCTTCGGGATACCAATCCAATTTTTCCAAGGCCGGAACCTGCTGCATCGTACCGGTATTATCAACAACTCCGTCCAGCGAAATAACGTAGTTACCCTCGCCCGTTTTAGGAATATCATTTTTTACCTCGCCGATTCCGTAAAGATTGCCCTGAGCAACCAAAGGTGTACCCAAAGATACAACATCGACAGTCTTCCCTGCGGATTTAAGACTTAAGGCTAGCGCCAGTCCGGCAGCCAAGTTATCGGTATTCAACGCCTGGGGGAGCACTATCAGGATACGGTTCGCACCGGTTAACCGGGCTTTTACTTCTGTTAATTGATGGTCGTATTTGAGCATAAGCATATCTAAAATGCGTGCGGATATAATCCGTAAAAACTCCTGGGATCAGAACTTTACGCCTAGACTAAAGGATTGAGGCTAAAATTGCAATAACCAAGATATCAAATTGTATCAAATGCAGGCTCAAAAAGCAACTTATAGTATTTAGTTGTGCAGAATTTAAATCGTTCTGAAGGACTGGACTAAGTCTCCGGCCATAAAATCAATCTGCGGCTCAAACATCATTCCGCATTCATCGCTCTTTTCTACCCTGGTCACTTCTTCGCGTACCTTTTTAAGTGATTTTATCTTTGTCTCCCCGATTATCTCGTCACCGCGGATAATTTTAACCTTAGGACCCTTTGTGATCGCTCCATCCAAAACGCGGCATCCGGCAATTTTTTCGGATTTGCCATACGGAAATTCAGCTATGATTTGAGCTGTTCCGTAAATCTCCTCCAAAGCTCCTACTTTAAGCATTTCTTCCACAACGGCCTCGATTTCCTCAATTAATTCATAAATTATGGTATAGGTACGGAGCAGCACACCTTCTGTCTCTGCCAACCTGGAGGTTTGATTTGAAGCTTTTACGTTAAAACCGATCACAATAGCCCCTGTGGAGGCTGCAGTTTTAATATCACCTTCACTGATATCGCCTGTGGTTGCCGAAATAATCTTTAAATGCTCATCACCCTCATTAAATTTCTGAAGAGCGTCCTCTATAGCCTCAAGCGACCCGGCGACATCCGCTCTGATAACGACCTTCAAAACCGAACTCTCGTCTTTCTTTAGACGGTCAAGGATGCTGGCAACTTTTGCCTTTTTTTCTTCCTTTGTTGAGGTTTCTTTGCCGAGCTCGGCTCCGACATCGGGCACGCCTTCCAATCCCAAAATTTCAACAGGTGTTGAAGGGCCCGCATCATTTAACTGCTTGCCGGTAAAATCGATAAGTCCACGGACTTTTCCGGTAACTCCGCCTATCACAACCGCTTCGCCCTTTTTTAAAGTACCGTTTCTTACAATGACTGTCGCAACCGGACCTTTGAATTTATCCAACTTCGATTCAACGACCACTCCCGTTGCCGGCAACCCCGGATCACCTTTAAACTCATTAACTTCGGCAACCAGCTGGATTATTTCCAGTAGTTTATCTACACCCAAACCGGTTTTTGCGGAAACTTCAACTATAGGCACGTCTCCTCCGTATTCCTCAATTAAAACCTCTCTGTCGGAAAGCTGTTTTTTAATTTTTTCCATCTGGGCGGTTTTATTTATTCCCGGCAGATCTATCTTATTTACCGCCACAATCATCGAAACTTTCGCTTCTTTAATATGCTTTATAGCTTCTATTGTTTGGGGCATTATTCCGTCATCAAGCGCCACGACCAAAACTGCAATATCGGCAACCTTTGCGCCTCTTGAGCGCATTTTCTCAAACGCCGCGTGTCCGGGAGTATCAATAAAAGTGATCAGCGAGCCTTCGTGGACAATCTGATAAGCGCCTATTGCCTGGGTAATTCCGCCGTGCTCACCCGCTGCTACCGCCGCTTTACGGATAAAATCGAGCAAGGAAGTCTTTCCGTGATCAACATGGCCTAAAATCGTTACAATTGGTGGTCTTTTGGTTTCCATCTTTTAATAAGGCCTGCTTCGCGCTTCGTTCAAAAAATTTTAACTTACGCTTGCAGAAACCTTGCCTCTTTGCTAAAAAAAACTTAAAAATCGCCTTCCGGCGATCCTGAGGAGAAAGCTAGATATATGAACAAACTTATACTCTATTCATAAATTTACTGTTCATTTTTCTCATCAGGGGCTGCTACTTCTTCAGGTTTTTCCTCAACCGAGGCTTCTTCTGCTGATTCAGGCTGGGCGGCTTCTTCTTTAGCTATTTTTTCCTTCTCGACAGAGTCAAACTCCGACTCTTCAGCCACACCTTCAGTACCGTCTGCGGACTGTGCGGGAGCAGATTGATCATCTGATACGTCTGCAACAGGGACTGAGGAATCATCCGCGGCCGGAGCATCAGCTGAAACAGCTTCATTCTGCTCATCTGTTCCCGGCTCTTCAACAGCTTCAGCTGCTTCCTCTGTCTTTTCCTCTGTTTTTTCTGCGGGAGCCTCTGCAGGCTCAGATTTCTTCTCTGCTGCCTCTTCCAGGACTGACTCGCCGGTTCCCTCAATATCTATTTTCCAACCGGTCAGCTTGGCTGCGAGCCTGACGTTTTGACCGCCCTTGCCGATTGCCAGAGATAACTGAGAATCCGGAACTTTAACTTTAGCTACTTTATCTTCTTCGTTTAATTCTACTTCGACCTCTTTAGCCGGAGAAAGAGCGGAAGCAATAAACTTTTTAGTATCATCAGAATGCAGAATGATATCAATCTTCTCCTCGCCCAACTCGTTGATTACAGCCTGAACCCTTACGCCTTTTTGTCCGACCATCGAACCTACCGGATCAACTCCGTCCTGGCTTGAGACTACTGCAACTTTGCATCTTCCTCCTGCTTCGCGGGCAATTTCTTTGATTTCGACAACTCCTGATTGAATTTCCGGAACCTCCATCGCAAACAGACCTTTAACTAATCCGGGATCAGTTCTGGAAACGATAACCTCCGGACCTCTCGAAGTTTCACGGATTTCCTTTATGTAAAATTTCAGCCTCTGATTTTGAGTGTAAAATTCATCCCTGGATTGTTCCGGAGGAGGCAGAAGACCTTCGGCGCGTCCAATATCCACAAAATAAGTATTTCCTTCCTGTCTTTGGATCGCTCCCGATACAACGGTACCGACTTTTTGCTCATATTCATTGATAATTGCGCCTTTTTCAGCTTCGTGAAGTTTTTGTGTAATTACCTGTTTTGCAGTTTGAGCGGCAATTCTTGCAAATCCGGGAGGAGTTATATTTTTTTCTTCCCTCCAGATTGAAATTTCACCGCTTGAAGGATCAAGCTTGGCTTCAAGTGTATCGAAATCATCCGGTACCGGCTCGTTACGGAAAGATAAATCTTTTTTATACGCAGCTAAAGCCGCCTGTTTGATCGCATCTAAAACCACATCAACATCCACCCCTTTTTCGGAGGCGATCTGATTTATAGCTGCTGCAAATTCTGTTCTGGCTTGTATCGGCATAATTTAAAAATAGGTGGGACGAGCCCACCCATACCTGTCCTCATTTAGACTCCCTAATTTTATACCCAAAACACTTCAAATGCAACTACGGCAAGCATTTTAGGTTACCGGCGAGACTATATTCCCATTGTTGACTCAAGTCAAGTTTTAGCCTTAAGATAGATTCAATGGGATTTTTCGGCACAATCAAATCCGCAATATACGATCCGGATTTTTACTCTAAAATAAAGAAGACCGGTTTAGGGCAAGCAGTAGGTTACTTTTTCCTGCTAGCTTTGACTCTAACTCTTATAAATTCGCTCATCCTGTCTTATGAATTGGGGGTTAAGGTACCGGAAGAAATCAAGAAATTCATTTCCCAAACCGTCAGTTCATATCCTCAGGAGCTTCAAATTTCGATAAACAGCGGTCAGGTTTCAACCAATGCGGATGAACCGGTTTTTATTCCGTTCCCCAAGCTCGGTACCGAGCAAAAAATGGACAGCCTGAATAATTTGGTTGTCATTGACACCAAAACCCCTTACAGCGCAACCCAATTTGACCAATACAAAACTCTTTTTTGGCTCACTAAGGACTCCCTCTTTTACCAAAGCCGGGAATATGACCAAAGATCCGTCAATCTTACGGATGTAAAAGATTTTAAAATTGACCGTTATTTCATTGAAAATATCATCGGAAAAATAAACCCCTGGCTCAAATTAATAGGACCGATTCTGATAGCAGTCGTCTTCATCGGACTGTTCCTGGGCTTTACCTTTAACCTGGTCTATTTCCTGGTTTTGGCAGTTTTAATATTCTTCCTGGGAAGCATTTTTAAGTGGGGTTTAAACTATTCCGCCTCTTATAAAATCGCTATCTTCTCGTCAACACTCAGCTTTTTGATTGATTTAGTATTGTTTAATACCGGAATTTATACCGGTTTTTACGGTTTTCCGTTCCTATTTACACTCACATCGCTTTGCATAGCAACAATAAACTTGCAAAACTTTGACAAGAAAGTTTAGTATATAGATATGTCCGGAAAAGAAATGACTATCGGTGAACTTCTAAGCTCAGGTTTTGAAGCTTTCAAAAAAAATCTTAAGACTACAGTTTTGTTTTTCGTGGGTGCTCAGGCACTTATTTTCCTTTTAACTTATCTGCTTCACGCTCCCTTTTTGAATATTCTGATGCTTCCGGTTGTGATATTTATGCAGATTGCCCTTCTCAAAAGCTTTAAGCATCCTTACGATAAAATCGACGCGAACGAACTAATGAGCCTGAAGGATCCGCATCTTAAGGACAAGATCTGGAAGCTGGTACTTACCTATTTAATTTATATCGCACTAATTGTTCTATTACTTAT
>CAYOSW010000025.1:0-17140 GCA_964406775.1 uncultured Gammaproteobacteria bacterium
TTAAAAGCGTCCGAAAAAATAGAGGTTTTTGCCGAAATATAGTACACACCAATAACCAAACATATAACTATTACGATAATTAGGAGAAGGGCAAGACCTCCTTTCTGATTCATTGAGTAATTATGGGCACAAAGAGCGAAAAGTTGTCAAGATCAGATTGATCTTCTGCGGCGTTTTACTTTTAGCTGGGCTAAGGATTTCTCAAGGGCTGCCAGGGTTTCAGCGTATTCCTCGTCTGAAAGTTTTTGTTCAAGCGCATCTTCGGCGCGTTTGCGGGCCGCCTCTACCGCTTTCTCATCTATATCTTCCGCGTTTTCCGCCAAATCCGTCATTATTGTCAGGGTATTATTCTCAATCTGAAGAAAGCCGGCACCGACCGCAAAGTGGGATATTTTTGACCCTTTTTTTATTTTTAATTCTCCCGGAACCAATTTTGCCATCAGATTAGCGTGATTTGGTAAAATTCCCAGTTCCCCCTGGGTTGTTGAAACGTTAACCTGATCAACTTCCTCGCTTAGAACTTCTTTTTCCGGAGTAACGACTTTTAAGACTAAATCTGCCATAAACAGCTGTGATTATACACTTATGCTAAACTGATTTCACTATGTCCGATAAAACCGGAGAATTGAGAAAACCGCGCCAACCTCAGGCTGTAAGAGCAGAATCTCAAAATATAGGACGCAGAACTGCATTAAAACGGTTAGGTCTGGGATTGTTAGGAGCAGGTTCCGTCGCTTTCGGCTGGTGGGCGGGATCGAAACCGAAATCTCCTGAGGTTCAACCCCCGGCGCAGCCTCCGGCAGAACCTCCTAAGCCTGAGCAAGACACCCGGCCTACAGCTATCGAGCAATTAAGGTCCCTCGCCGTCTTGGAAATTGATGATCCCAACAGAAAGATAAAGGAAGTAGAGTATGCGGCAAATGCAAAAACTTTGGAAGATATTGATAAAGGTTTCTGGGTAATTGTCGATATAAATGCCAGGAATGAACTTCTTAATAAAAGAGCGCTGCTGAGGCAAGAAGGTGAAGCCAGTCTTGCTCCCTTAAATTCTGCACGAATTGAATGGAGCAAAAAAGAGGGCGTGCATCCGGAGGCTCTGGCAATTTGCGAAGATGCTCATTCAAAAGCGGTAAGAATATTAAGTGTCCTCCAGCAAAAGGGTGAGGTATCGGATAAACCCCCGCTTGCCTCCAGATTAATAACTCCCGGAGGACTCGCTAGAATCACCAAATTTGAAACAAGCTGTTTTGTTTTTATAGGCGATACTTATTCAAGTTCTGTTTTCAATGGACTTGATAAAGAGAGTGAAAGCGAGAGGCTTGCTCTCCAGGTAATTGCTGATGACTTAACTCGGATGACAGGGATAGACTTTGATCCGAATAAAATCCCCAGTTCTTACTCGGGAGATATCGGCTTCCAATTTAGACCTACCTCCGCATTGGATGTTAAAAAAGGTATGAGTAAAGCAGGGGAGCAGTTAAATGTTTTTGATCTGATGTCTTCAACTACGGGAGCATATATATTACTGGCGCAAAAAGGATTTATAGCCGGAGACAATCTGCAAATTCAAAAAGCGGTCTCTGGCTGGAATAAAAAACCCGAGTTCGCTCAGGAAGTAATCAAGGCCAACGATTCTTATAATAGGGAATTCCGAAAATGACTAAACTATTGCGATAATTTTTCTAGTAACAGGTTCGTGGATGACTCCGCTTACTATCGCCTCACCATTTCTAATACTTGGCATTATGGCCTGCCTCATTCTGGCTGCGTTTTGTTTAACAATATCAGCAACTAAATCAAACTGAGCTTGAGCGACCCATTCGTTAGCATACAAAGAGGCGTCAAATTCCCCGGTTGTCAGAATTATTCTACCTTCTCGGGTTAAGTCTATGCCCTGTCTACTCATAACATCCGCAGCCAGATTATATAAAACCAATCCGCTTTCAATGTCCTGAGGTGTAAAATACGGATGTGTTTTTTGAACAAAGGGGATATTTCTGCGGTTAAATGTTGCACTTGTCGGACCGATTGTAACCAATCTCTCGGGATGATCTTCAAGCTCGTGCTTCCCTGGCCTGATGCCTCCAAGTATACGGTAAACGCTATTTCTGACCGAGGAATAAGCTAGTACTTTCAGAGCGGTTTCACTCATACCATCACGGACTGCAGAAGGAATCCAGAGAAAACCGTCCTCTTGTTCCTGCTCGGTTATTTCCCTGGAAATTTCACCGATTAAAATAGCGTTACTGTCTATTAGAGACGGGTCTTTGATATCGATGTATTTTCTGACATTTTTTTGTGAGGCAATCCTTTCCACTCTTTCAAAAAACATACCATCAAGAGCCTCAGTCATCAAAATCTTTCTATCTTCTTCCATCCTGATTAAGTTCTCCCTTAACGTAAGCGAGCGATCAAAGTTTCTATACTGATTGCGCAAACCAATTATTCCGCCCTCGGAATAAGCATCGTGAACAAAATCAACTGTCGTACCTGCACCTCCGGATCTTTTAGCATTATTGTCAAAAGCATAAAAATGGTCTCCCAATTCCTCAAAATATTCGGCAATTCCGCCCATTCTCATAGCCAGGGGAGAGAAATGACCTCTAGCTCTGAGCTTATTAATACAAGCTCCGCATCCGTGCTCTGGGTGGAGTGAGTGAATATGCGGACCGACATTCTCAACCGCTTCGGGGTTTTGACCGAAAGCAACCCTCCAGGAAATAGCTGTACCCAAAGCTGAGGATAGGTACGGATCATCAAGCACAGGCTCGCTGTCGCGCTTGGTTGAATTTCTGGTCTGGGGAAGACCCTGCAGCCATCTGTGGACGTTCGCAACCAGCGGATCACCTAATGACAAAGCAGCAATTCTGCCGTCAGGACAGACTATATAAGCTACTCTGGCGTCTAAAAATTCAGCTGTAGTCCTTGCGTGTTCTGCGTAGCGGTCAGTTTTGAGTCTTTCGGCTATTGTCCAATTTTCGGCAATAAAGGGAAGTAGGCGTAAATTTAGCGCGCTTTTGATCCTTTGTACGGCTTCGGGTGATCCGTCCGAATTTTCACTGGCATCCTCAAAAGCCTTTTTAACTAAAAGCTCAGGGGAGCTTAATAGGCTTCCTGAGAAAGGATGCAGTCCGGCAGCCTTGCCATTCATTTTTTGTCTGTCGTGTTCCATATTCGGTTAATTTTGCGAAAAGCTAATATATCACTGAGGCTGAAAATTGTCTATCGGGAAGAAAGAATATTAGAGATCAAACGCCCCTGCAGTATAAGCACAAGCACGTCCAGCGGGAACAATATTCGGTCCGAGTGTGACTTCGGTCGCAGTAAGGCTTACTTTAGTATTTTCAGATCCGTTAGGATTTCCTTCAACGACATATTTCACACAAATCCTGTTATGCCATTCAATTTTCTCCAGACTCGTACCTCTTTTGCGTAAGAAAGCGGTGATTTTAGCAGGTTCCACATAATCCTGCCAAACCATTTTTACGCCTCTACCGATAAGCTCCTTCAAAAGTTCCCATCTTTCATCGCTTCCCTGAGTCAGAGTTGCTCCAACAGGCATAGCAACACCTTTGGAACGGTTTATCAGAGAAATATCGTTTCCTGCCCAAGACGCTTTAACAACTTTTCCGGCTTTTCTTGCACTTTCCAATTCCGCTTCCGAATTTATAAATTTCGAAGTGATTAAAAGCTTTTTGAGTCTTTTAAAAGCATCGGCGCCGAGATTTTCAATCCAGAATTTCTCGAGTTTTTCCTCAAAAAGCAAAGCTATAGTACCTTTATTAACCATTGCATTGAAATTACCCGCCGATAACAGCTGCTCTCTTTTAACACCAAAAGCGAAGATCTCACTCGGAGAAAATGCACCTTCATTTAAAATTCCGTCATAAGATGACCAGTCCGGCTTTAAATTCCCTGCACGGATTTCAGTTTCGTTAAGGTGATCAATTACTATGTCCCCACTGGAGAGAAAATTGATATATTTTATGAATCTCTCCGCATTAACCGTATACGGATCATTGGTAATATCGAGTCTGATAAGCGCCAGTTTAATTCCGGTTTCCTTACCCGTAAAAGCTTTAAGGGAGGTTACCATCTTAGCAGCGGTTGATTCATTTAAAGGAGTCAGATTGTATGCAAGCTGTTCGGCAATCATCAAAGCGCTTGCCCCGTCTCTTCCTTCGATTTCATTTATTCTCAGTTTTCCGGACTTATCGAGAATAATGTCAATTCTCCAGGTCGGAGGCAAATCAAAATCCAGATCCGAACCGATCATCACTTTATATTCTGTGGGAAGATTTTTTAAAGATTTTCCTAAAGCCATTAAATCCCCGCCGAGAGTCTCCAGAATCTTTCTTGAACCCTGAGGCAATATCACAGGTTCCGCGGTTATGCGGAAAGTCGGCTCTTTAACTTCTTCTTTTCCGTAAAAAGGCCCGAGCTCGAAAAAGGTGTTGTAAACATTGTTTGAGGCTGTTACTAATCGGTCGAATTCCCCGAGGGTGAGACCTAAGGACCTGGCTTGTGCCGCGCGGTCGTTATCGTGTATTTGGTATGGTTGGTTAAACATAAGTGAAGCTTTAATCGCTTCGCTCCGGTTTGGATTCGGCTTAAAGAAAACCACGAACTTAAAGCCCGCGGTTTACTAAGACAATTTTTACCGATCCAAGTTTGAGATTATACGGTATGTTTTCCCAAAAGTCCAATTTCTACTACAAACCTTATAGTCCGTGAGCTTAAAGCTGGGTAATCAAACATAGTAGTCCTATAGATTTGCTTATTTTGTAAGTATTTGTTAAGATTTCTGAAAGAATTTTTTAATATTTATGAGTAAAACCTTAGAGGCCCAAGCTATCCACCGGATGATTGATGAAGGATCTCCGAGTTCCCTGGACAGATCAATTCCGGATCTTTTCCGTTTTGATCCGCGGAGAATGATGCGAGACCTTTCTTCGGGCAGGGAAATTTTAATAAGGTGTTCGGGCAATTCTTTAAGTCCGCTGATACGTTACGGAGAATTAGTCAGGATCGAGCCAATGGCTGATCCGGAGCGTCAAAAAGCTGTGCAGGTCGGCGATATTGTGGCGGCGCTTATGCCTGAAGGTAAACTTTATTGCCATATAGTTCAAAGTATTTCAGAAGGAGAGAATGACAGAAATTACACAATTATAAATAACAGAGGTTTTGTAAACGGAGTTACTTCGAGGATTTTCGGGAGGATTACCGAAGTTTTGGATCCTGTTACTTTTGAGGGAATCGTTATCGGGGAATTAAAAGCGAAGTCAGGCTGGACAATGCCGGATTTGTTAAAATAAAATTATGAATTCGGATCTTAATTTTAAGATTATTACGGACCCCGAAGATTGTAAAATACTCTGGGAGGAATTTTCCCCCGATAAGACACTTGATGATAATTGGGAATTCAGGAGAAGCTGGATAAAGGATCTGAATTTTAAACTGCATTTTATAGTTGGCTTTGAAGGCGAAACCCCGGTCGGTCTTTTACCTTTACAGGAAAACACCAATACCGGAATAAGCAAAAAGGTTTTGCATACAGATAAGCCTTTTCTTGAGTTTTTCGGCGGAGTAGACACGGACAGCAATATTATATTCCTTAAACCTGGATATAAGGAACTTGAGGGAAAATTCCTGGACCAGATAAAAGATTACGTAATACTCTCAGACCTCGCAGAACCCCTGAATTTTAAAGGAAAAGAAGCGGAGCATTATAATGATAAGTTCATACTTGATTTGACCCAATTTCAGTCATTTGAAGACTTCTTAGCCAAAAATTTTGACGGAAAAAGCCGGCAGGGGTTAAAAAACAGGATCAATAAACTTTATAAAGAGTTCAATGTTCAAATTGAACAGGGGACAGAGGAAGATCTCGAGAAAATGTTCGGATTCAGCATAAAAAGATTCGGAGAAGATTCTTCATTTAATATGCCTTACAGGCAGGAAGTATTTAAGAGCTTATTTGCAAATTTTGAAACGGATTTTTTCGTGATTAAATTGAACGGGGTTGTTCAAGCCGCATCATTCGGAATTAAAAGGGGAGATACCTATACCTCCGTAAATAACGGTTACGACCTTGGAGTACGGGATCTGGCTAAAATTCTTGCCGCAACTCAAATCAGGCGGGCTATGGAGTCGGGATTTAAAATTTACGACGGCGGAAAAGGCGAGAACGGATGGAAAGAGCATTTCCATCTGATTAAGATTCCTCAGTATAAATTAGTGTTTAATGATCTGTCTTCTTAATACTCTTTCCGAAACAGCCTGCTGAATTATTGATCTAACCGGACCTATCTCAGCCGGACTGCAGGTAGCAAGTTCCGCTGCTTTTTCCATTATCACTTCAAAATCCCTGCGCAAAAGTTCATTGTTGATTACGATATTGTATAACGCATTTCCGGCACCATCTAAGATCAGCTGACCAGTTTCAGTATGAGTCGGCACTGTTATAACAACTCTCCCCAGACCCTGTTTATCCATTTCCTTTGAAACCATCGAAACAATGCCTGCAAGTCTTACGGGCATATAATCAGATTCAGTTACTGGCAATTCCGTCTTTTTTTCCAATAAACCTATTTGCTTCGAATGCCATTTAGCATCAGCGCCTATTTTTTCAAGATACGGGTGGCTAAAACCGTTTCTATCGTGGAGTTTTCTGGAAGGCAAATTTTTGTTGTCGACGTTGGCAAGTAAAAAAGTGGCACCAAGCTCCACAGCTTTTGCTTCATAAGCACTATAAAGACTTGAGGCTACTCCTTTAATTTTGGTATTCGGGTTAACTCCTACCCAAAGCACATAAGCGACTCTCTGACCATCAACCCTGTCTTCATCAGCATACGACTCCTCACCCTCCAGCCCTCCGATTATTCTTCCGGTTGTTTTATCTCTTGCAACCAAAACCGTTTTTTTGGGATCCTTAAGAACATCTCTGTAGAAATCTTCCGACCTTTTAGCTTTTGCCTGTGTCTTAGCCTCCGACTGCGCAATATGGTCATCCGGATGAAGATCCGTTCTACTGTCTATTGCTTTATGCATTACACTTGTGAATTCGGGTAGATCTTTTACCTGCAGATTCTCGATGGTTATTTGTGAATTTACTAATGTTTCAAGAGGTGCTCTTTCTAAAAAAGCTCTGCCACTTTGTTTAAATGCGGTTATACCGGGTACTCTATGAGCATATTCTGCAGTTGCTATCATAACGGAATATTACTCCTTTCCAATCCTGAAATCAATTTTATAGGATAGTTAATTAAATGTATGCAGAGTGGTCGGCGATTTTTAAAACTTCACCCGTATCTTCGGCAATTAAAACAGGAACGGGAATAATCTGCGCCTTTCTCACCAAGACTCCGAGCTCGGAATCAATAAGAATATCTTTTAAAAGTTCAGCGTTTGTCGCCATAGCTCTTTGTAAAACACGGTTATTTTCCTTAAGATCAGCCTCATTTAATAAGTTGCAAATAAACAGAAGATAGGGGCGTTTACTGTTTTCTTTTGAGGTGTCCATAATCGACATCTTTGTTTTAATATTGCTGATTGCCGAGTTTGAATCTGCCGGAGTTGAGGAAAATCCTTGATCCTCAGGATCATACTTGCCGATAGTCGCACCTCTTATCGAAACCGCCATATAGGTCTCTCCGTGTTCGGCAAAAGGATGATCAATATTTTTCTTGTTGGCGCTGGATAAACCGGTCAGATATTGGAGCGCGATGCTTCTTGTCAGAAAAAATCTTAAAGCTTTTTTCTGATTGGGTGTTAATTCTCCATAGTTTTCTGCTATATAACTTTTTAAAATATCCTGAAGAGCTGAAAATTTCTTCTCTGAAAGCAGTTTTTTTGTGACTTTCAAAAGATTTAAGAAGAAGACATTTATATATTTCAAATCGTGAAACTTGTGTTTATAAACTCCGAAAACCAGATTTTCCTTTATTAAACTTTCAGTAATGGTTTCTTTGAAAGTATTTGTCAGTTCCGTTGTCGAAAGACTCCTGCCGTTTCCTTTCTTATCAGAATTAAGAATCACACCGAAGCTGTCAGTATCGTAAAGTGCCGGTATGCCGACCCGTTCCAGAGGTTTAAATCCCTTTTGAATCCTGAACTCGTTATATAAATTAGTCAGAGCCGGGATGGTTTTTTCCTCTAGAATTTTTAAATTGGCTTCCTCATTCGATAGCTTGGGACTGAGTTTGCCCATTTTCCTTTTTGCCGCCATAGCCCCGCATCCGTGACTCGGATCAATAAGCGAAGTGTGGGCAAAAACAATTTCCAAAAGTTCCATTCCGGAGGTAACCCTGCGGCGCAACGACTCTCCTAAATCGGTTGAGGAGGGGATTAACTTCCCATCCGATTTACGGGAAACGACCGCTATTTCTCCTGCCGGAACTTCCCAGAACTTGGCAAACCTGTCCCCCAAAAATACAGAAGGAATCCGTCCGTCTATGCAGAAGACAAATCCGATTACTATCCTGCCCAGAAGTTTCTTTTTCTCATCAACAATTTTTCTGAATTCTGATGTCCCTAAAGATTCTGAAACGAGATTATTCCGCTCAATTATCTTCAGAATTCTCGCCCGGTCTTCGGGTTGAATCTGCTTGTTGATGTGTGTCCCGAAATGATCAAGATAAAGATTTAGCTGATCTTTTAAGGAGTCTATGGAAGCCCGGATATTAATTTTATTATCACGGTAAATTCTCTCAAAAATTTTTCTAGCTCTGTCAAATTGTCCGTGCGGGAGCTGCATAATCTCCTGGATTATATATCAACTTACTTTGGAATTAAAAGATCAAAAGGGCCGAATGTCTTTTCCCTCTGGTAATTGTCGTTTATGTATTTACTGACGTTTTCCAATGCACCGGTTGTGAGTCCGCCGAAATTCTGATTTGCGTTCAGAACTATGAATTTAGGCTTATTTTGTTTGAGCTGATCTATCATCCTGTTTTGATATTCAGGAGAGAAAAAAGCATAAGGTGTATCGAATTGTGTTGCGCCAGTTCTGTCTGTGTAAAAATAAATTTCGGGATTCCAGGGAAAAACAAAAATCTTTTCTTCTTTATTTGAATTGAGCTGGATATACTCAACCAGTTCAAACATTGGCTGGGTGTCAATCTCCATTCCGATCAGGGCGCCTGATCCTCGCTCAAAATAATAAGCTTTATAGTCTCCGAAAACTTTTCCGTAAGACTGATACTTAAATAACTGTTGATTTAAAAAAGCATTATTTACGGACGGTCTGGCTACGACTAAAACTAAAAACAAGACAATCCCTAAAGTTAAAGCTTTTTGAGTCTCATAAAGCTTTGATAAAGAGTAAATAAACAATACCAGTGCAACACCCAGCACAAACAATAAATGATACCAATCCGAGCGTCCCAGGGCTGCACGGGTAAGAATTAACCCGAAGAATGCCGTGATCATCGCCCGGTTAATTTCTAAATTGCTTTTTTGGGCAGTAAAGAATCTGTATAAACCGAAAATCAGGAATCCTATTATAACCAGCTTAGTACCTTCCCAAAAAATGGTGACCGAATCAAGGTATTCATCGAAGACGTCAAAATGAAAATACGAATGTGTCACTGAGCGGTCAATAGGCGTATTAAAGTAGCCGAGGGAGAAAGCCCTGGCATAAAAAGTAGTTTGCTCAAACATTCCCGCAAGTGCGCCTGTGGACAGCAGGTAAATTCCAAATAAGCCTAAAGTTACAAAAACCCCTCCAGCTAAAGATAAGTTCTCTTTTATTTTTTGTGCAGAAATAAATCCTGAACCGCTGAAAACATTCAGTCCGAAAAAGAGAGTCAACAGTACCGCGAGCCCCGATTCAATACTGAGCATTAACGCCAGTGAGGCAAAAACTCCGGATAAAGCTAATTTCCATAACTTTTTGCTTTCCATAAATCCGAAAAAGAAAAGGAGCGATACAAGAGAAATTCCCAATCTTATTTCGATATTATTCCTTATTAAGGTATACGTAACGGCCATATAGATAAAGAAGGCAAGAAGTGAAAAAGCCGGATTTTTGATGAGTTTTTTTGCAAAGAAAAAGTAGATTATGAGGCCTGCAACTTGGAGAAGATGCAGGAAAAGGCGTTCAGAATATAAATTAAACCCGGAAATCATTGAAAACAGATGCATCCCCCAGGGAATAAGGGGCGAGTGGTACACCGCCACATCCGTATAAAGGGATTGTCCGTTTATCAGTCTTTGAACCCAGGCAAGCCAAAATCCTTCCTCGACCGAATCAAAGTTACCGACATAAAAAGCCGGATTAAAAGCGGCAAGAAACACTATGGAGGCGGGACTGAGAACATTAACGTACCATCCCTTATCAAGAAAACCCGGTCTGAATTTTAGTATTAAGAAAGAAATAATTCCTGTGACTGCTAAAAGTCCTGCAAGCTGAACCGCATTAGTCGGAAATAGAACCGCTGTTAAAAGTAAAACTCCGGGGAAGTTTTCAAAAAATCCGCTTACCTTTTTACCTAATATAGAAAGAAGAATTAGAGGTGTAATAAAAAGAAAGACTAAGGAAAGCGCCGGAACTGTTGTTAGATTATTTGTAAGCAGAGTTAAAATAAACCCCAAAAAAATCCCGTTTTGAAGACGCAATTTTCCTGCTGATGTGCTTAACTTTTCCCGTAAATCAGCCAATTGAAAACTTTTTCCAAACCATCCGGTTACGAAATAAAGCGCCTCAAACACCGCAACCATAACGAGTACCTGCTTTGAGGAAAACGCCAGAAAATGAGTCTGGATAAATGCAGTTACAGAAAAAATCAAAAGAAGGATGTCCGCAAACGCAAAATCAGCTTTTTTAGGTAAAATTGATTTGCCGTAAAAATTAATTACGAAGAAAAATAAAGCTAGGCTGCCCGCAAGTATAAAGTCCAAAATATCAAAAGTTTTCGAAAAAGCCAGCTTCTGACTGACGCCCGGCATATCAAACGATAGAAAATTAATGTTAAATTTCGTTATCAGCAATTCTGTCAAAATCAGAGATAAGGAACTTCCAAACAAGAGCGAGGAAATCAGTATAATGAGTAAGTTTTTCCTGCCTGTAAGTTGCATCAAATTCATTGTATCAGACTCCTTGTTAAATTTTCAGAGCTTATTTTGTTAAAAAGAAGTATAATTTGCATCTAAAAATGGCAAGCATACAAGAGCTTTTCAGCACAGGATATGTCTTCAAGCAAATTTATACGGCGGATAAACCGAATAAATCAATAGTCCTGGAACTGGAGCGCTCGAGAGTTGATGTACCTAATCTAATGAGCCCCCAGGAATCAGCCCAATTCATAACTTTAGATTTGAAGAGTTATTTAAACGACAGAATCAACGGAGATGTGAGCATACCGAGAGCTGAGGATATACCCGGAATCGGGAGGGATTATATAATCAATGCGAAAGTCCCGGAAAAAGGCATATTTAATTTAGCCAGAGTTATGTCCAGGGAACGGGCACAAAGACTTGCTATTGCATTTTCTGTTGAATCAGCCAAAGCTTACCCCAACGTGAAGAGTATGTGGCCGGGCGAGGATCCCGTATCTTCAGGAGAATTTCAAATGAATACCATAGTTGAATACAGCCAACTTTTCGCTTATACGGATCAGGCACTTAAAACGGGAAGATACACAGATGCGAGCGATCACATCCGGAGATTTAGAAGAGCAAAAAAGCAAACTATGGGAGTATTTTAATTGCTTTTTCTCATAAAATATCCTATAATACCCAGAATATATGGCCGTAGACCGACCGCATCTAAAACCTTCAAGAAGTTTTTTCCGGGCTTTACCTTTTCTTGCAGCTCTAACAGTTGGCGTTGCTTATGTTGTTGCTCCTCCTATGGAAAGAGCCGAAGCCTCTTGGAAAGGAACTGGATGCGTTACCGGAAAGAGGGAAGAAGCCGGTAAACGTTATGACGGCATAATAAGAGCGTACACTCCCGATCTGGAAGTCGTTTCTGTCAGATTCAGAGACGGATCAACTATGGATTTCACAAGCCCCGGATCTATCAAAGCCGAGCCCGGAGATGAAGTAAGAGCCGATCTTTTCTCTTCAGTTCCTTTTGAGGGAAGTTTAGGAGAGCGCTTGGCAACAAACAGAGTCAACGATGCAGTCAGCGAAGCCCGTATTATCAGACAAAGAGCAATGATTGGTGTAGTCAGCGGCCAGAGACCTCTCACAACCCAATTAGATGTTATAAAACCTCAAGGTTGCACCTCAGGATCTTAACCCATTTTCTTGAATTAAATCTTTCAGACAGCTAGAATTTTGCAAATGAATAAAGCCCTAAAAAGAAGTCTTCTTATCGGGAGAGTAGTTTTAATACCGTTTTTACCCGGAAGCGGATTTTCCGGTACATCTGCCGAAGATCTGGTACGCAATTTTACTGAGTCATTAAATAGGATTTATGAACAAAACGTTGCAAAGTATAAGGAACTTAAAGATTTCTGGAGCAACCCTGATCAGCGGATCCGAGAATTTGTTTTAAGGGGTCACGAAGGCGGAATCAGAGGCATAGACCGCCGGTAAAGCGCAAACTTGAAAAATTAACCCGAAAGATAGATAATTGTACTATGGGATATTTAGAAAGAAGCCGTAAAATAGTCGGCGAGTCTCAGCAAAACTTGGATATACAACTTAATGGCCTGACCGTCGCCCATATGGGCACAGGGTTTGCCAGAGCCGGCGCATTCTATTCACCTGAGATGGGTAGAGTTATCCCTGTCGGATTTAAATTTCCCACGGGATACAGTGCCCGTTACTCTTATAGGCACAGATTTCAGGCTGAAAGAGCAGCTCAGGAACTATTTTTAATTGATCTTATTGATCGAGAAGTTCCCAATGTCGCACATATGCTTCCAACGTTCAGAGGGGTGGTTATGGATTCTACTAATAATGTTTTAGCTATTATGACGGAAGATTTTTCCGCAGGAGGAAAACTTAAAGTTGAAGACCATAAAACTATTCCCGATGAGCTTGACGACTTCTTTGCCCAAAATTATCCCAGATTCAGCGCCTATGGATCTGTATCAATTCTAGAACATATGGCTTTCAAGGCAGGAGAACAGATAAAACTCGATGATTTTGACAGTATCGTTTATTTCGAAAATACAGACAGAAGAGCAATCACCGAAATTAGAAATAACCTGGGAAGCTACGCTATCCGGACTGATAGAGACATAATTCAGGAGTATTTGGATTCGGACCCGCTATAACTTTGAGATACAGCGCATTTTAAAAAAAGATCAGACTTTTATTTAGTAGAATTACCCAACCTTTGTTCAGCAGCTACGACCCTGCTTGCAGGGCGGGGAGATATATACATCCAGCCTTCTTCGAAGTGAGTTTTGCTCATTCGGAGCGTTAAAGCATAGCGGTCAGCTCTGGCATTCAACCTTTGCTGTAAACCTTTTTCATATGCGGCTGCTGATTCTTTTGCGCTGAGTCTCATTTTCTATTTATTTCAAATCCTCAATTCCGCCGATCATATAGAAAGCCTGTTCGGACTTTGAATCGTGTGAACCGTCCAGAATTTCTTTAAACAGCTGGATCGTTTGTTTTAAGGTTACGTACTTTCCTTTTCTTCCGGTAAATGCTTCTCCGACGAAGAAAGGCTGAGTTAATGCCCTCTGAATTTTTCTAGCTCTGGCAACAGTTAATTTATCATCATCCGAAAGCTCCTCAATACCCAAAATTGAAATAATATCCTGAAGATCCTTATATCTTTGCAGAACTCTTTGAACTTCTACGGCTATTTTATAATGTTCCTCTCCGACAATCTGGGGATCAAGCGCACGCGATGAAGAGGCGAGAGGATCAACAGCCGGGAACAACCCCTGCTCGGCAAGTGATCTCTCAAGAGCAATTGTTGAATCAAGATGGGCAAAAGTCGCAGCCGGAGCCGGATCTGTGTAATCGTCTGCCGGAACATAAACTGCCTGAACGGAGGTGATTGAACCCTTCTTCGTTGAAGTAATTCTTTCCTGTAAAGCACCCATTTCGGTAGCCAGAGTCGGCTGATAACCTACGGCTGAGGGAATACGTCCTAAAAGCGCCGAGACTTCGGAACCTGCCTGTGAGAAACGGAAAATATTGTCAATAAAAAGCAGAACATCTTTACCCTGACCGTCACGAAATTCCTCGGCCATAGTTAAAGCTGATAAAGCAACTCTTTGACGCGCTCCGGGAGGCTCATTCATCTGACCGAAAACCATTGCGGTTTTAGAGATAACTCCCGAACCTTTCATTTCCTCGTAAAGATCATTACCTTCCCTGGTCCTTTCTCCGACTCCCGCAAAAACCGAATAACCTCCGTGTTCAGCGGCAATATTGCGGATTAGCTCCTGAATAAGAACAGTTTTTCCGACTCCCGCTCCTCCGAATAATCCGACTTTTCCTCCTTTGACGAAAGGTGCTAAAAGATCGATAACTTTAATCCCGGTTTCGAAGACTTCAGCCGTAACTGATTGTTCTTCAAACGGGGGAGCTTGTCTGTGGATTGGCAGTCTTTTCTTTGTTTTAACTTCACCTTTTAAATCAACAGTCTGACCTAATACATTAAAAAGACGGCCCAAAACTTCATCTCCGACAGGTACCGAAATCGGAGCTCCCGTATCGACAACTTTCACGCCTCTCTTTAACCCGTCTGTCGAATCCATAGCAACCGCACGGACAACTCCGTCGCCCAAATGCTGTTGAGTCTCAAGAACCAAAGTCTTTTTGTTAAGTTCGAGCTCCAAAGCATTGTAAATTGCCGGAAGTTTATCCTCGGGAAACTGCACGTCTACAACCGGGCCGATGATTTGAGCTACAGTACCCTGATTCACCCGTTCCTCCTGACAGGCATTGCCGCGAGTGATGCCCTGACAGCTTGATCAAGCCTTCTCGCCTCTATAAATGCAGCTTCCTGCCTTTGCAGTCTTTCGCTTGGTGTTGCTCCGCTCATCACAGAACGTTCTGCACTCAAAGATGTCATTACCATTTTTCCCAATTGTTCAGATGTAAGTCTTTCTGCCATTTTTAATTTATTCCAAAGCTGCAAGTGCCGATGTAATTTCCAATAATTCTTTAGTAATACCTTCTTGCCGTGTCTGATTATAGCTAAGAGTAAGGTCAGAGGCAAGCTCTTTTGCGTTATCGGTCGCATTCTGCATAGCAATCATTCTAGCCGAATGTTCGGAAGCTTTCGTCTCGAGGAGAGCCTGATAAATCTTGACCTGAACATAGTGGGTAATAACAAAGTCTAAAAGTTCGGATAAGTTTGGTTCAAATAAAAATTCCTCGTCTTCGGAAGATTCCTGATCTTTTTTCTTTGAATCCTCGAGTACTAAATCATAAAACTCTTTAAGTGACTCAAGGTTAACCGGAAGAAGATTCATAATTTTAGGCTCCTGGCGCAAAGCCGAAACAAAATTCGGATAAATTACCGAAAAGCTTCCGATTTCACCTTCAATAAATGATTTTGAAACCAATTTTCCTATCTGCGAAGCTGTTCTAAAGGTTACAGTATCCGAATTTTCAAAATCCGCAACTAAATCCTTACCTAATTTTGCAAGAAAATTCCTGCCCTTTTTACCGATGGTGTAGAATTGCGCGTCTTTGTTTTCCGAAATAAAAGACGAGACTGCTTTAAAAATATTCGTATTTAATGATCCGCACAAACCCTTATCGGTTGTAATAACCAAAGCTGCAGCTTTTTCGGAATTATTTTCCGCAAGAAGAGGGTGAGTTACTTTTCCGTTTAATTTAGGTAAAAGCGCCATAACAGCTTTATTTAAAGTTGTCGTATACGGCCTTCCGGAAATTGCCTGATTTTGGGCCCGGCGCATTTTTGTTGCCGCAACCATCTGCATTGCCTTTGTAATTTGGGACATATTTTTAACGGAGCGGATTCTTCTTCGAAGTTCCTTTGTGTTCGGCATAATTTTATGAGGCTGATATCATTACGGTTTGCCTCTTTTTTCTTTGTTGTGCACGGATGCCGCTTACAACATCCTGAGTACCTTGATTTATAGCTTCCAAGTTAGTAAAGTCTTCGGCTAAATCACCGGATCTCCGTAGTCTGTCTCTCAGATTTCTTCTTCTCTGAAATGCTTCGTTAATACGTCTCTCTGGTCCTGATGGCATTTATTTACCCTTCTTTGCTTTAACTTTTACTGATGTTTTTACTTTCTCTTCCTGTTTTACAAATTTTTTAGTTTCTTCTTTTTTGGAAGGAGTTGCAGTCCCAGGTTTAAAAGTTTTTAAAGCTTCGGAAACGGCCGTTTCTAATTTTTTAACCGTAGTTTCTGCCAATTCCTTTTTCTCCGCAATTTCTTTTAATGAATCTTTATATTTGAGTTTGAGGTGCGATAAAAAGTATGAGGTAAATTCAGATACTTTTCCGAAATCGATAGCGTCCATATGACCGTTGGTAACCGCCCAAAGAGATGCAACCTGTTCTTCAACGGGAACGGGGGAATAGGGAGGTTGTTTTAACACTTCGGTAATTCTCTTTCCTCTTTCGATCTGATTTCTTGTTTCGGGATCAAGATCGGATGAAAATTGTGCAAATGCAGCGAGAGCGCGGAATTGAGCCAGATCAAGTTTTAAGCGTCCCGCGACGGACTTCATAGCCTTAGTTTGAGCTGAACCTCCAACCCTCGAAACCGAAGTTCCGACGTTTACGGCTGGCCTGACTCCTTGGAAGAAAAGGTCCGATTCCAAAAAGATTTGTCCGTCTGTGATTGAGATAACGTTAGTCGGAATATATGCTGAGATATCTCCTGCCTGAGTTTCAATAACCGGAAGAGCGGTGAGTGATCCGCCTCCGTACTGCTCATTAAGGCGCGCAGCTCTTTCCAAAAGTCTTGAGTGAAGATAAAAAACATCTCCGGGGTAAGCTTCACGTCCTGAGGGTCTTCTTAAAAGAAGCGACATCTGGCGGTAGGCATTCGCGTGTTTACTTAAATCGTCATATATAATCAGAGCATCCTTGCCCTGGTCCATAAAGAATTCTCCGATGGCGGTTCCGGCGTAAGGGGCAATGTACTGCATCGGAGCCGGATCAGCCGCAGTTGCCGCAACAACAACGGTATGCTTCATAGCACCGACCGCTTCAAGTTTTGCAACAATTTGAGCAATTTTAGAT
>CAYOSW010000026.1:0-16160 GCA_964406775.1 uncultured Gammaproteobacteria bacterium
CTGGAGTGAGACAGTGTTATAAGGACAGTTGGGTTCCAGACCTAGGTGCTCCGCAGATTTAACCGGCTTTTATGCAAAACTAATGAAAGACGTAAGACTTGAGCCGGGGTGGAAAGACGCCTTAGGTCAGGAATTTAATAAGCCTTACTGGAGCGGGCTGACCGCCTTTGTCCGGACCCAATATTCCAAAGGTAAGGTTTACCCCCCTGCCCCCAATATCTTTCGGGCATTTGATCTTTGTCCTTTTGATAAGGTCAAGGTTGTAATTATCGGTCAGGACCCTTATCACGGTCAAAACCAGGCTAACGGACTGTCATTTGCCGTCAACGACGGCATAGGACTTCCTCCCTCACTTCAAAATATCTTTAAGGAAATCCGCAGTGATTTGGGAATAGAAACTTTACCATCAGGCGACTTGTCCCGCTGGGCAAAACAGGGAGTTTTAATGTTAAACAGCGTGCTGACAGTTGCCGCCGGAAGCCCTGCATCACATAAGGAAAAGGGCTGGGAAATTTTTACCAATGCGGCAATTCAAGCGCTCAATGATAGGCGGGAAAATTTGGTTTACTTACTTTGGGGAAAATATGCGCAAGTTAAAGGAGAAATTATCGACCGGTCGAAAAATTTAGTCCTGACTTCCGCTCATCCTTCCCCCTATTCGGCAACCCTCTTCTTCGGCCACCACCACTTCAGCAAGGCTAATGAATACTTGAAAAAGCATAATATCGATCCGATCGACTGGAAGTAATCATCTGGCGATTGTCAGCGCCCAAACCGTTTTTGCGCCTCCCTTCTTCATCTCATAACAGCACTCCTTTAGCGTCGAGCCCGTTGTCCAAACATCATCAATCAGAAGAATATTGGAATTTGGAGGAAAAGTTTTAGCCGATTCAAAAGCATTTTTAATATTTTTTCTGCGCTCAGGAGCGGAAAGCTTCATTTGAGGAGTCGTATTCCTGATTCTTTTGAGCAAAGTTCCGTAATCAAGTCCCAATTTATCCGCAAACTGTTTTGCCAGCAATTCCGATTGATTAAAACCCCTCCACCTCTGTCTTGCAGGATAGAGTGGAACGCTGGTCACAATCCAGTTCTTACCGGCAGTTTTTTTAATCTTATCCAATAGAACCGGCGGATATTTTGCCCAATACTCTACAGTTATCCCGGTTAATTCTCCCGCGACCGAACTTATCCATTTATATTTCAACTTCTGAATTGCCCGGCGCAAACTGCCGCCATATACCCCTAGGCTCCATAGTCCGTCCAACCCGTATTTTCTTTCACAAACCGGATGCACCTCTCCTCCCAAATTGGGTCTTTCGCAAAAAGGACAAACCAGATCCGCTTGTCTAATTTCCCCGATGCACTCTCTACAGAAATAAGCTCCGTAACCTCCGCAACCCAGACATTTTTTGGGGAACAGAAAATCGAAAAGGCTCATTTAAGTTATTAAACCACAAAAAAAGCTGACCTTTCAGGTCAGCCCTTTACCCTTGTCAAAAACTTTCCACAGGAAACTTTTTGCAAGCGATCTCCCGGCTACGCCGGTCCGATTGGTGGAGACGCCGAGATGTGATCTCGGGTCTGAAACAGTAAATGTAAAAACTTCTACAAGCTTAGCTAGTCTATATTTTGGGTATTTGTTGTAACCAACTAGCTGGAAAACAAATACCTGATTGAGTTATCTTTTTATCTCTTCGGATCAACCAACACCGGAGGACAAGCATCCTGACTGTGTATTACCTTAGGCCTCCATCAGGAAGAAAGGATCCTAAAGCAGTCTTAGCTGTAAGCTACCTTAACAGTAGCCAGCGGCCCGAAAGGGGTCACACCAAAACCGGCGAATTTCTTCGCGAGCTGGCCAGAAAGACGCGACATAACAGATTGTTTGTCGTTTGTTTTTGAAACAATATTTTACGGTTAATGTTTCCTTACCGGCTTGCAGTTTTCAAAGTGCTACTCCGTCGAATCAATACGTCCCCAGGAGAGTATGCTACCACATTTTGAGCCTGAAATCAAAGTCCTGAGGGTGTTTTTGTATAATACATTTATGGAAAATAGAAAAAATACCGGTATTGAGCCTGGGACGGGTCCTGTAAGTCCTGTCGGCAGAGCCTACTTTGAGGATGTAACTTTAATAACAGCCTTAAATGGCCAAGTTACAGAAGAACAGAGAGCTCAAGCCTTAAACCGGGCTATGAATGCAAGGATTAGAGTTCTGGCACTTATAGCAGAAACCGGAAAATAACTTTAAGAATTTGTTTCAATATTCAAAGATTACTCTTTAACACCTCTTAGTTCCTGTTCAATTTTTCTGGTTTGATCCCTTTCTTTGATCGCCCGCCGTTTATCAAATTGTTTTTTTGAAGTTCCGACCCCTAAATCAACTTTGAACATATTCCTTTTTTCGTAAATGGAGAGCGGAATCAGATGATCCTTGCTTCCGATTAGTTTTCCGATCTGATCCTTATGCAAAAGAAGCTTCCTGTCGCGTTTGGGGTTATAATCGTTGATTGCCGAATTCTGGTACGGCGGGATAAAAGCGTTTTTCAGATATATTTCTCCGTTTTGGACTTTGGCATAGCTATCCGACAAATCCCCTCTTCCCGCTCTTAAGGATTTAACTTCGTGGCCGAATAAAACTATCCCCGCCTCAAATGAGTCTGTTATGGAGTATTCGAACCTGGCTTTTTTATTGCTGATTTTCATACTAGTATTATACCAGCGTAACCAGGCGTTGCCAGAAGCTAGCGCAAAGGGGTTTTAAAAATCTGGTTTCCCATTAATAGATAGATCGCTCTCCCTTCTTCGTCGACAAAAAAATCATCCACTTTTGAGAGATCCTCTTTGACGTATTGAGCCAGATATTCGCCGTTTTTCTTGGTTACCAAAATTCTGCCGTTTAACTTATCTAGAATAAACACCGAATCCAGTTCTTCGGTAACAAATATCCTGTCTATCTGCGTAAGCGGCTGATCTAAACCCGATAAAGCAAAGAAATCCGAGTTGCCGGCCGTAAATTTTAGAATGTCGGGCTCAGCCGTTAAAACCCAAACCGAATAATCGATTA
The DNA here is from genome assembly GCA_964406775.1 of uncultured Gammaproteobacteria bacterium. Lineage (GTDB taxonomy): Bacteria > Patescibacteriota > Microgenomatia > Daviesbacterales > UBA10151 > JACPKO01. The sequence goes on from CAYOSW010000026.1 coordinate 3,068, forward strand.
CGATATCCTTACCGAGCCCTAAATTCGGCTTCCCTTTTAAATACTCCTGCTTTTGCGAGAATCCGTTTATCGTCGGTGCATATTTCCAGATCATACTTTTCCCCGAATCCAGAACATAAAGGTTATCCGAGAATCCAAAAATTCCCCTAATATCGCCCCACCCCTCATCGGGCTTGGATACAACAGAAAGCTTGTCGGTATCCAAATCGATATGGATTAAACCTTTATCCCTGGAATAAACGAAAACATTACTCCCGTTTATCGAAGCCAGTTGAGCATCCCCTAATTGCTGATTACCTGCAAGAATATCGGGTGTTTTTAAATCAGTTCTGATTGATACCAGGGACTTCTCGTTGGTATCCAAAAGCAATAATTTATTGACTGAAAACGACAGCTTTTTTGCCTGGAAGCTTTGTTTAATTAAATCCAAACTCATAAATAATTCCATATCAAAGTTTTTATATATCTTCAGGATTTCGGCAGTTTTTTCCTCGTATTTATTTTTTGTCGCCTGAACCTGAGGGTTTTTGGGATCAAGGCTTTCCAGCTCCTTCAACCTGTCTCCGGCCTTACCGAGCTCATCTTTAGCACTCTTAAGATCAGAATCTTTTAAAGAAGACGCCTGGTTTAAAGTGCTCTCAATAAGAAAGATTAAGTTCTCTCTCCTCGCATTTCTTGCCGAAAGCTGGGATTGATAATAAAAATATCCGCCCGAGCCCACAGCTAAAATAAACAGTAGGACTATAACCGCAATCAGGATTTTTCTGTTTACCAGTCTCAATAAACCGAAGGTCTGACGGGACAATTTTCTGACCAGTAGAAAAAAGGCAGAAAAGTTGATATTAACTTTTATTTTAGGTCTGGCTTCCGAATTCTGGCGGGGTGCAGATTCCGATTTTCTTTGCGTAAATTCACCGCTTTCCAGCAAGATTAGCGCCACAGGCTGAATCTGTTTTACCCCTGCCAGATCATCCTGACTTTCTATTTTCTGTTCATCTTTGGCAAATATAACCTCTGCATCATCGATACTCTCAAGAGGCACATAAAAAACTTCCGATATAACCTCATCGCTCCATTGGCTGGTATCGGGTTTTGAAGCAAGCACCAAAATCCGGTCTCCGGGTTTGATAAATCCCGAAACAATTTTTTCCTGCATCCCGGGCTCTATCACGCGCATCCTCCGCCCTTCCCGTAAAATCTCGACGAGATTATTACCCAGCTGAAGTACGTAAAATAAATCATCTTTCGCACAAAAAAGGGTAATTTTTAAATTTTCGAGATTACTGAATTCGTTTTTCAGTTTTTCTAAAAGTTCGTGGAGTTTATCGGTCACACGCTCAAGGGGTGCATTGAAATTTTCCTCAAGAGTCAGGATTTTCTGCCTTACTGTAATAAAAATATCATCACCCTCGCCTGAAATGACCAGTCCGAAGACCGGCTCGCCCGGACCTGCCTGATGAACGCGCGGGAAGAGAAATGCCTGGCTGGTCGTAAAATCCGTATTAGCGCCAATAAATTTGGCGAGCTTTAACATATAAAGCCTTTTTAGAACAATCCGATGAAAAGTACAATAACCCCGAGAGCCAGACCGGCAAAAAGAATCGCCAAGCCTTTAAGAAGCCCTCCCCCCTCGGTATGGAGAGTGGATGCCATTATGTTAACCTGCCGCAACACCACCAGCGTAAATATAAAGTAGACCACGCCAAATATGATAAACCCACCCTTAAAAACCATTTCAATCAGCGATTGAAGCGTCAGTTGATTTGTCGCCGCCGCCTCCATCAGTGTCCTCCTCCAAATGATTTTCTGGCTCGCTGTAAATCCTGAACTGCATCTGTCACAACATCGGGATTGGGGACTTTTTCAAAAAGTATTCTTTTTGTTTCGGCAGCCGTTTCGATTTCAACATTTCCGTAGTGATAAAGAGAGGCTAAAACTCCGCTTGCGTGGTAGGCGATGACTTCAATGTCGTTTAAGGAAATCTCGACAACTTCCTTTGATAAAAGTGAATAAAAATTAATGTCCACTATATGCATATTAGTCACAATATATACGTTATAGTACCAGCTCAGAAATTGCTCAAAAGCATAAGCCGCGATCAGCAGATAATAGACTATCAGCCCCCCTATCAATACGCTTAAAGAAATATTTCCGGTAAAATTTAATCCTAATTGCCCTTCAAACTGCAAGAAAAGAGGCGGCAATATAAGCAAAAAAAGCGAAATTAAAATCCAGCCGAGGTTAACTATCGGGTGCTGGCGCAGAAAAAGCTCGATTACTTCGTTTTCTTCCTGCTTGTCAAATTTAATTTTTTTGGGGGAAGCCAGAATTGCCGGAAAAAACTTAAATTGCATCGGTGGTTAGGATCATAGCATAAGAAAAAGGCATTTTAAAATTTCCGGGTTATTTAGTTTCGATATTAAAAAGCGGAGATTTAATAGAGACATATCCCGGTGCCCTCAAGTTAAAAACGGTTTTAAAATCGGAACCTGAAATGGAGATCGTTCCCCGGTTTGTTGAAAACGATACATTCGCTGTTGAGCCGTCATTGCTGTAGCTGACGCCGACGGATCCCACCGAAGTTACCGCACCTCCGTGACTGCCTGCCTTATCCTTCATTTCGGAAACGGAAAAAGGATTTCCCGGCCAACAGGAAGTATCAATCGGAGAAATCCTGTCAGCCTGATCATTTGCTTTATAAACTATATAGGAATTAAGAATATCCGCCATTTGCTCCTCGTTTAACCAGGGGTGTGAGCGTCCGCAGGTTGCACCGGTTCTGTCACGGTACCATCCTTTATAAAACCAGGGTGAACCGGCCAATTTTTCGTAAGCATCCGCCGTCCAGCAATTCCGGCTGCCGCATTTGGTATCCCAACCGGAATTGTTACCGTAACCTCCGGTAGTGGATGAATATTGAGCCCCCGGCCCGCCCTCAAGCACCCATCCTTTAGTTTCTTTAACGGCCTCTTCCCAGGCTCCACCTTTATTACTGTCTTTATAGACCTGACAGGATTCGGTTGCACAAATCGAGCCCCCTCTTCTGATGGCATAAGTTCTGGCCGCAACGGCTTGAGCCTTAAGAGCTTCTTTCGGGAAAGAGTTCGGCATTTCATAAATCCTCTTCATATATTCATCCTCAAAAGCCCGGCTCCCGAAACCGTCAACATTTATCGTTGCCGGAACAGAATAATTTTTATTCAGCGAGGCTCCCGGATAGTAAGCCGCAAGAATCTGCTCGGCACTCTGGCCTGCGTCAGCCCGGCCTTTTGCCCCGTATTGGCTCATTCCGTTTCTGTGAGTGTAAGCGCCGAAGGAAAAAGCCGCGAAAGCCGGACGGAACCCCGGATCATAAGTCGGACGGGCGTTGGCATCATCAGCCAACGGAACATCACCGACGGACGTTACAAATGTTCCCGACTTTGCCGCCAGGATCGCTTGTTGCTTTGCCGTCAAATCAGCAATCTTTTTATTTAAATCTTCCTGATAATCTTTAGCTTTTTTAATCTCCCCTCCTAAAAAGTCGGCATTTTTATCAACCTCAACCTGGAGAAACGCCAGACTTTTTTTATCTTTTTCCAGTTTTTCTTTTTGGGTCAATAAATCCGTTATCTCGTCCGTTATCGAGGTAATGATTTTTTGATCTTCACGGGTTGTCGCCATTCTGTAAGAAAGTTCTCTTAATATCCCTCCGGCGCTGTCCTGGGAAAAAATAACCGCCAGTGGAGAATTTAAAAATGAGCGGATGTAATAACTCCTGACTCTTACCTCAAGCAGTGCCTGCTGTTCCGCAATTTTTTGGGTTCTGGCATTTAAATCCTTCTCCTTTTTAATGATTTTTTGAGACAGCATTTCGATATTGTATTGAATCTGAATCAGCTGTTTCTGCAAATTTTCCAGCTGCCCTTCAAGAGGTTTAGTTGCCGATTGGGAAAGTTTTTTAGCTTCACTTAATTTATTGATTTCTTTTTGGAGATCCTCAATTTCATCCGCCGAGATGATTGAAAAACTGAAGTTAGAGGTAACTAAAAGGATACCTGTCAGGACAAAGATCAGTACGAGCTTAATAATAATTTTCCCGCTTTTTAAAATTACCCGCGGAGCTGAAAGTTTTTTCATAGAAGTCTTTAATTTTACCACCCGCAATTAATCACCGGGCTCGTTTTTGGGTTTTAAAGCGTCAGGGATTTGAGCCGGTCCGTCGGGTATCTCCGGCTTCGGTGCGGGCTTTTCTTCTTCCGGTATTTCGGCGTGGGCAACCATTGTTTTTTCTGCGTGCTTGGTTCTGTCGACCTCAACCTTGGTTTCCTCTTCCTCTTTTTGACCCTCTGCTTCCATAACTTCCTTGAGAACAGTCTTAGCGGCTTCAAGTTTTGCTTTAAGATAAGCGACTATCTCGGCGTTGGAGAAGCCTCCCAAAAGCAGGAACGGCAGAATCTTTGAAACCATTCTCTTTCCTTCCTCAACCCTCTTCGGATCACCCGAAAGCAACAGGTCGATAACTGTCGGAATTTGTTTTACTTCCTGCTTTAACCATTCGGCACGGTTTTGAGGTTTGCCGTCAGGACCGGATGGCGGTTCCAGTTTGCGGTAGTTTTCCTGCCAGATGGTTCTTACTTCTTCGTAGTCCTCAAGGTTCACCTGCTGAACTTCGTTGTTTTGAGGCAAAGTAACACCCGCTGCCGGAGGATTTGCCGCGTTAACAACAGATTTGGCAACCGCATTACCCTGTTTGGATTGCTGGACCAATCTTTCTTTAATAGCTGAGAATCTTTCCTTCTCTGCCGGAGATACTAATTGGCTTGTGCCCGCAACTCTTGAGAGCAGTTCACTCATACGGTTGTACTCTTCCCTGCCGGCACCTGATTTTTGCATTGAGGAGGCTTCCAGCTTCGCAATGTCGCGCATTGTCGGGATGGATAGTCCGGCCTGAGACAGAGCCTCAACAATTTGAGAGGACTGAGTGTTGGAAATGTTGATCAGGTTGGATGCGAGTAAATTGCTTGCCTGAATATTGGCGTTTTCAATATTGACGGTGGATGCTCTGCCCGCTTGGGATGCCGACTGGAATGCAGTCTGACCGATCGCCTGCTGCGCCCTGGCGCTTTCTTCCTGCATCGCCTGCTGCATCTCGGCAACCGGAGTATGTCTGAATTTAGACAAAGGCAGGCTTTTTGCCATACCTGTAACTCCGGGAGGAGGCGTCATAGGAGGTGTCGGACTTCCGGGAGGCGGATAAGCTGATTCCGGACGGTAGCGCCCCGGAGGAGGCAAACCGTTTCTGGCCAAAAACTTAACCAAGTTGCTGTCGCCAAGAGATGCACCGTTAAAGTAATCAAGAAAAATGCGGAGCAGAATCCACGGTAAAATAATAACCATCCAGAGCATTAAAAGCGCCACAAGATAAAGAACATATGTGTCTTTGTAATTTACGTTGTTATTCCCTAAAACCAGCTGACCCGGACCGCCTAAAAGAATATTTATCGCGGTCGGATAAATTATCTGACCCGCGGCAGTTAAAGTCCCGGCTTTGGCCGTATCAAACACAAGAGGCACGCCCGTAACGTTACTACCGCTGGTATCCACCCCGTATTTCCAGATCTCAACCAATCCGCGCAGGAAGATTGCAAAAAGCGGAGCATACAAAACCCACCTGAAAAACTCCCCTATCCAGATTTTGGCGGTATTGCGGACCGGCTTGAAAAACAGTAAAAGCGGAAAAACCGGAGAAACTAAAATAAAGAACCAGAGGATAACCTTGCGGATTATCAGGATAATAAACATTGTGTAGTAAGTTGCCGCAGTCGCTTTAATCAAAAGCAGTGAGGTTATTGCCGATTCGTTATATTCCCCGCCGATTCTGCGGAATCCCCGGAACTCGCCGTATCCGAAGGCCACATTTAATAAATCCCTTGTAGTTATCAGCCTGGTTGTACCGTCAGGTTGGGGCAAATTCAGGAAAAACCCCTGGATGATGTCGGTTAAAGCATAAACGGTTCTGACGATCGAGAAAGAAAAAATTACCAGAACCAGCACCATTACGAAACGGATAATCAGCCGTTTTACCGTCAAACTCCTGCCTCGGGTTATAATCATCAGGAATGCACCGACCAGAATGAACAGCCCGAGGATGGCAAAAACCGTATTCCTCACAAATTCCCAAAGCTTATCGAAAGGCGTCTGCGAACCTGTAAACTTCGCCCACTGATAATTCTCAAGAAGCCAGTCTAAAACATCTTCGGAGCGCGCAGCCAATTTCCCGGTAAAAGTAACTTCATCATCAGGCTGCCAGCCTCCGGCTGCAGACCCGGCTTCCCCTATTATGGCTAACGAGTCGGGACGGTCCTGGGGTATTGCTGAAGCGCCGGGAGAACCGGAAGCTGCCGGAGATCCCGAAGCCGCGGGCGATGCAGAGGGTGAGGGTGAAACCTGGGCAAAAACGTGAACAACAGATGATTGAAATACAAATATTGAAAGTATTAGACCAAGTATTAATTTTTTCATGGGCAGACCTTATTGAATAAACCAATGCCAAATATACAAATGCCCAATTAATATTTATTGGGAATTTGGAATTGGGTTATTTGTATATTGGTTTATTTGCATCTATCTACTAAATCCCGGTATCTTAATAACATCAATTGCCAATATCTGATAAAGCGCATAACCGGCTATCGCCAAAACAACGCCGACTATGGAGTAAGTAATGTAAGATTTCCCTCTTCTGAGCTGATCCTGACTACCCTGGGAGGTAAGCACTAAAAAACCTCCGTAAACAATAAAAAGCAGGGCAACCACACCGATAAAACTGAGCCCTATTCCGTATAGACTCGACGCAAATCCCGTCGGCGAGCAGGGTATGTCTCCTAAATCTGTCGGTAAAACTCCGTTAACGCATTCCATAATCAGTTACAGGTATTAAAACCGAGTGCATTAATACACTCAGCTCCGGTTACGTAAGAAATTACTCTTAATATTAAAAAGGAAGAGAGTACGATCACAAATCCGATTATCGAGTAATATAGCGAAGTTTTGGCTTTGGCCACTCTGGCCGCGTCCCCTCCCGAAGTCAGAATCCGGATTCCCGAAAGGACAATCAATATTATTGCGGCGATACCGGAGAGGGCAAAAATTCCGTTAACAATATTCCCCAAATAATACGGCAGACATCCGAGCCGGGCGATGTTGTCCTGGAAACATTCCTCACGCGTCAAACCTGCAGCATAAGCACTTTTGACGGGAGTAAGCAACAAAGATAGGCTCAGAATGAGCCTTTTAACAGAGCTGGGCATAAACTAACATTAGCATAGAAAGTTGAGAATTTAAACTGGACTTTAGGCGGAGATTTACTCGATGCTTTCGTTAACTTCCTGAATTGTCTGGAATTTAAAGCCTTCTTCCAAAGGATTGTCCGCACCGAGCAGTCTGAATACGACATTTAAGGCAAAGAACGATCCTGCAACGATAACCAAACCGATAACTGCTGCAACAATATGCTTACGGGCCGCCTCAACCGCAATTTTATCCCCTCTTGAAGTAATCCATTTAATTCCTCCGAACATCAGGTAAGCGACCGCCAAAAACGCGGCGATCAAAAACATCATATTTACTATATATTGGGGAATTGCCTCAACTTTAGTGTTTGCGGCGAGTGATCCGCCGGGAGCTTTAAGACCCTGGTTTTGGGCAAAGACGGAAACGGTTACGAAAAGATAAGTAATACCTGAGGTAGCTGCAGCAATAATTTTCGGTTTGGACATTGATTTATTTTGCCCATAATCCATTTTCTTTGTCAAGTAACAGCTGTTTTGAGATTTTTCCGCTTTAATATAAAATGAATTAATGGGTTACGCTGCCATCTCGATGGGTCTGTTTGTTTTTATATTCGCCTATTTCACTTTTAACGCCCCTTCCACTCCCAAGCCCACGGAAAAACCTAAAACTGATCAGATCAGCGAGCTTTGCCAGACAGAAGACCCGGCTGTTGCCCCGACTTTCCAGGCTCCTGCCGATGATGTCAGCAAAGTCGGATGGGATGATCAGGACAGGGAGAGCGGAACACTCGTCAGGGATCCCGAAGGGTGCGGGGGCGACAGGCATAATTTCCGCAGAGGCAATGTTACCTACCGGCTGATCCGCAAGAATGTGCCGATGAGTACAACGGATGTTAAAAAACACGACTATAATTGGGATGATTCAAGCTGTCATTTTGACAGCGCCGAAAAGCTGGGATTTGAAATTCCGGAAATAGACAGATCCAGATTTAAGATTTTCTTCCCGGAAATTTCCGGTGAAATCAGTTTGGATAGACTGCTCGAAAGCCGTACCAGAGGCGGTGAACGTGATCTAATGTATTTTATTGATTACGGATTGGTATTTTTACTGCACGTTAATCCGGACGGAGGATTTACGGAGCTTAAAGGAGGGACGACAGGCGGACAATCGGAAACATTCTACCTTGTGGATATTTATCAGGATATTGATTCCGGTCGGCCCGATCTTCCGCCCGAAGCATTTGCCTGTGACGCAACCAAAGGGGCCCAGGCAATTTCCGGGACTCAGGTTATCCAGCCGGCACAAAGCATCAGCGAGGATCCGGACCAGCTTCAGCTCCAGTATTTCGTGTTCGGAACAGGCGCCTCGAGCAATAAAGTTGTAAACGGCTGGGGTGTCCACTGCAAGCCGGCAGTTTATCTTTATCCCCCGCAAAAACAACTGGTTAACGTTAAAATTTATCCTTCGGGATTTTTGACTTACGTTGACCCGCCTTATGACAATGAAAAAGGCTGGGTGGTTGAGGCCTATCCCGACGGAAGACTTTTCGGGCTGGATCACAACTCCATACCTGCAAATTACTTATATTTTGAATCTAAAATCCGCGATGAGGTAATTAGAAAGCCTCAGAAAGGCTGGGTGGTTAAATATGCGGATCTTGAAAAACTTTATAAGGAGATTCTCCCAAAACTCGGACTGAATGCCACTCAGGAGAAAGATTTTATCGGATACTGGACTAAGGCTTTATCCAAAGACCCCTCGGCCTACTATTTTGTCGGCATTATCGATCAGTCAAATGTGGACGAAATTGAAAAGCTGGAAATCACACCCAAACCCGATTTCATAAACCGGGTGAGGTTTTATTTCGAAAGACTGGATGCGCCGAAAACAGTTGAAGCGCCCGACTTAACCGGAAACCTCGGAACAGCAGATAATAGCCAATTCAGGGTTGTTGAATGGGGCGGAATGGTTAAAAACGACCCGGATCACCCGTTTACCTGCAGTCAATAAGCTGAGGCTTGCGGGCTAATCTCTAAAGAACCTGTATTAGAAAATTAAGGAGTTTCGTTTAAGAGTTTATCAGGGCTGACAAAGCTTTCCCAATCGCCGCCGGTAATAAAGACAATCACCCTGACCACAAAAAACGCGGAAAGCATTACGATAAGTCCGATCATTGCATAATAGAATCTTCTTTTGGCGGAGGCAACCTTTTCAGGATCCCCTCTGGAGAGAATCCATTGGATACCCGAGATAATCACCATAACCAAAGTCAGAAAACTTCCCAGTATAAATAAGTTGTTTACGATAGTCTGAAAAAAAGTTGTGCCCGTTGTTTCCAGCCCGCCGCGTAAAGCAACGGGTACACCGGAAGGTGCAATCAAATCTACCGGACCGGCTGAACCTCCGGGAACTTTAAATTGAGCCAATAAATTCGTCGCCATTTTTCCGATTTAATTATTAAGATTGAGCGGGCGCAGGACCTCCCGGAGCAGGAGGCGCTTCAGGCGCGGGCGCTTCCCCGCCCTGTGCAGCCTGGGTAACATTACTCAGCCAATCGGGCAGGGCTCCGTTTGCGGGCTGACCGGGTGCCGGAGCAGCCAGTGCAGGAGCGGACCCGTCAGGCGCAGGCGGGGGAGGTGCAGGAGGTGCCGGGTTGGCGTTTTCCTGAGGAGCTTGACCGTCTGGCTGGGGATTATTCAGATCGGGAGCATTATTCTGAGCGGCGTCGGGCTGGGGCTGTTTGGTTTTTGCCTTTGAGAAAACGTATTTATCATTTGCGCTGTCATAGTCAACCAGAATGGTATCTCCGTTGGTAATAGTTCTCTGGATTAAGTAGATGGCGATCGGATTCTCAATCGACCTCTGGATCAGTCTTCTCAAAGGCCTTGCACCGTATACGGGATCATAGCCTTCCTTGGCCAGCTGGTCCAAAGCTTTTTGGGATAATTCCAAACCGATATTCTGTTCTTTAAGCAGTTTGCGCGTGCCTTCGATCTGGAGCTTGCAGATTTCTATCATATCCTCAGCCGTCAGAGGCTCAAACACTACCACCTCATCAAACCTGTTAATCAACTCTGGCCTGAAGTGCTTAGTCAATTCCTCCATAACGATTGCAGAAAGCTCCTTATATGCCTTAACTTTCGGATCGTTGGGATCTTCCTCGGGTTTTTTAGCTTCCTGCGCCTGTTGAGGCAAAGCACCCGGAACAGGATTACCAGATGCGTCAAGCGCAGGAGGTGCCGGCGGAACAGTTCCCGGCTGGGCCGAAGGATCAACAGGTGCTGGAGCTCCGGGTACGGGCGGGACTGCAGGTGTTCCAGGAACTGCCGGATTAGCTATAGTCTGATTAAATTGAGCCGGCTGAGTGGGAGGAACTGTTCCCTGAGAAGGGACCGCGCCCGGAACGGGCGGAACGGCCGGATTTACAGTTCCCGCAGGAGCATTCGGATTGGGTTGGCCCGGGTCGGCTTTTTGCTGGGAATTAGCTTCCATAATTTTCCGTCTGATTAAATCGGAAGCAATATTTGAGGTGGCGATTATAACGGTATTTTTAAAGGAAATCGTATTGCCTTTATTGTCGGTTAATCTTCCGTCCTCGAGTAACTGAAGCAGGATATTAAAAACATCAGGATGAGCTTTCTCGATTTCATCAAGTAAAACGATTGAGTACGGCTTGCTTCTGACGGCCTCGGTTAACTGACCGCCCTCTTCATATCCGACATATCCGGGAGGGGCACCGACCAGTTTTGCCACCTCGTGCTTCTCCATATATTCAGACATATCCAGCCTGATCATCGCGTCCTGCTTGCCAAACATAATTTCGGCGAGCACCTTAGCCAGTTCGGTCTTACCGGTACCGGTCGGACCTAAGAAAACGAATGAGGCAATCGGACGGTTGGCATTAGCCAATCCGATTCTTCCCCTTCTGATCGCTTCTGCAACCGCTTTAACCGCGCGCTCGTGATCGATGAATTTTTTATGGATTAAGTCTTCCATATGCAGAAGTTTTTCGGATTCCTTCTCGGTCAGCTTGGTTATCGGAATCCCCGTCCAGCGGGAAACAACTTTTTCAATATCCTCCGACCGTACCTCTTTTGCCCCGCTTTGACCGTTGGTTGACGATGTTCCGGCAAGACGCACCTCCGCCGCCGCCTCATCCAAAAGATCGATCGCCTTATCAGGTAAAAACCTTTCGCCGACATAGCGCTTCGATAAATGAACCGCTGCCTTAACCGCGTCATCGGTTACTTTAACGCTGTGGAATTTTTCGTATTTAGGAAGAAGGACCTTGATCATCTCAATCGCCACTTCCTCGGTCGGCTCATCGCACATCACCGGCTGGAAACGCCGTTCAAAAGCCCGGTCTTTTTCAAAGTTCTTTCTGTACTCACTTGTAGTTGTTGCACCGATGATCTGGAGAGTTCCTTTACTCAAATAAGGTTTAATTATGTTTGAGGCGTCCAAAGCCCCCTCCGTTGCACCGGCACCTAAAATAGTGTGGATCTCATCAATAAACAATATTATTTGTCCGCCTGAGGCCATAACTTCTTTAATTACGCCCTGCAAGCGTTCTTCGAATTCCCCTCGGTGGGCAGCGCCCGCAATAAGCGAAGAGAGGTCAAGCTGGATAATTTTTTTATTCGCCAGATCCGAAGTAATTTTGCCTGATACCATCATCTGAGCTAATCCCTCAACAATTGCGGTTTTACCCGTTCCCGCTTCTCCGATAATGACGGGATTGTTCTTCGTCCTTCGGAGCAGAATATGGACAAGTCTTTCAATCTCTTTTTCGCGCCCGGCTATCGGATCAAGATCGCCTTTGCGGGCTTTCTCGGTCAGATCGATCCCGTATTGAGCCAAAACCGATTTTTTGCCTGTCGTGAATTCGGTAGACTTAGTTAATTTTTCCTCGACCTTGGTTTTATCCATCCCCTGAGCCTGCAGAGGTTTTGCCACCTCTGTCTGTTTATTGAAGAAAGTCAGCAATATATCCTCGGGTGAAAGATATTCAACTTCCCTTTTTTTGGCATTTATAAACGCCTCCTCAAGAATCTGTTTGGTCGTTTCCCCAAGAGTAGGCTCGCCCGAGAAATCACCGATCACCTCTTTTTCCTGAATCTCACGGGTCAGTTTTGCCACATCCACTGAAAAATCCTGAAGCAGTTTAAAAATATCGCGGTCGGAAATTAAAGCTAAAAATAATTGTTCGGGCTCAATAAAGCTGTGTTTAACGCGCTTTGCCTCATCGTACGCGTGAACCAAAACCTGGGAAGCGCGGGGATCCATATGCGAAAGCGCCTGCTTCCCCTGCTCTTTTGCCGGATCAATCGACGAAGAAACAACAGCCGAATCTTTAGAGGCCTGGCTTAAAGTGCTGGATAAATCGGTTGCATCGGGAACTTTTGCAGGCTCAGTCGTGGTCGTTGCTCCTCCGCCCGGAGCGTTTGGGTCCTTCGCGGCATCGTCAGGATGTTGAAATAGTGATCCGAATAGGTTTGACATTGGCAGGCCGCGGGTACTCCCCGCTTACATTAATATACAATATGGAAATTTTGAATGCTATACCTATCTAGGGTTTTCGCCAGAAGAGATATTTCCTTTATATTCAAACGATTGAACTATTTGATCTAGAACCGGATAAAGAGATTCCTCGGATGTTGAGAAAATATATATTCCATAGTCAACATAGATAAAATAAGCCTTTTCTGTTTTTGAACCATCACTTGTATCTTCATCTGTAGTTAAAATATAGTCATAATTCTTTATAACTCCCTCTTCATAACTTTTTGGCGAGAGACGAGTTTTTCGCTTCAAATAG